>JBOHQK010000185.1:0-16332 GCA_050732195.1 Methylomirabilales bacterium (SeqCode)
CCGGCCTTCGCCGCGGTGTAGTGGGCCCCCTGGAAGGTGCTCATGGAACGGCCCGCGATAGAGGCGATGTTCACGATCCGGCCGTAGCCCTGCCTCAGCATCGCGGGCAGGACCGCCTTGCAGCAGAAGAAGGTGGTGGTGAGGTTGAAGCGGAGCATCCGCTCCCAGGCCTCCTCGCTGATGTCCAGGATGGAGGCGGCCCGCTGGCCGCCGCCCACGCCGTTCACCAGGATGTCGATCCGGCCCCAGGCTTGGAGGACCCGCTCCACCATGGCGGCGACCTGGGGGCCCTCCTGGACATCGCAGGGCAGGGCCAGGGCCTTCCCCCCGGCCTCCGCGATGTCCCGGCGGGTCGTCTCGGCGGCCTCGGGCTTGATGTCCACGCAGGCCACAGCCGCCCCCCCGCGGGCGAGACAGAGCGCCGTGGCCCGTCCGATCCCGCTGCCGGCGGCCGTCGCGATGGCGACGCGTCCCTCGAGTCCGGTCATCCCCTCCCCCACGGCCGTCGGTATGGCGCCCCGCGGCCCCCTTGGCAGGTGCGCGCCAGGCCGGCTATACTCCTCGGGTCGGCGGGGCCCTGGGTCCCGGGAAAGGAGGCAACCGGCATGGCCGTCACCGTCCTCATCTTCGGGAAGGACACCTGACCCTTCACCACCGAGGCCCGGGAGGACTACACGAGGCGGAAGGTGCCCTTCACCTATATCGACGTGACGAAGAAGAGGGCTGACCTGGACCGGATGCTGCAGTACTCCAAGGGGAAGCGGGAGGTCCCGGTCATCGTCGAGCAGGGACGGGTCACCATCGGCTTCGGGGGCTCCTGAGAGGTCTAGCGGCCGGCCGGGAGCCGGCCTCCGGACGCACAGCGGCCGCCCGGGGATCCCCCTGGGCGGCCGCCGCGTTCTACGTGGTCAGGATCTTCGACGGCCCGGCGATGGCCGCCGAGATGTTGGATAACTCGGTGATGAGGATGACCAGCAGGTCGTCCACCGAGACCAGCCCCACCATCCGCCCCTGGCCGTCCAGGATGGGCAGCCGCCGGATGGAGGCCTCCGCCATCTTCATGGCCGCGTCCATCAGGGTGTCGGTCGCGCGGCCGGTGATGACGTGACGGCACATGACCTCCTCCACCCGGGTCGCCGCGGGGAGCCGCCCCTCCGCCACTACGGCGAGGACGATGTCCCGGTCCGTGAGGATCCCCACCGGCTTGCGGGTTGGGCCGGTGACGACCACGCAGCCCACCCCCTCGTCCCGCATCCGCTTGGCGGCCGCCGCGACGGTTTCGGTGGGCCGTACCGTGACCGGCTTGGTGTTCATCAGGTCCCCGAGGGTCATGCGTGGCCTCCGACGAGAGCGGCTTTTGTGCTTGCCATTGTAGCGGGCCGGTGCTAGTAAATCAAGCGCCGCGGCTCTCCGGGGCGCGGCCGGGCGGCAGGCGCGCCCGGTTTTTTGTATCGGGACCGGCAGGAGGAGCGGAGGGGGCCTCGGACATGGTGGAGCGGGCCGAGGCGGCGGCCTCCCCCGTGGCGGCGGGCGAGGTCCGGCTGGGCCAGTACGTCGTTCTGGAGGAGCTGGCCGGCGGTGGCATGGCCCGCCTCTACCGCGCCCGCCACGCCAGCCTGGGACGGGTGGTGGCCCTGAAGGAGCTCCACCCCCGCTACCGGGATGACCCGGCCATGCGGGAGCGCTTCCGCCGAGAGGCGGAGGTGGCCACCAGCCTCGCCCACGACCACATCGTCCGGGCCTACGAGTTCTGGGAGGACGCCGGGCGGGCCTTCCTGGCCCTGGAGTTCGTGGACGGGCTGGACGGCAAGTCCCTCCTCCAGCGGGTGGGGCGGTTCCCGGCTGCGGTTGCCGTGGCCGTGGGGGCCCAGATCTGCGACGCCCTCGCCTACGCCCACCGCCGCGGCCTGATCCACCGGGACCTGAAGCCCAGCAACATCCTGGTGGGGGGAGACGGCCGGGCCAAGCTCAGCGACTTCGGGATCGCGATCCTGCCCGACGCCTCCGCCCTCACCCAGACCGGCCAGGCCTTCGGGACCCCCGCCTACATGTCCCCCGAGCAGATCCAGGGGGAGGCGCTCACGCCCGCCTCGGACCTCTTTGCCCTGGGCATCGTGCTCTATGAGTTCTGCGCCGGGGTCAAGCCGTTCCCGGGGGATGCGGAGAGTAGTGTGGTCAACCAGATCCTCACGATCGAGCCGCAGTCCCCCCGGGGGATCGCCCGGGAGATCCCGTGGGCGCTGGACCGGGTCATCATGCGGACCCTGAAACGGCGGCCGGCCCAGCGATACCCGGACGCGGCGGCGCTGAAGGCGGCCCTCCTAGATGTCGTCCCGCTCACGGGGGCCGAGGCCCAGAAGGCCGTGGCCGACTTCGTGGCGGCGGCCCGGCGGAGCCGGCGGGGCCGGCCCGGCGATACGCTGTCTGCCGCCCGCCGCGGTCGGGCGGGGCGGCTCCTGGCCGCCCTGGGCTTGGCCGCGATGGTGGCGGTCGCGTTCCCGGGGTGGCTCCGCTGGCACACCCAGGGCCAGAGCGCGGAGTTGCCGGTCGCCGCCACCGCCCGCAAGGCGCCGTCCCTGCCCCCGGCGCCCGCGTCGCCCCCCACCCCCGGGCCGTCTTTCCCTGTGGCGGCGCCCCTGACCCACACGGTTCAGCCGGGCGAGACGCTTGGCGCGATCGCCCTGCGCTACTACCGGGATGTGCGCCACGTCCCCCTGCTCGTCGCGGCCAACCGCCTCGATCCCCGGGCCGCCCTGAGGCCCGGGCAGACGCTCCGCATCCCGATCGGGGAGCCCTACGAGGTCCGGCCGGGGGACAGTCTCTCCAGCATTGCCGAGCGCGAACTGGGGGATTCCCGGCGGGCCTGGGCCCTCCTGGAGCTGAACGGCCTGAGGGAGCCGGACCGCGTCTTGCCGGGGCAAACCCTCATGCTCCCCGTCCGCGCGAGCCACGGGGTGCGGCGAGGGGAGACGCTCGCCACCATCGCCGAGCGGTACTACGGCTCGCCCGCCCTCGCCGCGCGGATCGCCCGCTACAACTTTCTCCCGGACGGGGCGGCGCCCCCGGCGGGGACCCGGCTGCAGATCCCCCTCCTGCCGCCGGCCACCCCCCGGTTCTGAGAGAGGTCGCATGCCAGCGCGCCGGAAGGAGCCCGAGGACAGGACCGGCCCGGTGACCCGCCCCAAGGTGCGGGCGGCGGCGGGAGCCCGGCTGCGGGCCTCCGTGGTCATCGTGGTGGGCCCGGGGGCCGGGCAGGAGTACCCGCTGGAGAAGGCCGTGAGCGTCGTCGGCCGGGAAAAGGGCGTGGACATCCTCCTCCCGGACACCGCCGTCTCCCGGCGCCACGCCACGATTGACGCCGCGGGGGGAGTCTTCCGCCTGAAGGACCTGGGGAGCACCAACGGGACGCTGCTCAACGGGAAGAGGATCCAGGAGAGCGCCATCCGACACGGGGATCGGTTCCAGGTGGGGAACACGACCTTGCAGTTCGTCGTGGAGGAGCGAGAGGGGAGCGGCCCCGTCTACGAGGTGGAGTGAGGCCCCCATGGCCCAACTGGCGGGCAGGGCCCGCCTGGTGGCTGAAGCCGCCCTCGACCGAGGCCGGGGTGTGGTCGAGGCCGCCGCGGACGTGAGGCGGGAGGGCCTGGCCCTCGGTCGCTAGCGGGTAGTGTCCTAAGTTGTTAGAGAGCGCCCGCCAAGTAGGCGATGACAACCCCTACCCCTATCGAAACACCAATCCCCCAGAAGAACGCCGGCATCGGCGGGGTGCCTCTGTAGCGGTGCAGAAGGGAGGCGATTAGGGCGGGAAAAAAGCCAGTAGCAATGGTTGCAAACCACCAGTAGACTACCTTCTCCGTCTTGTGCCTCACAATCATAGCAGGAATCATTGTGACAATGGCCATCATAGCGATAACAACCGCAGCTTGCATATTTGGGCTCCATTTTAGCTCAGGAGTTCTCCTATATTCCAGACTCTATCCGTCACTCCTGCCGCCATCCCCGGCGTCACCCTAAGCGTCTGGTGAATCCTCACGAAGTTGTAGTGGGCAAAGTAGAGGGCCAGCGCCGCTTTGAGGTTCGCCAGCTTTTTGGAAAAAGCGTTAGTCAGCCTAGTGAACCGCCGAATCTGCATCCGCATGGTGAGGTTTTGACGTTCCACATAGCTCGTCGAAATATGCCGGGGGTCCGGATTACCGTTGATCGGCGTGGATATCGTCTCCGTGACCCGTGGGGGAGAGTACCGGCCCGGACCAGGGTTCACAGCCCCGTACAGTTTCACCAGTTGGGCATAGTCCACGTCCGCCCCGAAGGTCTCTTCCACGGCCCCAAGATAGGCATTGAGACCATCCGTGGTCAACTGGATTCGCCCATTGCCGTTGAGCCGCCGCCGAAGCTCTGTCAGGAAGCCTAGGGCGGTTTCTCCGTCCCGCTTACCGACGGCGAAGGTGGGGACAAGCTTGGTCTCAGCGTCCAGGGCCACAAAGACATACTGATCCCCGATCTCACGGCCCCGGTGCTCCTGCTCAGTCAACCGGGCCTCTTTCTTTTGCACGAAGGTCCAAATCTCGTCAACCTGGAGACGCCTGGAGTGGAAGCCCTGCATATGGGCATCCAACAGGGCTAGGCACCGCTCCCCGACCCGGTTGAGGAGCCGCATGATGGTATCCCGGTGAACCCCAGTCATGCGCTCCACGCTCCGGATGCTGTTGCCTTCTACTAAGGCAGAGATCACGGCCAACTGCTTCTCCCGCTTCAGCCTGTTCATCGGCCTTGCCTTTCTCTGGCGAAGGCCGTAACCTGGATTCGGCTGGGGACCGTCCGGGTGGCCTTCGCTGCTCGGGTGGAACAGCCACCCCTGAGCCGTTCCAGCGGTTCAGGGGTTTCTTTTGCTACCCAAGAATATACTAAAGCGCTTTAGTATTGTCAAGGGAAAAATACTTGACAATACCGAACCGCTTGTGTATATTTTTGGCATGGGACGGAAGAATCCCCATGCCGTAGCCTTGGGGCGGAAGGGCGGGATTGCCTCGGGGAAGGTGCGTAAAGAGCGGATTCCCGCAGATGTACGGTCTGCAATCGCCCGGAAGGCGGTGCTGGCGCGATGGGCCAAGGCGAAGCGGGGAGATCACCCTCAGGGCTCGGGGGAGAACTGAGGGCTCTCCCCGCCCCACCTTTGCCCTTGACCCTTTGGTGGCGGGCGTGCTAAGAGAAGGCAGATTTTAAGTAGTTAGAGCATGGTCGTCTAAAAGATGTGCCGGCGCCGGGATTTGAACCCGGAAGCGCCTAGGAGGACGCGGCGGTTTTAAAGACCGCTGTGTTTGCTTTTCACCACGCCGGCACTAAAAGGGGGGCCAACTCTGGCCCCCCGAATTCTTTGACTCTCCTAGGCCCTTTTAGCTATGCCTCTAATGTCTTTATGGCTTCGTCCATTTTCTCTTTCCTGATCCATTTACGCTCCCCATCAACTCGGCTTGTTTCAAAAACCTGCTCAGGATTAATTCCAGCTGCTACAAGCCGTTTATTCATTACGACTTTGATTGGACCTAGGGCTTTGGGTGTCTTGAGCCCAAGCGACTGGGCCAACTTCTTACCGGGGATACCATCAGTACCTGCCTCACGAATAGCCTTCAAGAGCCTCAAAACATCCCTCCGGCGTTCCTCTTGGCGCCCAGCAGTAGATCTTCGAGATTTTGTCTGAGAACCGTTCCGTTCTTCATTGCGAATAGAACGAGCTAGGCGTTTTGCTTCTTCCATTGAATCGCATTCAATTGGCACCCCATCCAGCAGCACCCTATACATTGTGGCCTCCCGTGTCTTGGCACTCTCTCGCCAAGAAAGATACATTGCTTGGTTACTCCATGTCAAGTCAAAAAAAGATTGGCTTGACAGACCCCGAAGGCTTGGCTACTCTCGCTCGGCAAGGGCGGTCGGTCCAGACACGGCAGTCGCCTACTCGGGACGAGATACGTGCAGGACGGCTAACGGGGGAGGTATGGGAGAGAGAGACCCAGCAGATGTGAGGGATGTGATTCGTGAGGAACGAAGTCGGGGCCGTCGTCCAATTTCGACGGAAGCGCGGCGAAGGGCCAAGCGGTTGCTGGTAAGAGAACTTCTGGCAGAGGAGGACGAGGCTACTTTCCTTGAGTCTATCCGTGCCCTCGGGTTGCAACAGGGGTCAACGCGCTGGAGGAACGCACGGAACGCATGGCACGACGCTTGGCGCGGGCGCCAGCAAGAACGGCACGGGCGGCGCTGATTTTCTTATCCTGCTCGGCCTGTGATAGATTCTTTAGATGTCCTTCGATGGTGTCGGCAAGGCGACTTGTCGCCTCCTTAATCGTAAGCTTCTTCTTTTGCGTGACCATCTATTTCCTCCTAGTCTTTTTTCTTACTTCTTACGTTCTGGTAGCATGGGCCAAGAATTCCTAGCAAGCATTTTTTGTACCAAGTAGGCTTGACTACTTTCAAGCCAGCAAAACTCGCTCTCCTCTTGGGTCGAAACTCAAATTAGGACACTACCCGCTAGCGGCGCCGCTTGACCGGGGGGAAGGCCTGGGCTATGCTCCCACTGCTTTCCCCTCCACGGTTGCCGGCCCAGCGATGACAGCGAAAGGAGGTTGCTCCCCGATGCAGACGGCGACGCGGGTCTCGACCCTGGCGGAGGCGACGGTCCCGCGGGGCGGGCTCCTCAGGGACGCCCTCCTGGTCGTGGGCTTCAGCCTCCTGACGGCGCTGTGCGCGCGCATTGTGATCCCCCTCCCGTTCACCCCGGTCCCCATCACCGGCCAGACCTTCGCCGTCCTCCTGACCGGCGCCGCGCTGGGATCCCGCCGGGGCGCCGCCGCCATCGGCCTCTACGTCCTCGAGGGGCTGGTCGGCTTGCCCGTCTTCGCGGGGGGGGCGTCGGGGCTCGCCCGGCTCCTCGGACCGACGGGGGGCTACCTTCTGGGCTTCATCGCTGCCGCCTACCTGACCGGGACGCTGGCCGAGCGCGGATGGGACCGGACTGTGCGCTGGGCGGCGGCAGCCATGGCCGCCGGGAACGTGGCCGTCTACCTGTTCGGGGTCCCGTGGCTCGCCATCTTTCTGGGGTGGCCCAAGGCGGTGACCGGCGGGCTCCTCCCCTTCATCCCCGGCGATCTCCTGAAGCTGGCGGCGGCTACCCTCGCCCTCCCGGGGGCCTGGGCCCTCCTTCGGCGCGGCGAGGTCCGCTGAGGCGTCCGGAAAGGGAAGCGGCCCCTCGGGGTGTTCCCGCGAGGGGCCGCGCTGTTTTTAGGGGCGGGGGGATCAGGCCGGGTACTGGAGTATCAGGGACCGGATCTCCTTGCTGATCCGGAGCGCCTCATCGTGCGGGCGCTGCCAGACATTGCGGCCGAAGATGAGGCCGGTGGCCCCGGCGTCCATGGCGATGCGGGCCTTCTCCATCAGGTCGGCATCCGAGATCTTCGAGCCGCCCGAGACCAGGACCATGGTCCGGCCGGCCGCACGGACCACCCGCTCCATGGCTTCCTCCTGGCTGAGCCGCAGGGTGTTGTAGGGCTTGGGGGCGTCCTTGTCCTTCTCGGGGTCCAGGACGGGCATGTTCACCTTCACCACGTCGGCCCCCAGCTCCGCGGTGACCCGCGCGGCGTACTCGATGGCGTAGAGGCTGTCCCGTCCCCCCTTTTTCTTGATGGCCTCCCCCCGCGGGTAGGCCCAGATGATGACCGGCATCCCGAAGCGCTCCGCCTCCTCGCGGACGGCCATGAACTGGACGAAGTCCTCGGGCTGGGCCGGGGAGCCGACGTAGAGGGTGTAGCCCACGGCGTCTGCCCCCAGGCGCACCGCGTCCTCCACGGAGGCGATGCAGGGGGAGAGGGCGTGGCTGTCGTCCGGGATCTCGGTCTTGCCGTTGAGCTTGAGGATGAGGGGGACGGTTCCCTCGAATCCCCGCATGTACTTGCTGGCCAGTCCCACCTGGAAGACGATCCCGGAGTAGCCCCCCTCCCGGGCGATCCGGAGCTGATAGTCGGGGTCGAGGCTTTCCGGGTTCTCGAAGAAGTCCCGTGGCCCGTGCTCGAGGCCCTGGTCAATGGGCAGGAGCAGGAGGGTCCCGTTGCCCGGCCCGTGCTCGTACAGGAGCCGCCGCAGCCGGGTCCGCTTGCCCACGCCCAGGCCGAGGTCATCCAGCGTTGCCCGCCGTACCCGCACCTTCATGAAACCCCCTCCTGCCGAGGCCAGTCATGCATCGCCCGGGTATTGCTCGGTCTTGACTATAGCACAGGGCGGAGAGGGGAGCGCCAGCTTTCGCGTGAGGCCTTTCGCCTTGACCGGGGCGGAGGCCCCCGCTATCCTCCCGCCGACCGGCCCCGGCCGGCGGGGCTTGCGCGCGCGCGGCGCCAGGGGACGCGGATGACCCGCTTCGTCAAGTCGCATGGCCTCGGCAATGACTACCTGGTGCTGGAGGAGGCCGAGGTGGGGTTTCCCCTCACGCCGGCGGCGATTCGGCTCCTCTGCCACCGCCACTACGGCGTCGGCTCCGACGGGGTCCTGCTCCTGACGAAGAGCCGCGCCGCCGATTTCGGGCTGCGCGTCTTCAACCCGGACGGGAGCGAGGCGGAGAAGAGCGGAAACGGCATCCGGATCTTCGCGCGCTACCTGGCGGACGCGGGCCACGCCCGGGCCGACACCTTCACGGTCGAGACGAAGGGAGGCGTGGTGCGGGCGGCCCTCAGCCGGGAGGGGGGGCGGATCACCGGCATCACCGTGGACATGGGGCGGGCCAGTTTCCTCAGCGGCGACATCCCGGTGCGCGGGCCGTCGCGGGAGGTCATCCGGGAGCCGCTCGAGGTGGACGGGGAGCGCCTCACCGTCACCTGCGTCTCGGTGGGCAACCCCCACTGCGTCGTCCTGGCGGACGCGCTCGATCCGGGACGCATCCGGCTTCTCGGGCCGAAGGTCGAACACCACCCTGCGTTCCCGAATCGGATCAACGTGCAGTTCGCCCGGGTGCTCGGCCGGGGGCGGGTGGCCATCCTCATCTGGGAGCGCGGCGCCGGCTTCACGCTGGCCTCCGGCTCGTCCGCCTGCGCCGTGGCCGCCGCGTGCCGGAAGAACGGCCTGACGGACGAGCGGGTGGCCGTGGAGATGCCCGGCGGGACGCTGGCCATCGAGGTGGCGCCGGACTTCAGCCTGCGGATGACCGGACCGGCGGAGCCGGTCTGCGAGGGGACCCTCAGCGCCGACCTGGAGGCCCGCTGCCGGGCCGGGTGGGAGCCCCCCGCCGGGTAGGGCCGGTGGGAATGGACGAGATCTACCTGGACACCGAGAGCCAGCGGGGGCCGGAGGAGGTGCCCGGGGGCTGGGACAACATCCCCGCCTTTGGCCTCGCGGTGGCGGTCACCTGGGACCCCGCCTTCGGCTTCCGGGAATGGTTCGAGCCGGACGCGGTTCCCCTCTTGCAGGAGCTCTCCCGCTTCCCCCGCCTCATCACCTTCAACGGCAACCGCTTCGACCTCCCCCTCCTCTCGGCCTACGGGCCCACGCTGGCCTTGCTCCCCAAGTCCTTCGATGTTCTGGCGGACCTGCGCCGCCGCCTGGGGTTCCGGGTGAGCCTGGATGACTTAGCCCGGGCGACCTTGGGGCGGGGCAAGGGGGGGAGCGGTGAGCAGGCCCTCCGCTGGTGGCGCTCCGGGGACCCGGCCCTGCGGCGGAAGGTAGTGGAGTACTGCCGCCAGGACGTGGAGGTTCTGCGAGACTGTGTGGGGTCCGGGCGGGAGCACGGCTTCGTCTTCATCCCGGGGCCCGACCCGGCGGCCCCCAAGCAGCGCGTCTACGTGGCGTGGGCGCCGGCGTAGCTCGGGGAGCCCGCGCGGCCATCCCCGGGATCCCGGGTGAGACGGCGGGGCGGAACGGCGGGCCTCGTCACGCGATGCGCCCTCGAGTCGAGCCGGCGGGCGCGGCCGGGGGAGCCGGGCGGGGGGATAGGCGCCCGAAGCGGGCACCGGGAGGGATCGGGCGGGTCCTGCGAGGCTACGGCACGGCGGGGACCGGGCGCGGGCAAGGTGCCGAAGGGTCGCCCGTGTTCCGGGGGGGGAAGGCGGCGGGGCCTACGAGCGGGGGGGCTCGCGCCGCCGGGCCGCAGCCTTCCGTTCGAGCGCCTCCTCAAAGCGCGTGGGCTCCCGCAGGATCGGGACGTATTCGCCGTCCACCAGGCGGTGGTTCAGGACCACCGGAATCCAGCGGATCCAGTCCTCGTGGTCCGTGATCATATGGGATTGCAGGTCCCCCGTGCTCAGGTCCACGCGAAAACCGGTCGGCAGCGCGCAGAGCATCTCGTACGCTTCGACGGAGATGGGGATGCAGACATCTCCCAGGGGGATGTCCGAGCGCTCCCGGGAAAACCCCTGAATCATCCCGTCGTCAGTATGGTAGACGTACGGCATGCTTCCGTCACCCTGTCCTAGGTCGCGGCCTGGAGGATCTGGATGTCCTCCCGGGCCCGGAGCTGCTGGAGCCAGGCGCTCAAGATCTGCTGCTCCTTCTGGGCCAGGAGCCTCCGGTGCCAGGTGGCCTGTTCCTTCTCGTACGCGGCCATGTCGGGCGGGTTGCGCTTGAGCAGGCGCAGGACGTAAGAGGCCGTCGCCGCCTCCACGACCGGGCTGACCTGCCCCACCTTCAGCCGGAAGGCCGCCAGGCCGAACGGCTCCGCGTCAGGGGCCGCCACCACCGCGCGGCCCAGGGTGAAGGCTTCGGTCTTCTTGACGGTCGTTTTGGCGTCGGCGGCCGCCTTTGCCCACGGGGTCCCGGCCGTGACCGCCGCCCGGAACTTCTCCGCCGCCTCCCGTCCCTCCCCGCCCGCCGGGAAGGCCACGTGCTCCACGACCACCTGCTCCTGCGCTGCTCGGAACGCTGCCCGCGCCTCCGCCCTGGACACCTTGGCCGTGCCGCGGATCATCTCGACCATCTTTCGCCGGAGGAGGTCCTGGCGGATCTGCTCCTCGAAGGTCTCGGGATTCAGCCCGTTCAACCTGAGCAGCTCCAGGTACCGCTCGCGGCTGAACTTCCCCTCCGTGGCGAAGACCGGCGTGGCCCTGATCTCCGCGATGAGCTCCCCCTCGGTGACCGCGAGCCCGACGCGCTCGGCCTCCCGGAGGATCAGGACCCGGCTGATGAGGTCCTCCAGGACCCGCTGCCGCAGGTTCAAGGCCTCGAAGAGGCGGGCATCCGCCTGCTGGCCGTAGAGCCGCCGGAGAAACTCCTCCTGGCGCTTGTAGGCCTCGGCGTACTCGGTGCGGAGGATCCGGATGTCCCCGACCGTGGCGAGGACAGCGGGGTTGCCGGTGTCGGCCGGGGAGCCCATCCCCCAGTAGAAAAGGGTCCCGATGAAGGTGATGATCACCAGCCACATGACGGGGAAGAAGATGGTCTTGAAGGAGTTCCTGAGGGCGCGCATCATGGCGGGCCAGGTCTCCCCCGGGGGCGCGGGACACGCATCCCCATTCGCCCCCCCCGAGCGCCCCAAGGATACTGGAAGAACCCCCGGGGCGCAAGGGGGGTGGGGGAGCCCCTTGTTTTTGCGAATTGGCTGTGGTAAGTGTCGGCCCACGGGTTCCGGGCATAATTCCTGCATGATTTTCGGATCGGAGAAGGGGCAGGGACACCCTCTGCGGGGGAGGACTCATGATCTTCAACTGGTTCTACGGGATGTTCTCCAGCGACCTGGCGATTGACCTGGGGACCGCCAACACGCTCATCTACGTCCGGGGGAAGGGGATCGTCCTCTCGGAGCCGAGCGTGGTGGCGATCAAGAAGGGGACCAGCCAGGTCCTGAAGGTGGGGAAGGAGGCCAAGGAGATGCTGGGGCGCACGCCCGCCAGCATCGTGGCCATCCGCCCCATGCGGGACGGGGTCATCGCCGACTTCGACGTGACGGAGCAGATGATCCGGGCGTTCATCGTAAAGATCCACAACCGGAAGGCGCTGGTGCGCCCGCGCATTGTCGTCGGGGTCCCCTCCTGCATCACCCAGGTTGAGAAGCGGGCCATCCGGGACTCGGCGGAGCAGGCCGGCGCCCGGGAGGTCTACCTGATGGAGGAGCCCATGGCGGCCGCCATCGGCGCCGGCCTCCCGGTGCAGGAGCCCTCGGGCAACATGATCGTGGACATCGGTGGCGGCACGACCGAGGTGGCGGTGATCTCCCTCTCGGGGATCGTCTACAGTCAGTCCATCCGGATCGCCGGCGACGAGATGGACGAGGCCATCATCCAGTACCTGAAGCGGAAGTACAACCTGCTGGTGGGGGAACGGACCGCCGAGAACATCAAGATCCAGATCGGCTCCGCCTATCCCTTCGACGAGCCCCGGAAGATGGAGGTCAAGGGGCGGGACCTGGTGGACGGCATCCCCAAGGCCCTCACGGTGACCGACAGCGACATCCGGGAGGCCCTCCACGACCCCATCTACGCTGTCGTGGACGCGGTCAAGACCGCACTGGAGCGAACCCCCCCCGAGCTGGCCGCCGACATCGCCGAGAAGGGGGTGGTCATGGCCGGCGGCGGCTCCCTCCTGCACGGCCTGGACACCCTCATCTCCCTGGAGACCCACCTGAAGGTGAAGGTGGCGGACGATCCCCTCTCCTGCGTGGTCCTGGGCGCGGGGAAGGTCTTGGACGAGCTGGACCTCCTGAAGGTCGTCTGCCTGGAGTCGTGAGGACCGCCGGTCCGCGTCGGCCGGCCGCAGGCCCGACCGGGCCGGCACGGCCTGCGTGGGCTCCCGGGCGGTCCTGGCCCACCGGTCAGGCGCTTCACCTGTCCTTGCCCCGCATCCTCCGTCTGGCGCCGGGTCGGCCGGCGTAGAAGAGGGCGGACGCCCCGATGCTCCTCCGCGTCTTCCTCCGGTACCGTCGCGCCGTCATCCTGTCCATCGCGCTCCTCGTCTCCTTCCTCTTCATGACCCTCCAGGTCCGCCAGGAGGGTCCCCTGGTGGATCTGGTGGAGCGGGGCCTGGTCCTCACCGTCACCCCGTTCCTCAACCTGTACGCCGCCGTCACCGGGACCACTTCCCGGCTCTGGGCGAATTACGTGGACCTGCGGCGGGTCCGGGCCGAGAACCTTCGACTGCAGGAGGAAATGGCAGCGCTCCGCGAGGAGGTCCGCCGCCTGGCGGAGGCCGGCCTGGAGAACTCCCGGCTCCGGCGGTTGCTGGACCTTCCCGCGGGCCGTGAGTTTGACCTGGTGGCCGCGCAGGTCATCGCCAAGGACACGACCAACTGGTTCAAGACCATCATGATCAACAAAGGCTCGGTGGCGGGGGTGCAGCGCAGTCTGCCGGTCATCGCCACGGAGGGGCTCGTGGGCCGGGTCGTGGAGGTCATGCCGTGGACCGCCAAGGTCCAGCTCCTCACCGACCCGGTCTCCTCGGTGGGGGCGCTGCTGCAGGAGCAGCGGGGGACGGGCCTGGTGACCGGCGACCGGGGGCAGACCGCCACCGTGAAGTACCTCCCCCTCATGGCCGAGGTGCGCGTGGGGGACGTGGTCCTCACTTCGGGGATGGGCGGGGTCTTCCCCAAGGGGATCCTGATCGGGACCGTGACCGAGATCCACCGGAAGAGCGGGGCGCTCTTCCAGGAGGCGGCGATCCAGCCGAGCGTGGACTTCGGCCGCCTCGAGGAGGTCCTCGTCATCACCCGGGAGCGGGGCGCGGGGCCGCCCGGGGCTCCGGGGGCGCCCCGGGGGGGGGACCGATGACCCGGTTCCTGCTGGGGCTGCTCCTGGTGACGCTCCTGCAGACGACCCTCGCTCACCGCCTGGGGGTGGCCGGGATCCGCCCGGACCTCTACCTGCTCTTCCTCTTCTTCCTCTCCTTCCGCGCCAGCCCGGAGGTGGCGACAGCGATGGGGTTCCTCCTGGGCCTCTACCAGGACGCCTTCTCGGGGGCCCCGTTCGGGCTGCACGCCTTCGCACTGAGCGCTGGGGGCTTCGCCCTGTCCCGGGTGGCGGAAGGGGTAGACGCGAGCCGCGTTTTCCCCCGGCTGGTCCTCCTGGCCGGGAGCGGCCTCGCCGTCGGGAGCCTCACCCACCTGCTCCTCCACTTCTTCCGTCTGGGCCCGCCCGTCGGCGCCCTCCTGACCGTGGTCCTCCCCACTGCCCTGTACACGGCCCTGCTGGGAGCGGCGATCCTGGGCGCCCGTCAGCTCAAGGCCCGCCTGGAGGTCCGGCTGTGACCGCCTGGCACACCCTGAACCCGGCGCCGGCCATCCAGCGCCGGGCGGGCCGGCTCATTCTCGTGGCGACCGCTGTCGTCGTGGTCCTGGTCCTGCGCCTGTGGCATCTCCAAGTGCTGGAGGGGGACCGGTACCTGGCCATGGCCCGGCACAACCGCCTCCGGCTACGGCTGGTGGAGGCCCCCCGGGGGATCCTCTTCGACCGCTACGGGCAGATCCTGGTGGACAACCGCCCCTCCTTCGACGTGTACGTGGTGCCGGAGGACGTGACCGAGCCGGAGAGGACGGTCGAGCGCCTCGCGTCGCTTCTGGGGATGCCGGCGGAGCAGGTGGCTGAGAAGCTGGCAGGCGGGCGGAGCCGCCCGTTTACGCCTCTCCTGCTGAGGGCGGGGGTGCCCGAGCGGACGATGCTCGCGCTGGAGGAGCGCAAGCTGGACCTCCCGGGGGTGAGCCTGCGGGTCCATCCGATCCGGGCCTACCCGGCCGGGAGCCTGGCGGCCCACCTGCTGGGCTACGTGAGCGAGGTGAACCAGGCCCAGCTGGCCCGGGAGGAGTTCCGGGACTTCGCTCCCGGCGAGCCCTTTGGCCAGGCCGGTGTGGAGCGCCGCTTCGACGCGTTCATCCGGGGAATCGACGGCGGCGAGCAGATCGAGGTGGACGCCCTGGGGCGCATCACCCGCCTCGTGGAGCGGATGGAGCCCCAGTCGGGCTTCAACCTGGTCCTGACGATTGACCGGCGGCTTCAGGATATGGCGGAGAAGGCCTTCGCGGGCAAGAGCGGGGCCGTGGTGGCGATGGACCCGCGGACCGGGGAGATTCTGGCCTGGGTGAGCAACCCGGCCTACGACCCCAGCCTCTTCACCCAGCGGATCTCGGCGGAAGAGTGGGGGACTCTGGCCGGCGATCCGCGCCACCCGCTCCAGAACCGGCCCCTCCAGGGCCAGTACCCGCCCGGGTCCATCTTCAAGCTCGTGGTGGCCGCCGCGGCCCTGGAGAGCGGGGCCATCACCCCCTCCACCCTCCTGGACTGCCCCGGCTCCTTCACCCTGGGCAACTTTACTTTCGACAACTGGAAACGGGAGGGGCGCGGGGTGATAGACCTGCGCCGGGCCATCGCGGAGTCCTGCAACACCTACTTCTACCAGGTGGCGCTCAAGACCGGGATCGAGCCGATCGTGGAGATGGCGCGGGAGTTTGGGCTGGGGGCGGAGCAGGGCCTGGGGCTCGGGGACGAGGGCCGGGGCCTGGTCCCGACGCCGGCCTGGAAGCAGCAGGTGACCGGGGAGCCCTGGTACCCCGGGAACACCGTCATCACGGCCATCGGACAGGGGATGGTCCTGGCGACGCCGCTCCAGGTCCTCACGATGGTGTCGGCCATCGCGAACGGGGGAATCCTCTACAAGCCCTGGGTCGTCAAGCGGGTCGAGTCCTGGCAGGGGGAGGTGGTCGAGGAGTACGGCCCCGAAATCCTCCGCCGGGTTCGGGTGAGCCCTGAGACTCTCCGGATCCTCCGCGACGGGATGTGGGCGGTGGTGAACGACGAGCAGGGGACGGGACAGCGGGCCCGGATCCCCTGGATCGAGGTGGCGGGCAAGACGGCTACGGCCCAGGTGGTCCGGAAGCAGCCGGGCCAGGACCGGCGGGGGCTGAAGGACCACGGGTGGTTCGTCTCCTACGCCCCCGCCCACAGTCCGGAGATCGCCGTGGTCGTCATCGCCGAGCACGCGGGGTTCGGGAGCGCCGCCGGCGCGCCGGTCGCGCGGGCCATCCTGGAGGCGGCCTTCCCCCTCCCCACGGTGGAGGTCCCCCGGGGGCAGCGGCCGCCGGCGTCGGAGCCCAGGCCGCCCGCCGCCCCTCCCGCCCGCCCAGAGCCGGTCATCGCGGACTAGGGTGACTCCAACAGATTTTGGACCTGATGCCAACTCGACGACTGGGGGCCGGGCCAAATGACGAGCAGCACGAGGCCCGAGGGAGGAGGCGGCCGGAGGCGTACGCTCTGGTTCGTTGAGGACCGCCGACGACCGAGAACGAAGTGGGGCGAAGTCAGTTGGCCCGGCACTAAATCATGGCACTGGACCGCCGCCTAATCCAGAACTTCGAATGGCGCATCGTCCTCACCGCCTTCCTGC
>JBOHQK010000186.1:0-6500 GCA_050732195.1 Methylomirabilales bacterium (SeqCode)
GGACCTGCTCCTGCGCCTGGAGCACCTCGGGCCGGCGCTCCCGCGCCGCCTTCAGACTCTCCTCCAGCGGGACGGGCCCCCCCACGACCGTCGGCTTGTCGGTGGGCTGGATGGTGAACTCCGGCTCTCCCGGGGCGAGCCCGAAGCTCATGGCCCGCTTCAGCCGGTCCTCGGCGTCTCGGAGCGCCTTCTCCCCGGTGATGATCTCCTCCAGGCGGGCCGCCCGGGTCGCCTCGGCCTGGATCACCTCCACGGGCGCGGCGACGCCGGCGCGGACGCGCGCCTGGTTCAGCCGGACCAGCGCCTCCGCCAGGCGGAGGGAGCGGCGCCGGGCCTCCAGGTCCTCGATGGCGAAGATCAGGTCCCAGTACGCCCCCTCCACCTCCACCACCACCCCCTGCACGCGCTGCGCGAGGGCAGCCTGGGCGATGGTCAGATTGCCCTGGGCGAGGCGGAGCGGGGTCTCGTTCGCCTCGAAGCCGAAATTCTTCAGGAGGGGCTGGGTGAGGGTGAGCGTCAGGTCGGTCCGGTAGGCGGGGTTGACCACCTGGCTGATCGAGTTGAAGTCGGTGCGATCGTTGTTGAAGGCCAACTCGAGTTCCGTCCCCAGGGTGAAGCGCTTGCGCACCCCCACGCTCCCGGTCTCCGTCTCCCGCTCACTGGGAGAGAAGGCGGTGAAGCCCCCCAGGTTGGAGGCGGAGGGCGTCTTGGTCTCGCTGAACTTCAGGGTGGCGAAGGCCGCCGGATCGAAGGCGGCGTCTTCCCGGGTGACCTCCTCCGTCCGGGCCTTCGGGTTGTAGCCCTCGATGAGCAGGTCCAGGTTCCGGCGGAGGGCCTGGAGGATGGCGTCCCGCAGGGGGAGGGGGAGGGTCCCCTCCGGCGTCACGGTAAGGGGAGGGGCCGGCGGGCCCGGGGGAGGCGGCTCCTGCTGCGCCATCAGGGTCAGCCGGAGGGGGCCGGGGGGCCCCGCACCTCCCGGGGCCTCGTCCCCGGGGCCCGCCGCCCCGGCTGCGCCGCGGCCCGCCAGACACACCATCCCGATCGCCAGGACCGCCACCCCGATTCCCCGACCCACTCGCGCCATGGCGTACCCCTCCAATGATGACACAAAAAATTCGCGCCGCCGGCGGAGCGCCCCGCCCTCCCGGCGGCAGGCCCCGGCGGCGGCGTGGATGCGCGGCAGCATGATCCGACCGACTTGCGAGCGAGGCTACTCCACGCTTCGTCGGAGCGTCAAGGCGAATATGGCACAGGCGGGCCGAAGTGGCGGGAAGTTAGAAGGGTTGGCCTACCACACCATCGCAGATCCGCGCATGCCCATACAACCCCCGCCACCGGGCGAGCGGGACCCCCGGGAGAGCCCCCCAGGCCCATGGAGAGGCTGTCTTAGATCACGAGCGGTTTAGAACGAGACGACCGGTCGTGCGCAACGATTCGGTTCGCGAACTCGACAGGGTTTGTGAACGAGGCGTTCTTACCGACCAAATCCTGGTCGGTTATCCCGCGGGCGCGGGCTCACCCCGTTCAGACGTGAATCCGAACGCCGGCCGCGACCACCGTCGCGAGAAGTTCCTTGACCGTTGGCCACCCGACCCCTTTCGCGTTCTCCGCGACGATATCCCGCATCAGCCACACCGCTTCGCCCGACAGGTCAATGGATGCCTCGTGACCGGCGTCACGGGCACCTTTTGCGGCCACGAAGGGAAGCACGGCTCGCGTGGGGTCATCGGTTGCATGGGTCACGATGAAGAGAATCTTGGCCATGACCTTGCGTCACCTCCTTTCCTCAGCCGATCAAAGGTGTGGCGAACGTTTAGAGCGGGCCGGGCGACAGGTGCCACCTTGGGAGAAGCGGCGTCTCCAGCCCCCCATGGCCCCCGGCCCTCCCGGGCTAAAGGTCTCGCGTCCCTCTACTGGGTTCGGCCGCGCATCGCCGCGGGACGGCCGGGGAGCTGCAAGCGCTTCCCTGTGTTAGTGACGTTGGTCCCGTCCACCCTCAGGATCGAGACGTCTCTGTCCACGAAGTTGCCGGCGTAGATGTACTTGCCGTCCGCGCTGAACACCACGCCCTCGGCAAAGGCGCCGACCTCGACTTCACCGACCTTCCTCACGGTCTTGCCGTCGATTTTCAGCACCACCGCGCTGCTGTTCTTATTGTAGAACCACGAGCTCTTTGTTACGCCTGCTCCCGAGCTGCCACGAAGGAGCAGCGCGACGGCGATCTCGCCTGTTGGGCTGATCGCCAGCCCCTCGGGCGCGTCGCCGACCACCACGTGGTCGATCACTCGCGGCGGATTCGCCTCGAGGTCGATGACGCTGACTGTATCGACATGGCCATCCGACGTGCCGCCGTTGCCGTTGTCAGCGGTGAGCGCGAGCTTTCCGTCTGGGGTCACGTCGATGTTGTACGGCCAGAGCCCGACCGGCATATCGTACTTGTCGTAGGTCACCTTCTGCCCATCGACCTTCAGCACGGCGACCTTGTGGCCGGGGAACTTCACCGCGAGGGCGCGCTTGCCGTCCGGGGTGAAGACGACATGCGCCACCTGCTCGCCCATCGGCACCGTCTCGACGAGCTTTACGTCCGTTCCCTGGATGGACACCACGCTGATCGAGTTATCCGCCCGGTTGGCGGTGAGCGCGAGGTCGCCGCGCGAGTTGATCGACAGCCCGGAGGGCTGCTTCCCAACCTCGACCGTCGCGAGGTGCTTGGGCGGGTTGGCCTTGAGATCGATGACGTAGAGCTTGTTGTCGGGCACCGCTTTCCAGGCGGTGTCCTCCTGGACCCAGTTCATCGAGTTGGCGACGATCGCGAGCCGCTCGTCGGGGGTGATCGCCAGGTTCACCGGCGGGCCGAAGATCGAGTTCATCAAGGGCAGATTGGCGACGATGCGCGGCGACTCGCGGTTGCTGATGTCGACGATGGAGACCGTGTCCTTCCCCGGCGCCGTGAAGACCGCCTTCCCGGCGTCATCCCAATAGATCTTCTCGTCGTTGCCGACGATCATGAGCTCTGCAGCGACGGGCTGCGGATACACGACGAGGGCGCTTGCCAGCAGTACGAGCAGTACCACGCAGGGGTGCTTCACACGGCGGGAGCCTGGAAGCGCGTTCACGGGCGTCCTCCTTCTATTGCTCACGTAAGACCGCACGGCTGCACCATTCTCCTCGGCAGGCCTTGCGAGCAGACGGCTGGGGTGGGCCACGAACAGACGAACGCCCCCGCCAACCATCGCGATGGTCAACGAGGACGTGGAATGGCCATCCAGATATCCGAGCGAGGGGAAGATCTCTCACGCCGGCACCAACTCCATCAGCTCGAATCGTGAACGGTCATGATAAGAGGGCTACTTCTCCTTGAGGAGGCCGCTCTTCCCCATCAGATCCTTGTGGAGTTCCTCGGCACGGTCCAGCCACTTCACAAACTCGGACCCTTGGAGCCAAGCCGCAATGAGCCCGTTCTCGGCGAGGTACGCCTGGAACTCGGGGGCCTCGTATACCTTCTCCAGCATGCCCCGGTAGAAGGCCACGGCCTCCCGAGGCATGGCCGGCGGTCCGAAGATCCCCCGCAGCATCAGGTACCGGATATCCACCCCCAGGGCCTCGCGGGTGGTCGGGACGTCGCCCCAGCCGGTCGCCCGGGTCAGCCGATCGCTATCGAAGACCGCCAGCGGCCGGACCTTCCCGGCTTCCCAGTGGCTCCGGCACTCGGCCGGGTTGTTCACGGTGGAATCGATATGTTTGCTGGCCAGGTTGGCGCACACCGCGCCCCCGCCCTTGAAGGGGATGTAAACGAACTTGAGCCCGACCGCCTGTTCCAGCTGGATGGTGAGGAGCCGGTCCTCCTGGGCCACGCCGGTCCCTCCCATCCTGAACCGCGCCGGTTGCTCCTTCACCGCAGCGACGTATTCCTGCGCCGTCTTGTACGGGGCCTCGGCGTGCACCCAGAGGACGAACCGGTCCAGGGCGAGCCGGGCGAGCGGGGTGAAATCCCGCCAGTTGAAAGGGACTCCGGCGTGCAGGGGGGTGGTGAAGAGGTGCGACAGGGTGATGATGAGGGTGTGGCCGTCCGCGT
The DNA here is from genome assembly GCA_050732195.1 of Methylomirabilales bacterium (SeqCode). GTDB lineage: Bacteria > Methylomirabilota > Methylomirabilia > Methylomirabilales > JACPAU01 > JACPAU01. Next base: position 4,076 of record JBOHQK010000186.1, read on the forward strand.
TCTTCCCCTTCACGTAGAGGAAGCCATCGCCGCGGGCCCCGCTGAACTTCGTGCTGACCACCACCGGTTGGGGCGACAGCTTATACGTCTCCACCAGGGAGGCGATGACCCGGGCCATCAGATCGGCCCCGCCCCTGGGGCTCGCAGGGACGATAAGCTCGATGGGCTTGCTGGGTTCCCACGCGACAGCGGGCGCGATACTGGCGGCGCCCACGACCAGCCCGAGGAGGCTCAGGAGCATCCACTGATGAACGGGGCAGCGTGGCCCTGCCATGATTGCATCCTCCGTTATCGAGCCTTATCGAGAGGGTTCGAAGCCGATGAATGCCTACGAGTGGCGGGCCACGAACAGACGAGCGCCCCCGCCAACCATCGGGATGGTCAACGGGGGCGCCGAAAGGCTGCCCGGGAACCCGACTCAGGGACATCCCTGCACTCCCCGAGGGCCGGACCGTTCGATTGTGGGGTGTGCGCGAAGTCTAGGCGGGATCGCGGGAGCTGTCAAGCGTGCGATCTGCCTCATTAAAAGTGTTACCGAATTCGGGGTCGGTGCCTCATAAATCGGGTTACCGAAAACCCGCAGGGCCAGGGGAGGAGGCACCGTGACCCGACCGGCACGACAGGAGTACGCCGCAGCCCTCAGAGCGCGGTACCGACCCGCAGGGAAGCACGAGCGGGGGCGGCTCTTGGATGAGTTCTGTCGCACCACCGGCTGCCATCGCAAGGCGGCGATCCGGCTGCTCGGCCGCGCCCCGGTGCGCCGGGCGGGGCGCCGGGGCCGCCCTCGGCGGTACGGACCCGAGCTCGTCCCGGTCCTGGGCCAGCTCTGGGAGCTGAGCGATCGGGCGTGCGCCAAGCTCCTGGCGCCCCTGCTGCCCACGCTGGTCAGCGCGCTGGAGCGGCATGGGGTCCTCCGGCTCGCCCCCGAGGTCCGCGCGAAGCTCCTCCAGCTGAGCCCCGCCACGCTCGACCGGCTGCTCGGCCCTGGGCGGCGCCGGCTCGGCCGCCAGCCGCGGCGCCCGCCGGCCCCCCGGGCGACCCTGAAGGGCCAGATCCCGCTCCGGACCTTTGGCGAGTGGGACAACGTCCCCCCGGGGGCGCTGCAGGGCGACCTGGTCCTCCACTGCGGGGAGAGCACCGCCGGCTTCTACCTCTCCAGTCTCGTCGCCGTCGATGTGCCGACCAGCTGGACCGAGCTCGAGGCGATCTGGGGCATCGGCAAACAGCGCGTCGGGACCGGCGTCCACCGACTCCGCCAGCGCCTGCCCTTCCCCCTGCGCGAGTGGCACACCGACAACGGGAGCGAGTTCCTGAACCACGTGCTGGTCCCGTGGTGCCGGCGGGAGGGGATCCGCGTGACGCGCGGCCGCGACCACCGGAAGAACGACCAGGCCTGGGTGGAGCAGAAGAACTGGCTGGCGGTGCGGCGGCTGGTCGGCTACGATCGCTACAGCTCCCGCGCCGCCTACCGGCTCTTGCAGCGGCTCTACGCGCTCCTCCGGCTCCAGCTCAATTTCTTCCGCCCCGTCCGCAAGCTGGTGAGCAAACGGCGCGTCGGGGCCAAAGTGCGCAAGCGCTACGATGCTCCCCAGACGCCCTACCAACGGCTGCTCGCGGCCGGCGCCCTCACCGCGGCGGCCCGGCAGGCGCTCGAGGACGACTTCCTGGCCATCAACCCCGCGACGCTGGCGCGCCAGCTCAGCCAGACGCTTGACGCGCTCTCGGGACTGCGCAAGTCTCACGACCGCCCCCATGAGGCTCGCTTTGGGTAACACTTCTTTTGAGGCACCAGATCCAACTACGGTAACACCTTATTTTGAGGCATCACGGCCCGCCTCAGCCCGGGGGAGCATACGGTCCCGGCGCTTGCGCGATGCTCGGGCTTGCATGGGGGTGCGGTGCGCCCCCCCTGGCGACGGGCCTCCCGCACCCCCGGACGCACCGATCAGCCAACCAAGGTGTCGGGTGGGTGCAAGGCTTGGACCGGGTGGAGGGCGTGGGTCAGGCGGAACCCCCCCTCAACGCGCAGGTTTCAGGGCTGATCGGCGGGATGAATGACTCCTCGTGGGATGCCAAATCGCCCCGCTTCCAGGCTGGCGCTTCCTCCCGACAGCGGAGAATTTCGGCCTCGAGGTCGTCCCAGTATTCGCTCTCGTGGTCCTGACGACAGAAGATGCACCGAACCCTGTACGGCATCAGTTCCGCCCCGGGCGGCAGGGGCCCGCCCCCCTCTCACCACCGTCCCTTCGGCGAGAGCGTAGGCCGGGGGGGCCCAGGAGCACAATCGGGGGAAGGTTGGAATTCCAGGGGGGAAAAGCCCTGAAGGGGGAGGTATGGGCGAGGGAAAGAAATCGGCGGCGGGCGTGCCAGCCGGCCCTGCGCCAGGTCGGCCTGTTGGGGATTTTTTCCCCGAACGATTCAGGTA
>JBOHQK010000187.1:0-18231 GCA_050732195.1 Methylomirabilales bacterium (SeqCode)
AGTTGGTCCCGCTCCAGCGGGAGCAGACGCCAGAGGACGTCGCACACGCCGTCGCCTTCCTGGCCTCCGACGAGGCCCGCAACATCACCGGCCAGGCCCTGAACGTGGACGGCGGCATTTACATGCATTAGGCCGGCCTCGCCCCCCTGCACCTCTGCCGCACCCGACCCTCCCCGAAGGTCCTCAAAATGGGAAGAGGTCGGTGCTCAGGTACTTGAGGCCGGTGTCGGCGATGACGGTCACGATGGTGGTCCCCGGCTTGGCCCGCCGGGCTAGGGTGAGGGCGGCGGCCACGTTATCCGGGTTCAGAAACTGGTCGGGGCGGAAGGCCTTCAGCCGCTTCACCAGTTCCCGAGTTTTCTCTTCCACCTTTTCCAGGTCCGCCCCCGAGACCTGGCCCGGCCAGGGGCGGGCGACCTGGGGCACCAGGACCACCTCCGCCCCGACCGCCTCCAGCATCCGCCGCCGCTCCACCGTGTTCCCCTCCGACATGACCGCCACCATCCGGTAGTCCTTCACGGCGCAGACGATGGCGAGCGCGATGCCGGTGTTCCCGGAGGTCAGCTCCACCACGGTCCCCCCCGATTTTAGGCGCCCGTCCCGCTCCGCGGCCTCGATGATGGCCAGGGCGATTCGGTCTTTCACGCTCCCCCCGGGGTTGGCGGTCTCCAGCTTGGCCAGGATGCGCCCCGGCAGCCCCCGCGCCAGCCGGTCCAGGGCCACCAGGGGCGTCTGGCCGATGGTGGCGGCCACCGAGGGGAGGAGGCTCACCGGGCGCGCTCCAGGAAGCAGAGGACGAAGAGAGCGGCGGGATGCGGCGGTCTCAGTTGAGCCAGCGGAGGGCGCTTGGGCGGCGTTCGTCGAGGCGGTGGAGGCCCTCCTCTTTGGCGACCCGACGGGCCTCCGCCATCTCCTCGGCCGTGACGTGCCGGTTGATCTCCGGGTAGCGCTCCTCGTTCACCAGGCCGGCGGGGTAGTACTGGGCCATGATGTTCACGTAGGTGTCGGGCGAGACCTCCTGGGCCAGGAACCGCATGACCTCCCGGGTCCCGCCCAGCCCGCCGGGCATGACCAGGTGCCGGACGAGGAGGCCGCGGCGGGCCAGCCCCCGCTCGTCGAAGGTGAGGGGGCCGACCTGCCGGTGCATCTCTTTGACGGCCGCGCGCGCCGCCTCCGGGTAGTCGGGAGCCTTCAGGTACCGCTTGGCCACCTGGCGGTCCCAGACCTTGAAGTCGGGCATGTAGATGTCCACGATCCCGTCCAGGTGCCGGAGGCTCTCCAGGGAGTCGTAGGCGCTGGTGTTGTACACGATGGGGAGGGTGAGCCCGCCCCGGACGGCGTGGGGCAGGGCCTCCAGGATCTGGGGGACCACGTGCTCCGGCGTCACGAAGTTGATGTTGTGGCAGCCCTTGTCCTGCAGCATGAGCATCTTGGCGGCCAGGCGCTCCGGCGTCACGGTGCTCCCCTCCCCGGCCTGGCTGATGTCGAAGTTCTGGCAGAAGACGCAGCGGAGGTTGCACAGGGAGAAGAAGATGGTCCCGGAGCCCTTCCAGCCCCGCAGGCAATCCTCCTCGCCGAAGTGGGGGAAGGCGGAGCCCACCTTGGCGTACCGGCCGATCTTGCAGATCGCGGCCTCGTCGGCCAGCCGGTTCACCTCGCAGTCGCGGGGACAGACCCTGCAGGAGGCGAGGCCGGCTAGGGCCGCCTCCGCGCGGCGTTCCAGTTCCGCGATCCCCAGCGTGAGGTAGGCGGGGATGAACTCGGTGGTAACAGAGGCGCTCGGCATGGCGAGAGTATGCCAGAATCCCAGGCCCGCAGGCAAGGGGCCCCGTGCGTGAACTCCTAACGCCTCCGGGGGACGTCTGGAAATTCCGGCGGGGAGTTGCCGTGCGAATTCTGCTCGAAGACTAGGGGGGCGTCATTCGGTCTGGCGGTGCGGTGGGGCCGGCGCGGGGCGGCTTGAGCCAGACGAGCGTGGCGCCCCAGCCGCCCCGCTCCGGGGGAGCGTCGGCGAAACGCAGGACCTGGGGGTGGCGGGCCAGCAGGTCCTGCACCACCTGCCGCTGGAAACCGCTCCCCCGGCCATGGATGAGGCGGACCTCCTGGAACCCCCGGGCTGCCGCTTCCCGCAGGTACTCCTCCACCACCGAGGCGATGTCCCGGGGGTGAAAGGGGTGCAGGTCCAGCACCTCCTCGATGGGGACGGGGACGGGGGAGCCGGCGCCCTCGCCGGGATGGGCCGGCATCACGGCTCCCGCGGCCGGGGGACCTGGATGCCCGCGGCCTGCTCGTAGGCATGGCCTACCCTGAGGACCGTGGCCTCGTCGAAGGCCCGTCCGGCGACCTGGAGCCCCACGGGGATCCGCCCCGACGTGAACCCGCAGGGGACGCTGAGGACCGGGGTCCCGGTGAGGTTGAACGCGCGGGTGAGCCGGGGGAGGGCGGCGGTCACGGTCTCGGGCCCACTTGCCCACCGGAGGGTGGTTTCTTCGAGGTGGGGGGCCGCGACGGCGGCCGTCGGGGTGAGCAGGACGTCGCAGGTTTTAAAGACGGCGGCGAGGCTTTCGATGAACCGGCGCCTGAGGCGCTGGGCGCGAAGGTAGTCCGCGGCCAGGATCGTCACACCCTGCGCCAGGCGCTGGCGGACGTCGGGGCCGTAGTCCTCCGGCCGCTCCTTGAGCCAGCGCTCGTGGACGCTGAAGGCCTCCGCGCCCATGATCAGGAAGGACAGCGCCTTCGCCTCGGCGGCCATCGGCCAGTGGACCTCCCGGACCGAGGCGCCGAGCCCGGCCAGGACGACGACGGCCTTCTTGACCGCCTCCGCCACCTCGGGGTCCACGTCGTCCCAGAAGAACTCCCTGGGGACCCCGAGGCGCAGGCCCTTCACGCCCGCCGTGAGCCCCCGCGAGAAGTTGGGAACCGGCTGCCGGCTGGAGCCGGGGTCGGCCGGGTCGAAGCCCGCCAGGGCCTGGAGCGCGAGGGCAGCGTCCGTCACGGTCCGGGTGATGGGCCCGGCGTGGTCCTGCGACCAGGAGAGGGGGAAGATCCCGGCCCGGCTGATCCGCCCGTAGGTGGGCTTGAGCCCGACCACGCCGCAGATGGCCGCCGGGATACGGACGGAGCCGCCGCTGTCGGTCCCGATGGAGGCGTACGAACAGCCCGTGGCGACGGCGACCCCCGAGCCGCCGCTCGATCCCCCGGTCATCCGGCCGGGATCCCAGGGGTTGCGGGCCGGTCCGTAGTGCGGGTTCAGGTTGGTCGGCCCGTAGGCGAACTCGTGCAGGTGCGTCTTGCCGATCAGGATCGCTCCCGCCTCGCGGAGGCGGCGGATCAGGGTCGCGTCCGCGTCCGGGATCCAGTCGGCCAGGATCCGGGAGCCGCACGTCGTCCGGATGCCCGCCGTCTGGACCAGGTCCTTGACCGAGACCGGGACGCCGTGCAGCGGCCCCCGGTACCTCCCGGCCCGGATTGCCCGTTCCGCCCGGCGGGCCGCGGCCAGGGCCTCGTCCCCCGTGACGGTGAGGAAGGCGTTCAGCCGGTGGTTCACGGCGGCGATCTGGTCCAGGACGGCGCGGGTCACCTCCACCGGGGAGACGGTGCGGCGCTTGAGGAGTCGGGCCACCTCCGCGAGGCTCAGGAGGGGAAGGTCGGTCTCGGGCACGTCACGCCTCGTCGCGCCGGAAGGCCGTCACCGGCTCCAGCCCTGCCAGGTCCTGCTCCGCGAGCCGGTCGAGCGCCGGGCCGAGTGCCGAGACCGCCGCCACGACGGCCGCCCGCTCCGCCGGATCAAGCCGCAGCCCCGCCGCCTCCGTGAGCATCCGCTCCAGCGCCTCCGCCGTCCGAGCCATCATTCTTCTCCTTCTGGCGAGGCCTCCCAGGCCACGATGGCCGCGGCCACGCCCTCGGCGATCGCCCGCGCCTTCTGGCTGATCCCCGAGAGGACCGCTTCCTCCCGGGGATCAATGTCCACGACCTTCTGGCCGCGGGTCACCCGGACCCCATCCTTGAGGATGCCGCGGATGGTGCCCCCTACCCTCGCCATCAGGGAGACGCCCGCCACCTCCCCCACCGCCTGCCCGTCCTCGACGAGGGCGCCGATGGCGAAGGGCGTCCGGAAGACCCCGGCCACCGGAGCGTACAGGTAGCGCTCCTTGGTGAACCCGCCCAGATCCACCGGCATCCCGTCGTAGGGGAGGGCCTCCCCCTCGGTGATGACCTTCCCCAGGTCCGGGCCCCGGGCCGTCTCGATGACGACGTGCGCCTCCCGCCCCGCCCGAAACCCAGGTCCGAGCCCGATGACCAGGGACGCCTCGGCCACCGAGGAATCGCTCCGCTCTCTCTTGCGCATCCGGCCGTCCACCAGGACGGTAGGCCTCAGGGTCCGAATAACCTTCGCGGTCGGATCCACCAGGAGGGGGATGGATTCCCGGGCCTCGAGGAGGCGCTCCAATGTGGCGCCTGGGGTCGTGCGGACGGCGCGCACCCCCTCGACCGTGGCCTCTCCGTCAAAGACCGCCTGGGCAAAGGCCATCTTCCGGCGGACCACCCGGGGGTCCGGCTCCTCCACGATCACGACCGCGCGCCCGTCCCGGAAGAGACGGTGGGCGATGGCGGAGGCCAGGTCGCCTCCCCCCCTGATCAGCACGAGGAGCCGTCCGGGGGAAGCCACGGGGACCTCCAGCCTCAGGGCTCCCGGCAGACCGCCCCGGCGGCCTGGCGGCCGGCCCGCACCGCCTCGGCATAGGCCGCCGGCAGGTTGGCTGCCTGCGGGTCCGTGGTCCACCAGCGGGCCTGCTCGGCGTAGATCCAGACGTAGCCGTCTGTCAGGGCTAGGGCGGCCGCGACGGCATCGCGGAACCGCCCGGGATCGAGCTGCTCCCGCCGAGACTCGGGGTGGAGCATGGGGTCGTACCAGGGGCAGGGCTGTCCCGCCGTCCCGAAACGGGCGCAGGGTCCCGTCGAGCGGTAGTCCATCCAGAGGCCGAAGGCCACCTCGAGGTCGGCCAGGCGCTCCGGGGCCAGCGAGAGGGCAGCGCACCGGTCCCGGAGCGCGCGGCGCGCCGCGCCGAACTCGCCGCAGGCGCGGGCCCCATAGGTCGGCTCGAAGCCGTCCACAACGCGCATCCGGCTCGGCCGGGCGGCCAGCATGCCGTCCACGAAGGCGGGGAGGAGCCCGTACGTCCGGCCGCTCGGCTCCCCGTCCTCCAGGAGGCAGGGGCCGCTGTAGCCGAAGGCCAGGAGGAGAGTGATCTCGGGGTGGGCGCCCCCGACGGCCTGAGCGATCGCGAACCCGCGCCGGAACGCCTGCTCCCGGTAGGCGGCGAAGGGGCGGTCCGCCAGGGCGCGCCGGGTGTAGTCGAAGACGTTGTAGCGGGGCCTCCCGGCGCCGGGATCCGGCTCGCTGTAGGCCTCGGGGTCCAGGAGGAGGCCGGCCAGGTCTGCCTCCCAGGCAGCCCGCGCTGCGGCGACCAGGTTGCCCGTCAGGGTGGCCCAGGCGGCGTCATCGAAGAGGTCGAACGGCCGGTCGGCCGGGTTCAGGTTCATCCGGAGGAAGTGGTGGCGGAGGCGGTTGGAGGCGGCCGCCTTCAGGTCCGCCACGGCCGGGGCCAGCTCCTCTCGGGGGAAGGGTCTGGCCGCCGCCTCCCAGGCGAAGTTGTGGGGGCGGCCGGCGGCATCCAGGGTGGTGAGCCGGAGGATGACGCCGTCGAAGGGGGAGCGCTCCATCAAGAAGCGGTAGCGCAGGAGGTCCCGCTGGTCCGGCTCGTCCCAGCCCCACTGCAGGAGGCGGGGGCCGCAGCCGGCCAGCGCGAGAGCGACGAGGAGCAGGATGGTGCGACGCATGGGAATCTCCCCGGGGGGGGGCGGAACGCGGCGAGTCTACACCAGCCCTCATCCCGCCTCAAGGCCCGGCTGCGGTTGGCTGTCGCCGGGTCGCGCGGTATGATGGCCCCATGGAGCAGCCCCGGACCCAAACGCGCCCCGCCCCGGACCTGAACTGCCTGGTGACGCTGCCCGAGGAGCCCGTGTGAAGAGGCGAGGGATCGGGAGCCTGAGCCGCCTCACGCCAGACGGCCGAGCCTTCTCCGTCCAGACGACGATCCTGCCGGGAGAGGCCGGGGCCGTGACGCTCGCCACTGCCGAGGCCCTGGCGGCTGCCTACTTTGCGTTCCTGAGCAGGGTCAGCGGAGGTCTCTGTACTGTTGTCCGCTCACCCGAGACGCTCGCCCTCCGTCTGCGGGGCCTGCGCGCTGCGCTCCTGGTCTTCGACCACGCGGGTGAGGTCCCGGAGCCCGAGGGAGCGGCGGTGGGATACGCCATCACCCGCGGGCTGCTCCTCAGGCGCGGGGCTGGGGGGGGCTGCCTCATCTTCCGGGTGGCTCGGGCCGGGGGAGGGCTGCGGGTCACGGTGGACCTGGAGGGGTTTGCGCCCGCCCTCCTGGGCCTCCCGGGCGGACGGGGCCTCTACCGGGTCGTCCAGGCGCCGCTCATCGCCTGGGCGGGGCGGCGGTTGCTGCGCGCGCTGCGCCGCCGGCCGGGGCGCCTCCGGCAAACGGGTCCCGTGCCTTGACCTCCCAGACCCCCGCAACGATAATGGGCAAACGTCTCTCCCCAAAAGGAGGTTAGCGATGGCGCGCCTGGTCAAGCACGAGCGGAACAAGCCCTACCGGATCACGCCGGAGGAGGTGAAGGGGCCCATCTGGCTGTGTGCCTGCGGCCTCTCAAAGAACAAGCCCTACTGCGATAGTTCGCACAAGAAGATCCTGGACGAGCAGCCCGGGGAGGTTTACGTGTACGACGACCAGGGCCGGGTGAAGGTGGAGACCCAGTACTGATCCGGCGGCCGGCGGGCGAGGGAAAGCGCCCGCCGGCTGTCTGTCTTTGGAGGGACCATGGAGAGCCTGAAGGAGCGGACCGCACGCAAGCGGCGGCTGAACGGGAAGATCCTGGCCAGCCCGATGACGGTGTATTCCGCCTTCCGGGCGGCCGGGGAGCGGGTCTTCGCCGACGGGGCCCTCAGCAAGAAGCACAAGGAATTAATGGCCCTGGCCGTGGCCGTGAGCCAGAACTGCTTCGACTGAATTGACCACCGGGTCGAGGAGGTCCTCGGCGCAGGGGCCACGATGGGGGAGATCGCGGAGACCCTGGACGTGGGGGTGCTGATGGGCGGGACCCTCTCCGCCAAGGGGGTCCGGCACGCCTTCGCGGTGCTGGAGGAACTCCGGGGGAAGGGCCGGCCCGCGTGACGGAGGAGGTGGCCCGCCTGGCCATCCCAGCACGGCTCTTGCACGAGTGGGGCCTCGCCCCCTACGACGAATACCTGGGCCGGACGCCCCCCCTATTTCCTGCGGGCCCCGGGCCATACCGTGACCACCCAGGGGGAGGCCCCAGCGCGGCCACTTTCGGCGCTGGAGCCGGCGCGGATTGGCATCCTTCGGGCGAGGGAAGGGCGCTGAGAGAGGTCGCGCCAGTGTGGTAACAGTCAAGGGATGGCCCGGCGAGGCGGGCCGGGGCGAGGAGGAGCCCGTGGGCGGGCAGGAAGAGATCAAGCCGGGACACCTGGTCGTGGTGGTGGGGGGGGCTGTGGCCGGCGCCGAGGCGGTGGCCCAGTTCACGGCCCGGGGGATCCGCTGCGTCGTCCTGGAGCAGAACCCCCGGCCCTACGGGAAGATCGAGGATGGCCTCCCCCGCTGGCACGTCAAGCTCCGCGCCCAGGAGTACGCCAAGATTGACGAGAAGCTGGGTCACCCGCTGGTCCAGTTCGTCCCCCGGACGAGGCTCGGCCGGGAGATCGGCCTGAAGGACCTGGTGGCGTGGAAGCCCAGCGCCATCATCCTGGCCAACGGTGCCTGGCGCGACCGGCCGCTCCCCCTGGATGGCGTTGACGCCTACGTCGGTCGGGGCTTTTACTACCAGAACCCCTTCGTCTACTGGTTCAACCACTACGACGATCCGGACTACAGCGGCCCGGCCGTGGAGTTCGCCGACGGCGGGATCGTGGTGGGGGGCGGGCTGGCCTCGCTGGACGTGGTGAAGATCCTGATGTTGGAGGCGGTGGTCCGCGCGCTCCGGGCGCGGGGGATGCCGGCCGATCCCGTCACGCTCGAGCACGGGGGCCTGAAGCGGGCCCTGGAGCAGCGGGGCCTCACCCTGGAGGCTCTGGGCGTCAAGGGGTGCACTCTCTTCTACCGGCGGACGATCGAGGACATGCCGCTGGCCGAACCCCCGGAGAGCGCCACACCCCAGCAACTGGAGCGGACCCGCCAGACCCGGCGGAAGCTCCTCCAGAATTTCCAGGAGCGGTTCCTCTTCCGGGTGCAGGAGCGCTCGGTTCCGGTGGGGTTCCTGACCGAGGGGGACCGTCTGGCCGGGGTGACCTTCGCCCGCACCGAACTGAAGGGCCGGGAGGTGACCACGGTCCCGGGGTCGGAGGCGCCGGTCCGGGCCCCCCTCACCGTGAGCAGCATCGGGAGCATCCCGGAGCCGGTGGCCGAGCTTCCCATGGCGGGAGAACTCTACCGGCTGAAGGACCGGCGGACGGGGGAGGTGGAGGGTCTGCCGGGAGTCTTCGCCCTCGGGAACGCCGTGACCGGGAAGGGGAACATCCAGGCCTCCCTGAAGCACGGGAGGCTGGTGGCCCAGCACATCCTGGAGAACTACCTCAGCGGGGCCAGCAGCGGCTATGAGGAGATCCTGGAGGAGGCGGCGGCCGATGCGCGGGAGAAGGCGAGCCTGGTGGCCGAGCGGGTGCGGGCCGTCCCCCTTCTCCTCCCCGAGCGCATCGCGGCCATCCTGCAGGCTGTCCGGACCCTCCAGGCCGCCGTGGGCTACCCCGGCGACTACCGGCCGTATATCGCCACCGTCCCCCCCACGTCCTGACGCCTCCCGCCGCTCCCTGCCCCGAGAGGGTCGGGCCGGTCCGCGCCTGCCTCGCCCCTAGCCCCTTACAGCCTTCTGCCTTACGTAGGCCTTCCACGGCTTCCAGTAGTACTTCTGCCAGCCCTTCTGAATCATGGCGTGCCATTTGTCCGGGACGTTGGCGTGGACTAGGGCGATCCGGGCGCCGCGCGGGGCCCTGCTGACGATCGCCTTGGAGTTGATGGCGGCCGAATGCTTTTTCAAGTTCAGATAGATGTCGAAGAGTTCCTCGGGCGAAACGCTGAACTGCACCGTTTGCTGGATTGTCTTCGCCATGACCTCTCTCCTGGAATGCAATGGGCACTCCCTCTTTGTTTCGGATTTCCCGCCAGGGCCTTCGCAAGCCAATCTGGGCAGGCGCTCCAGCCGCGCTGACGCTCATCCGGGCCGGGCGCCGAGGTCCGGGACACCCGTCAGGGGAGGAGGCGCTCCCGCGGGAAGAGGTCCCGGAGCATGAGGGCGAGAAAGATGTTCCCGGCCACCTTGAGCCGCCCGGCGTCGAAGAGCACCCGGGCCTTCACGGCGCCCGTGATCACGGCCGTGCAGTCGGCGGCGTTCAGGGTCAGAACGACGCTCGGCGCCGGGTGGCGCCCCTCCCCGACGGTGCAGACGCCCCGCGTGATGGTGATGAAGCATGCCCCACCCCCTGCTCCTGTGAGGAGGAACTGGACCACGCCCTCCACCCCCGCGGCGGCCACCGGGTCCAGGGCGGTCGGCAGGCGCGCGAGGATGGCCCCGAGGTCCGCTGGTGCGTCGGGCCCCCGTGGAGTCTCCCCCCCCGCCATGCCGCGCCCCTCTCCCGTTCGGGAGGTTTGAAGTCGTCGCCCCCTGGTGCCGGCAACCGCTCGGCGCCCGCCGGGACCCCCGCCCTCACTGTCCCCAGGTGACCCGGAGGGAGGCGTAGACGGAGAAATCCGCGCTGGCCTCTACGCTCCGGACCGGCTGGAACCAGAAGTCCTCGATGATCCCTACATCTAGCAGAAGATTCCGGGCCAGCAGGAACCGGAGGCCCACCTGGAACTGGAAGATGGGGTCGTCCAGGAAGGCCAGGCCGGTGCCGGAGAATGGGGCGCTGATCCCCTCCACCTGGACCAGGAAGACGCTCGTGTCTGTCAGGGCCACCTCCAGTCCGAGGAGGCCCGAGACGATCGGGTTCACGCTCTCCCCCCGGAAGTGCCCCAGGGGGAATGTCCCGCTCAGGTTGGCGTACGCGACGAGCGGCGGCCGGCGCAGTTCGCCGGCGACGCCCAGCGCGAGGTCCGCGTCGCCGCTCCCGCTCGCCCGGCTCGGCCTCCCGGTGGGGAGCTTCACCCCGGCCCGCAGCGCCGCGGTTGCGTCGGCCTCCTCCCACACGGCGTGCTTCACCGTGAGGGCCAGGTCCCCGATATCCCAGTCCCCGCTCGGCCCCTGCAGGAACGCCCCTCCGCTGCGGGTGACCGTGTACCGGTACTGGTTCTGCCCCCCCACGGTCGCCTCGTCCCGCCGCAGATCGCGCCGCATGTCAATCAGGTGCTCGAAGGCGTCAATGAAGGAGTCCAGAGCCCCGCCCCACCCGTAGAAGAGGGGAAGCTCGACGCCCCCCTCCCCTCCGGGCCAGAGGCCGCGCTTGAGTGTCAGGTTCAGCCGCGTCTGCTCGAAGTTGAGGACCCCCGCAAAGCCGGCTGGCGAGGGGCCGTCGGCCACCAGGGTGTTGGTCTCCACCAGGTCCGCCCGGACCTGCCAAGCCCCCTGGGGGAGGGGGCGCGCCCCCTCCGGGGCGAGCTGGAGGAACAGGAGCTGGACCGGGGAATGGTTCCGGATGGGCAGGGGCCCCTCCCCCTGGACGGTCGGCGGGCCTCCAGCCGCGACCCCCGGGCTCAGCACCAGGAGCGCCCCCAGGGCAAGGAGGGATCGGGCCCTCACCGCGTCCCACCCCCGCCGGGGCCGGTCCACTCGTAGCGGTAACGGAACGTGACGGGCGCGGGCTCCCGGACGCCCGGGATCGCCAGGGGGTCGAGGGTGAGAGTGAACTCGTAGGGGCCGGGCCGCGGGAGGCGGAGGAGGCCGCCGTACTGGTAGAAGGGGGTCATGGCCGGCAGCAGGAGGAGGCGCTGCTCCTCCCCGGTCTCCCGGTGCCGGACGGCAAGCGTGGCCACGACGTACGGGATGTGCTCCCCGGGATGCTGGTTAAGCGGGTCCACGAAGTTGAGTTCCAGGATGACGCTGTGAGTGGCCTCGGCGAGCGGGACGGGCGGATCCGGCAAGAGGGCCTGGGCGGCCTCCCGGAGCCGCGGATCCAGGCGGACCGCCTCGTAGCGCGCGTGGGGGGGTTTCAGGCTCAGCACCAGGCGGGCGTAGCCGAGGTGAGAGCCCAGGAGGAACCGGTCCTTGGCAATGACGTCCGCGGCGCCGGCCGCCCCGCCCCAGAGCGAACCGGCGAGGAGGAGGGCGATCGGGGCGCGCCGCATGCCCATGGCGTCTCTCCGCGAGCCGCCGCCGCAGAAGGGGACGGTGGCCGGAGGGCCATTCTAGGACGGCCTGGCCCCCGCTCCAACCAAAATCGCCGCCCGGGGCATTCCCTTTTCCCCGCGCCTGGGCGAGAATGGGTGGGGGAAGGTATGAGGGTCACGTTTGTCCATCTGTCGGGAGGCCGGCGGGGCACCGAGGAGGTCTTCGACCAGGACCGGGTGCGCATCGGGAGCGCCCCCGACAACGACCTCCGCTTTGACCCGGCCACGGATCTCGCCGTGGCCCCCCACCACGCGGAGGCGCGCATCGAGGGGGGCGAGGTCCTCCTGGCCGACCGGGGGAGCGGGCGCGCCCTCTTCGTCAATACCCAGCCGGTCAGCGAGATCATCCTCCGGGACGGGGACCTGCTGGAGGTGGGCGAGGGAGGGCCGAAGCTCCGGTTCCGCCTGGCTCCGGAAGAGGTCGCCGCGGCCAAGCCACTCAGGGCCCTCGTGGCCGACGCGCAGGCCCTGGTCCGCGTCGCCCGGCGGGGCCGGATCGGAAGTGCCACCGCCTTCGTCCGGTACCTCGCGCTGGCGGCGGCCCGCGAGGCCTCGCCCGGTGTCCGCATCGGCTTCGTCCTTGGCCTCCTCCTGATGGTGCTCTTCCTCGTCGGGGTCCCGATCCTCCTCGTGGCGGAGCAGTGGCAGCTTCGGCAGGCCAGGACCGTCATCGCCGGTCTCTCGACCCAGCTCCGGGAGGAGCGGCTCTCCCGGGCGGGGCTGCAGCAGCGGGTGGAGGCCGCGCGGCGGGAGGTGGAGGAGCAGCAGCAGGCCCTGGCCTCCGGTCTGGAGGGCCTTCGGCAGGAGCGGGACCGGCTGCGCGCTGGCCTGGCCGCCGCCGAGGGCCGCCTCCAGCGCCTGGAGGCGGCTCAGAGCGCCGGTGAGCGGATCATCGCCCGCATCGCGGGCGGGGTCGCCCTCCTGCAGGTTCTGGTGGGGTTCGAGGATGATAGCGGGCGGCGCCTGCGCTACGCCATCAGCCCCGAGGGCAAGCCCCTCCTCGGCCCCGGGGGGGACCCCGCGGTCACGGTGGAAGGCGAGGGCCCCCCGGCCACGCGCCACTTCGTCGGGACCGGCTTTCTGGTTCGGGCCGACGGGCGCCTCCTCACCAGCCGGCACGTCGCCGAGCCCTGGCGGGGGGCCGAGGAGGTCTTCGCCCCCTTCCGCGCCGCCGGGTTCCACCCCGTCGCTCTCCTCCGCCGGGCCTATTTCCCCGGGATCCCCCGCCCGTTCCCCCTCACCGTCCTGCGCCTTTCCGAGGAGGCCGACGTGGCGGTCCTGAAGCTCGAGCCGGGCAAAGCCCGCCTCCCTGTTCTGGAGCTGGACGGGGCAGGCCGGGATGCGGTCCCGGGCCGCTCCATCCTCGTCCTGGGCTACCCGACGGGGCTGGAGGCCATCCTGGCCAAGGCCCCACCGAAGGTAGTGGAGCAGCTCATGGCGCTGGAGCTCAGCGACCTGGTCCAGGTCGTGGAGGCGCTGGCCTCCCGCCGCCTGATCCGGCCGGCGGCCACCCGGGGCTTCCTCGGGGATGTCCTCCCCCACGAAATGACTTTTGACGCGCAGACCACCATCGGCGGCAGCGGAGGCCCGGTCGTGGCCATGACCGGCCGGGTGGTCGGGGTCTCGTACGCGGTCCTCCGCCAGTTCGGCGGATCCAACTTTGCCGTCCCGATCCGCCTCGCCCTCCCCCTCCTCCAAGGCTCCTGATGCTTCCCGATCTCCAGGGTTAAGCCTCGTAAGTGGTTGTGTGGAATGGAATTTGCACCCCTCCCGGGTCACCTTCCATGGGCCGGGTCGGCAAGGCGGAAAAGGGGGGGCAGTGCCGATTCAGATGGTGGGCCGGACGGATTCCGGACGGCAGCGCGAGCACAACGAGGACAGCCACCTGGCAGACCCGGAGGCCGGCCTGTTCGCCGTCGCGGACGGGATGGGGGGGCACGAGGCCGGGGAGGTGGCGAGCGCGCTCGCCCTCTCGGCCCTTCAGGAGGCCCTGGCTCCACGGGGCCGGTCCCCCGCGGCTCTCCTGCCGCCGCCCCTCCAGGCGCTGGCCGAGGCCGTCCGTGTGGCCAACCGCCGCGTCTTCGAGGCCGGGCGGCACCGGCCGGCGGAGGCCCGGATGGGGACCACTCTGGTCACCGCCCTGATCGAGGATGAGCAGGCGGTCCTGGCCTCGGTCGGGGACAGCCGCATCTACCGGGTCCGAGACGGGAAGCTAGACCAGCTATCGCGCGACCACTCGCTGGTCGGAGAACTCGTGGCGCGGGGGGAAATGACCCCGGAGGAGGCCCGCCTCTCTCCCCACAAGCATGTGATCACGCGCGCCCTCGGCATGGAGCCGGCCGTGGAGGTGGACGCGTGGAGTGAGGCCCTCAAGCCCGGCGATCTCTTCCTCCTCTGCTCCGACGGCCTCACCGACGAGGTGTCCGACCCCGAGATCCTGGATGCTCTCCTGGCCGGCGGTTCCGATCTGGAGGCCGCCTGCCGGGCGCTGATTGACCTGGCGAACCGGCGGGGGGGGCGGGACAATATCACTGCCCTCCTGGTCCGGTACGAGGCTGCCCCGGCCCCTGGCTAAAGCGGCCCCGGCCAAGGAGGCCCCATGACCGTCCCCCGCTTCCCATCCTGTGGCACCCCGGTCGCCCCTCCCGGCGCCCGCTACGAGGGGTTCGATGATGTGTACCGGAGCCTCCTCGGGGGGGGGCAGACCGCCAGCGGCTACTTCGTCCTGGCTCTGGGGGAGGAGGCCCAGTATCTGTTCGTCCTGGGGGGCCTCCCGTACGGGGCCGGACGGGCGCAGGGGAGCCGCCTGGGGAGCACCCCCATCGGCGACTTCTTCGCCGCCTACGCCGCGCACCCCACCGCCCCTCTCCTCTTCTGCTCGGCCGATGCCTTCCTCATCCACGGCCTCCTGGTCCTCTTCGGGACCCGCCCCTCGGTCCAGGTGACGAGCGACCTGGTGGACGTGCAGGCGGTCCTGGAACGGCTGGCCGCCCGGGGCGTGAGCACCGTCCTGGCCCTCCGCCAGGGGGAGCGGGTCCACCTGGCCCTTTGCCCTGCCGGCCGCCCGGCCCGAACCTACTTCGTACCGGATGGAACCGACCTGCCGGCAGACGAGGACCACCAGGATGCCCTCCTGGATTTCGTCTACACCCGGCAGGGTGGGCAGCCGATGGCCCTGGACGTCTACGATGGCCTGGAGGTCCCTCCCGCGGCGGACGCGTGCCTCATGAACCCGCCCCCCGGACGGCGCTGGACGCAGCAGTACCGCCTCGCCCCAACCGCCCCGGCGGCCCCCCCCGCCTCCGCCCCGATGCCGCAGGCCGAGCTCACCGTGATGCTGGGGGACCGGGTCCTCCAGACGGTTGCGCTCGGCAAGGCGCGTTTCACCATCGGCCGCTCCCCGGTGAGCGACCTGGTCATCGAGAACGCCGGCGTCTCCCGGCTGCATGCCGTCATCCGGTCCGAGGAGGGGTGGTTTTCCCTGGAGGACCAGGGGAGCGCCAACGGGATCTTCATCAACCGGCAGCGGGTCACCACCCAGGAGCTGCACGACGGGGACGAGATCGGCATCCTGAAGCATCGTCTCCTCTTCCGGTGCAAGGCGGCGCCCGTCGCCGAGACCGCGACGCCGGCCGGCCCGATCCCCCAAGCCACGGTCCACGTGCGCACCAGCGAGTTGAAGCGTCTCCTGGGCGCCCGACCGTCCGCCGGCGCCGCGGGACGGCTCCTCGTTCCAGGGCGGGAGCCGATCCCGCTGACCGGGGAGCCGGTCACCATCGGGAGTGGGGAGGAGGCCACCGTGCGGGTCCCGGGCCTCCTGGTCAAGCGACTCCACGCCCGGATCACCCGGGAGCCGGATGGCCGGTTCCGCCTGACCCACCTGGGCGGCCTCAGTCCGACCAAGGTGAACGGCGAGCGCGTGGGGGAGCACCTCCTGCGGGATGGGGACGTGATCGCCGTCGGGGCCATGGAGCTCACCGTCCGCCTGACAGAGGGGGCAGCCTCGGCTGCCCTCTCCGTCCGGGCGTGAGGGTCAGCGTGCGGACCGCGCCCGGGCATCGCACGATCGCCCGCTCACTCCCTGGCCTGCCGATCGGCCTGCTGGCCTGGGCAGAGGCGGCCCTGGCCGGCCCCGTGGGGGACCTCCGGCGCCAGGTGGCCCACTCCGACTGGGCCCTCGGCCAAAATCCCCTCCTCCGCTACGCCCTCATTGCCCTGCTCCTCCTGCTGGCCTTCTCCATCGCCCGCCGGTTCCTCTGGCCCGTGCTCCAGCGGCGCCTCGGCTCCGGCGCCGCCCGGATGACCGGGCAGGTCGGCCTGATGCGCCAGGCCTGGCGCTACGAGCGGGCCGGGGATCTCGCCGCGGCCGGGGCCTGCTACGAGGAGATGGGCGCGACCGATCAGGCCTTCGCCGCCTACACCAAGGGGGGCTGCCATCGGGAGGCGGCGGCGCTGCACGAGCGCCTGAACCAGTATGCCCAGGCGGCGCAGAAGTACGAACTGGCCGGGGAGCCCGCGCTCGCGGCGGCGTTACGGGAGAAGATGGGGCAGTTCGCCCGTGCGGCGGGGCTCTACGAGAAGGCCGGGGACCCGGCCGCGGCCGCCCGCTGCCACGAGCGGGCGGGCGACTACCGGAAGGCAGCCGCCCTGATGGGCCGGTTGGACCGCCTGGAGCAGGCGGCCGCCCTGCTCGAGCGGGCAGGGGAGACCCGAGGGGCCGCGGAGATGCTGGAGAAGGTGGTGAAGCGCCAGGGGGTGGCCGGGCGCATCGAACTCAACTCGCTCGTGGTTGATCCCAACGCGTCGTTTGGGCTGAAGCGCCAGGGGGCGGCCGGGCGCATCGAACTCAACCCGGAGCGCCAGGCGGCCCTGGAGGAGGTGGCCGGCCGCTGCGCCGCCCTCTACGTGAAGGCCGGGGCCCTGGAGCCCGCCGCCCAGGTCCTCAAGGAGGCCGGGGCAGAGCGGGAGGCGGCCGACTGCTTCGTGCGGGCCGGCAACCTCCAGGAAGCCCTGGTCCTCTACAAGAAGCACCGGCTGTTCGCGAAGGCGCGCCAGGTGGCTGAGGCGTTAGGCGCGGCCGATGAGGTGGAGCTGGTCCGGGGGGAGGAGCTTCTGGAGGAGGGGCGTCCCGGGGAGGCGGCCGCCGCCTTCGGCAGGGGGAAGGCCTACGGCCGGGCCGGCGAGTTGTACGCCGGGCTGCAGGAGTACGAGAAAGCCGGGGAGATGTTCACGCTGGCGGGCGACCTGGACCAGGCGGCGGAGATGTTCGGGAGTGGGGGGGACCCCGCCAAGGCCGGGGAGGCCTTTGAGCGGGCCCGGCGATTCGGCGAGGCGGCCCGCTTCTACCGGCGGGCCGGGGCCACTGCCAAGGCGGCGGCCGCCCACAAAACGGCGGGGGAGTACTTCGAGGCCGGGATGCTCCTCAAGGAGCAGGGGGACACGGAGGCCGCCGTCTCCACCCTGCAGCAGGTGCCGGCCACCTCCGAGCGCTTCCTGGAGGCGGCCGCCACCCTCGGACAGATCTTCCTGGAGACGGAGATGTACGGCCTCGCCAAGGAGAAGCTCCAGGAGGTGGTGGCGGCCACGCCCCTCACCACGGCAAGCCTGGACATCTACTACCTGCTGGGCCTCGCCCGTGAGAAGAGCGGCGAGACCCAGTTGGCCCTGACCCTCTACGAGAAGGTGATGGCCTACCGCCTGAACTACCGGGATGTCCAGGCGCGGATCGCCGCCCTGAAGGAGCGGCGCGCCGCGGCCGGGGCCCCCACCCAGGGCGTCCCGCGGCCCGCCACATCCCAGCCGGAGCGGCACAAGATCCTCCGGGAACTCGGGCGGGGCGGGATGGGGATCGTCTATCTGGCGGAGGACACCCTCCTGAAGCGCCCCGTGGCCTTCAAGGTCCTCCCGGCCGCCATCCAGGAGAACCCGAAGGCGGTGGAGGAGTTCCTCCGGGAGGCGCAGATCGCCGCCTCGCTGTTGCACCCCAACATCGTGACCCTGTACGACGCGGGGGACGCCGGGCAGGGCCTCTACCTGGTGATGGAATACCTGGAGGGGAAAACCCTGGCAGCCCTCCTGGGACAGCGGCCTCGGTTCGGGCTGCCCGAGGTGCTCTACGTGGCCCAGCAGGTCGGCGCCGGCCTGGTCCACGCCCACGCCCGCGGGGTGGTGCACGGCGACATCACGCCGGCCAACATCATGGTGAGCAAGAACCGGGTGGTGAAGATCATGGACTTCGGGCTGGCCAAGACCCGGGAGCGGGCACTGGCGGCCACCACCACTATCCGGGGCACCCCGCCGTACATGGCGCCGGAGCAGATCCAGGGGAAGGGGATGACCCCCCAGAGCGACCTGTACGCCCTGGCCTGCACCCTGTACCACATGGCCACGGGGGCTCCCCCCTTCACCGAGGGAGAGGTCCTCTACCATCACCTCCACACAGCGGCCCCCTCGCCTGCCACCCGCGTCCCGGATCTCCCGGAGGGCTTCAGTCGCACCCTCCTCCGCTGCCTGGAGAAGGACCCGGCTATGCGGCCACAGGGAGTCCGGGAGTTCCTGGCCGCACTCCTTCCGCGCCCGGCCCCCGCGAGCCGCTAGCGCCGCCCGGGGACCGCCTCCCCGTCACGCCCGCCACCCTCCCCGCATCCGGGTCCCTTACGCCACCGGGGCATCCCTGAGCGCCGCGGCCGCCTCCTCGGGCGCCACCGCGTTCTCGTAGAACTCCTCATCCCGGTGCAGCCGGGCGAGCCGGGCGGTCCGGGGCAGGATCTCGAGGTGCCAGTGGAAATCCTCCCGCAGGGTGGTCCACTCGCCGGCCGGCCGCTCC
>JBOHQK010000188.1:0-5760 GCA_050732195.1 Methylomirabilales bacterium (SeqCode)
CGGGGAGCTGGTGCGTGAGGAAGTTATAGGCGTAGACCAACTTCTCCCCCACCAGGCGCGGGATGACGTGCTTCCCGAAGTCGTGCTCCGTGGGCCGCTGCACGTCCTCCAGGAGGCACTCCACCAGGACCTCCTTGGTGAAAATGTAGTTGCCCATAGAGCCGTAGGCTCGCGAGGGGTCGCCGGGCATCGGGACCGGCTGGCGCGGCTTCTCGTGGAAGGCCAGGACCCGGTCCTCGCTGTCGGCCTCGATCACCCCGAACCCGCTCGCCTGCTCCAGGGGGACCGGCAGGGCGGCCACGGTCACGTCGGCCTCCCGCTCCGCGTGGAAGGCCAGCATCTGGTTCAGGTCCATCCGGTAGATGTGGTCCGCCCCGAAGATGGCCACCATGTCCGGGTTGAAGTCCTGGATGAGGTGCAGGTTCTGGGCCACGGCGTCTGCCGTTCCCCGGTACCACATCTCCCCCATTCGCATCTGGGGGGGGACCACGCTGATGAAGTGATCCCGGAGGAGCCCCCCGTGGCGCCAGCCGATCTGGAGGTGCTCGATGAGGGACTGGGACTTGTACTGGACCAGGACGTAGAGGGAGAAGATGCCGGAGTTGACGAAGTTGCTCAGGACAAAGTCCACGATCCGGTACTTCCCGCCGAAGGGGACGCCCGGCTTGGACCGCTCCCGGGTGAGGGGGTGCAGCCGCTCCCCCTTGCCCCCCGCCATGACGATCCCCAGGATTCTCGCCCGCCGCACCGCCCGTCCTCCGGCCGCCGAGCCCGACGCGCCGGCGCGCGAAAGTTCGTGAAAAATCTCAGCCTTGCCGCCAGAGTAGCGACCGCCCCCCGGGGATGTCAACCCGATTTTGACCCTGGCACGGGCCTTGGGTCAGGGAGCCGGCGGCGGCCAAGTGGCTCCGCCTGGAGTCGGAGGTCCCGGCGGGCCTCCCCCCCGCGGTGGCGGACCCGGTCCGCCTCAGGCAGATCCTCTACAACCCGCTGAGCAACGCGGTGAAGTTCACGCCGGAGGGGGGCGCGGTGACGGTCGGGGCGAAGATGGGGCCAGAAGCTCGTGCTTCGCGTGTCCCACCTTGCCCTCGCCTCGAGCGACCCAACCCACCTCCAGGCGGCCGCGATTCGCGCCCATTCCGCGAGCATCACATCTCTCTACTGACGTGAGGACCGATTTCGGGTGGAAGCGGGGAGAAGAGCGGGGGGCAATCCTTAGGCAGGCGAGGCGCTAAACTCGTCCGGGCAGTCGGGCAGTCGCCCTGCTGGTGGGCGAACCTGGGCTCGAACCAGGGACCCCCTGCTTGTAAGGCAGGTGCTCTCCCACTGAGCTATTCGCCCTGGAGGCGCGGAGGTGTCGCGGAAGAGGAACCCGGCCAAGAGCCAGGGTCAGTATAGCGGTGGCCTGGGGCCTGTCAAGGCGATTTGGCCGCCGCGGGTCCGGGAAGTGGCCGCCCCCTCGGTTCCAGCGGGACTGGACTCTTGACAATGCCAGGCACGGCAAGTACGTAAGAAGCGCACGGCTTCCTCATGTTCCGGAAGGCGGCCTGACCATGGAGATCACCATCGAACTGTTCGCCACCCTGACGAAGTACCTGCCCAAAGGGACCCGAGGGAAGAGCGCCACGCTCACGGTGCAGGACGGCGCCACCGTGGCGCAGGTCATGGAGGGGCTGGGGCTCCCCGGCGACATGCCCTTCACCACCCTCGTGAACGGCCGCCACAGCGAGGCCGACCAGGTGCTCCAGCCCGGCGACAGGCTGACCGCCTTCCCCCCCCTGGCCGGTGGCCGCGGCTAGCCAGGGCACCGGCTCCGCATTTTTTGCTGGACAGGGCCCCGCCCCACCCGCGCTATAATCCCCCCCGCCACCTGAGAAGAGGAGGCCGCGATGTCCTTTGTGGATCTGCACGGGAAGAAGAGGAAGCAGATCTTTGAGGGGGTGAAGACGCAGGTCGCCTTTGGGGAGCGGCTCATGCTCTCCCTCGTCACGCTGGAGGCGGGTTCGACGGTCCCGACGCACAGCCACCCCCACGAGCAGGCCGGGTTCGTCCTTGAGGGGGAGCTGGACTTCACCATCGGCCAGGAGACCAGGCGGCTGAAGCCGGGCGACAGTTACATCATCCCGGGGAACGTCCAGCACGGCTGCGCCGCGTGCGCCGGCCACGCGCTGGTTCTGGACATCTTTTCCCCCGTCCGCGAGGAGTACAGAACCTGATGGCGGGCCGGATAGCCGAGGAGGACCGGACGGCGGTCGAGGTTCCCACCCCGGGTGCGCCATGACCTCCTCCGCCGAGAGGGCCCGCATCACCTACTGGGGGCACGCCACCACCCTCATCGAGCTGGACGGCGTCAGGATCCTCACGGACCCCGTCCTCCGGAAGTTCCTGAAGGGGCTGCGGCGGGCCGTGGAGGTCACCCCGGTGCCCGCCGATCTCCTGCCCCTCCACCTCATCACCATCTCGCACGCCCACTACGACCACCTGGACCGGCCCTCCCTGAGGCGTCTCCCTTCCGACATCCCGCTCCTGCTGCCGCCGGGGCACTCGCGTATCGCCCGGCGGCTGGGGTTCCGCCTGGTGGGCGAACTGAAAAGCGGCGACCACGTCCGGATCGGGCCGGTCGAGGTGGTGGCGGTCCCGGCCCGGCACCTGCGGGGGCGCTCCCCCCTGAACCCCCGGGGAACCCCCCACGGCTTCATCTTCCGGGGGCGCCAGGCGACGATCTACTTCGCCGGCGACACCGGCTTCTTCTCCGGCCTCCGGACCATCGGCGCCCGGTTCCGCCCCGACGTGGCCCTCCTCCCGATCGGCGGCTACCGGCCCCTCTTCAAGAAGTGGCTCCGGATGCACCTGAGCCCGGCGGAGGCGGTGCAGGCCATCCCGCTGCTCGGCGCGAAGGTGGTGATCCCCATCCACTGGGGGACCTTCAAGGTCTCGGCGGAGCCGCTGGAGGAGCCGGTCCGACTGCTGCGGGACCTGGTCCGGCAGAACGGCCTGCAGCAGGTGGTCAAGATCCTGCAGCCGGGCGAGAGCGTGAGTCTCTAGGACGTATTGGCCGACCGTGAGAATTCAGCAAGACATTCGCATCGGCGGGCTCGGGCCGTTGTCGGCGCCGGGGATCCTGTGGGCCGGTTGGGAGGTCCGTGACGGCATGGCACTGGCGGCCCAGCGGATCAACGAAGCAGGCGGCGTGGCGGGGAGGCCGTTGCGGATCCTCTTCGAAGACACGATGGGCACCCCGGCCGGAGGCCTGGGCGCATTCCAGAGGCTGCTTCGCATGGAGGTCCACGCACTCGCGGGCGAGTTCCACAGCGTTGTCGCCGACGCGGTAGTGGAGCCCGTGCACCGCGCCGGGCTGCCGTTCGTCTGCGCGTCCGCCACCCTCGACGCAATTACGGCGCGCCGCCTCCCCTCGGTGTTCCGCGTCGCGCCACCCAAGTCATACGGGTGGCTCGCCTACGCAGAGTTTCTTGTTTCCCAGGGCTTCCGGCACGTCGTGGCGTTCCAGGAAGAGAGCCTCTACTGGAATCGCGGGTCGCGAGTCATCGAGGCCCGGCTTCAAGCCTCCGGCGTCCCCTTCACGCGCGTGCCGGTCCCGGCCGCGGCCCCCCAGGCGTCCGGCCCGGTCCGACAACTGGAAGGAATGATGGCGACCGCCCCGGCTCCAGACTTCGTCCTCCTCCTCGTCGCCTACCCAGAGCCGCTCCGGTCGCTCATCGGCGAGCTGCGAACCCGCGGGTTCTTGCCCGCGGCCGTGACCCTTGGCGACCCCGCGGGACGCACGGTGTTCCCGGACTGGTGGGACGTGACCGGGGGCGACGCGACGAGCGTGCCCTTCCTCGCGTACGCCCGGCCCGGGGAACTGGCCCCCGAGGGCCGCCGTGCCGCCGAGCAGTTCGAGAGGGAGTACGGCCGCGAGCCCACCTTCGTGGCCCTCGAAGGCTATGACAGCGTCCTCGCGCTCGCCCGCGCGATCGAGGCCGCCGCAGGCACCGACCCTTCGCAGGTGTGCGAGGCGCTCCGCCGGCTGGAGATCGGGGGCACGCGCGGTCCCATCGCTTTCTCGACCGAGCCCGAGGGCGTCGTGCATCAACAGTGGAGGTGGCCTCCAGTCTGCGTGGTGGCCTACCATCAGCCGCGCCAGCGCTTCGCAACCGCCAGCCTGCTCTGGGATGCCGATCGCGGCCGGACGGGTGCCGCCCCGAGTTAGGAACCTTATGGGCTTTCCGACGATGCACCGGGTGCGCCAGCGCTTCGAGCAGCCCGCCCTGGCGGACCTGCGCGGGGCGATCATCGCCGAACTGGAACGGATCGGCCTTGAGGCGCGCATCCGCCCGGGGATGGCCGTCGCCGTCTGCGTCGGCAGCCGGGGCGTCGCCAACCTCGCCCTGGCCACCCGGGCCGTGCTCGACCGCCTGAAGGCCTGCGGGGCCGCCCCCTTCATCATCCCGGCGATGGGGAGCCACGGGGGCGCGACGGCCGAGGGACAGATCAAGGTCCTGGGGACCTACGGGGTGACGGAGGAGGCGATGGGAGCCCCCATCCGCTCCTCCATGGAGGTGGTGGAGTTGGGGACGATGCCCTGGGGGCTGCCGGTCCTGGTGGATAAGATCGCCGCCGGCGCGGCGGGGATCGTCCTCATCAACCGGATCAAGCCCCACACCAACTTCACCGGCGACGTGGAGAGCGGTCTCTTGAAGATGCTGGCGGTCGGGCTGGGGAAGCACCGGGGGGCGCAACTGGCCCACCGGGCCGCCGTGGACGTCTCCTTCAACCGGATGATCCCCGAGATCGCCCGCTTCTCCCTGAGCCGGCTCCCGGTCCTGTGCGGGGTCGGGCTCGTGGAGAACGCCCGGCACGAGACGGCGGCCGTCCGGGCCATCCCTGCCGCGGCCCTCGAGGCGGAGGAGGGGGCGCTCCTGAAGCAGGCCCGGGCCCTGGCGGCCCGAATCCCCTTCGAGTTCCTCCACCTGCTCATCGTGGACGAGATCGGGAAGGACATCGCCGGAACCGGGATGGACCCCAAGGTCATCGGCCGGATGTACCTCTACCCCGAGGAGGAGCCGAAGAGCCCCCGGTACATGCGGATCCTGGTCCGGGACCTCACGGGGCGGACCCACGGGAACGCCGTGGGGATGGGGTTCGCCGACTTTGCCACCCGGCGGCTCGCCGACAAGGTGGACTTCAAGGTGACCTACACGAACTCCATCACCAGCTCCTCCCCGATCCGGAGCCGGATGCCGATCATCCTGGACACGGACCGGGAGGCACTCGAGGTGACGCTCTCGACCATCGGCCTGACACCGCCGGAGCGGGCGCGGGTGGTCCGGATCCGGAACACGCTGGCCCTGGAGACGTTCCTCGCCTCGGAAGCCCTCGTAGGAGAAGTCCGGGCCAACCCGGCCCTGGAGATCCTGGGCGGACCCTGGACATTCACCTTCGACGGCACTGGGGCGCTCCTGGAGTGAGCGGGACTGATGCGGATCTGCGTTTTCGGGGCGGGTGGCGTCGGCGGGTACTTCGGGGGCCTCCTGGCACGGAGCGGGGCCGAGGTCACCTTCATCGCCCGGGGCGAGCACCTGCGGGCCCTGCAGGCGCGGGGCCTCACCCTGCGGACCGTCCAGGACTGCTTGACGATCCCGGTCAAGGCGACGGACGAGCCGCGCACGGCCGGCCCGGTGGACCTGGTCCTCCTCTGCGTGAAATCCTACGACACGGAGGGCGCCGGCGGGGTTCTCCCGGACCTGCTGGCTCCCGAGG
>JBOHQK010000189.1:0-5656 GCA_050732195.1 Methylomirabilales bacterium (SeqCode)
GAGCCGGAGTTCACCATCCAGCCCACCGACAAGCCGACGGTCGTGGGGGGGCCCGTCCCGCTGGAGGAGAGTCTGAAGGCGGCGCGGGAGCGCCGGCCCGAGGTGCTCCAGGCGCAGGAGCAGGTCCGCAACCAGGAGGTGAACTACCGCTTCACGCGCAACCAGCTCCTCCCCACCCTGGACCTGGTGGGGAAGGTGGGGACGAACGGCCTCGGCAGCGGGTTCAACGACGACTTCGACCGAGCGGCGAACGGCTCCTTCCCCACCTACGAGGTAAGCCTTCTCTTTGAGTACCCGCTGGGGAACCGGGCTGCCCGCAGCGAGGCGGAGCGGGCGCGCCTGCTGCTCGAGCAGGCGCGCACCAGCCTCCGGAACGTGGACCAGCAAGTGGCGCTGGAGGTGCGGGAGGCGGTCCGCCAGGTCCGGACGACGCTGGAGCGGATCGAGGCGACCCGGCTGGCCCGGGAGCTGGCGGCGGAGCAGCTCCGAATCGAGGGGAAGCGCCTGGAGGCCGGCGTCTCCACGACCTTCCAGGTCCTCCAGTTCCAGGATGACCTCACCCGGGCCGAGGCCAACGCGATCCGGGCCGTCACCGACTACAGGAAGGCCATCGCCGCCATTGACCGGGTGACCGCCGCCACCCTGGAGAAGTACCAGCTCGGGCCCTGATGGATATCATCCTCATCGCCCTCTACCTGGCCTGCGAACTGACGGCCAACGTGACCGCCAGCAAGCCGGTCGCGGTGTGGGGGGTCGTGGTCCCGGCCGGGGTCTTCATCTACGCGCTCACCTTTACCCTCATTGATTTAATCAACGAGCGGCTCGGGAAGGCCCGGGCCCGCCAGGTGGTGTACGGGGCCTTCGCCGGCAACCTGGTGCTGGCCGCCTACAGCGCCTTCACCGTCTGGCTCCCGCCCGCCGCCTTCTACCCGCACCAGGGGGCCTACGCCACCGTGTTGGGAAGCACCCCGCGGATCGTGGCCGCCTCCCTGCTCGCCTACGTGGTGAGCGCCCTCCTGGACACGGAGATCTTCGCCTGGTGGCGGGCCCGGGTGCGCGGCCACCGGTGGGCCAGGGTCCTGGTCAGCAACACCGTCTCCACCTTCGTGGACAGCGTGGTCTTCATCACCGGGGCCTTCGCCGGCATCCTGCCCCTCTGGCCCCTCATCCAGGGGCAGTACCTATGGAAGATGATCATCACCGCGGTGAGCATCCCCCTCATATACCTGGTGCGCGGGGAGTGGCCGGGGCGCCTGCGCTCGGGCGAGCTCGCATGACGACTCTGGACAGGGCCTTGACTATTACAAATTTTGTGATATATTCGTTGTGCCATGAACTTTCATGACCTAAAGTCAGGGCGTTTGGCGAAGGGATTGAGCCAAGTCCAAGCAGCTACTCGCCTGGGCGTCTCGCAGCCTTACCTTGCGATGCTCGAGAGCGGGAGACGGCGACTCACACCCAGGCTCGCTCGACGTGCGATGAAAGTCTATGGCCTGTCCCCAACGGTACTTCCGCCTTCGGAACCACTCTCTCACCACCGAGTGGATGCTGAGACCCTGGCAAATGATCTTGCCGGCCTGGGATACCCCGGATTCGCCTATCTGCGTCCACGGAACTGGAAGCCGAAGAACCCCAGCGACGTTCTGCTGGGAGCCCTGGCTCAGGATGATCTGGAAGCCCGTCTTGTCGAGGCGCTTCCCTGGCTTGTGGTGAAGTACTGGCCTCTCAATCGGGAATGGCTGGTGCGGGAGGCGAAACTCCGCGACCTCCAGAATCGCTTGGGCTTCGTCGTCAGCCTCGCGCGCCGCCTTGCCGAGCGCGCAGGAGACGAGCGCAAGGGTTGGGCGTTGAACGAACTGGAGACGGAACTCGAGCGAAGCCGTCTTGTCCGTGAAGACACTCTGTGCAAGGCCTCCCTGCCCGAGCCAGAGCGGCGCTGGCTGGCGGACAATCGGCCCGAGGAAGCCAAGCGCTGGAACGTCCTGACGGACTGGACAGTAGATGCCCTTCGCTACCTCGCCTGAGCTGCGATCGCCCTGGGTCGAGTTTCTCTCGGAAGTGGACCGTAAGCTGCCGGGACCCGTTGAGCTTCACTGCCTCGGAGGCTTCGTTGTTGCAATGCATTACGGCCTGTCTCGCCCGACTGCTGACGTGGATTACATCGAGATCAAGCCTCACGAGGCAATGGAGGTGCTTGAGGAGATAGCCGGCAAAGACTCGCACCTTGCCAAGAAGCATGGCCTGTACTTTCAGCACGTCGGGATAGTCACTCCTCCCGAGTCGTATGCCGATCGCCTTCTCGAGCTCTTCCCAGGTCGGTTTCAGAATCTCCATCTGTTTGCGCTCGAGGCTCACGACCTGGCCTTATGCAAATTGGAGCGAAACCTCCCGGTCGACCGTGACGACGTAGCGCATCTGGCCAAGACAGTGCCCCTTGATCCCGCGGCACTCCGAGAGCGCTACGAGCAGGAGCTCCGACCAAACGTGATAGGCGACGTGGACCGTCACGACCGGACGCTGGCGATGTGGATCGCGGCTTACTTCCCCTCACGGACGTGACCAGCCCGCAGCTTTGGATCCGGCGGCTCGGGAAGGTGCGGGCGCGCGGGGAGTGGCCGGGGCGCCAGAGCGTCGGGGTGGCCGGGCCATGACCGCTCCGGAGACCCTGGCCGTCCTGGAAGGGCTCAACCCCGCCCAGGAGGCGGCCGTCACCCACGGGGAGGGGCCGCTCCTCATCCTGGCCGGGGCCGGGACCGGCAAGACCGCCGTGATCACCCGCCGCATCGCCTACCTCATCGCCACCAAGCGGGCGCGCCCCGAGGAGATCCTGGCCCTCACCTTCACCGAGAAGGCTGCCGCCGAGATGGAGGCCCGGGTGGACCTCCTCACCCCCTACGGAACCGTGGAGACGTGGATCGGGACGTTCCACGCCTTCGGCGACCGCCTCATCCGGGAGTACGCCTTCGCCCTCGGCCTGCACCCCGACGTGCGCGTTCTCACCCGGGCAGAGCAGGCGGTCTTCGTCCAGGAGCGCCTCTTCCAGTTCCCCCTGAAGTACTACCGCCCGCTGGGCGACCCCGGCCGCTACGTGGACGCCCTCCTCAACCTCATCAGCCGCGCCAAGGACGAGGACGTGGGCGTCGAGGCGTACCGGGCCTACGCGGCGGGCCTCGCGGAGCAGGCGGCGGCCCGCCCCGAGGACGCGGCGGCGGCCGAGGAGGCGGCGCGGCAGGGCGAGTTGGCCGAGGCCTACGCCACCTACGAGCGCCTGCGGGGGGAGGCCGGCCTCCTCGACTTCGGCGACCAGGTGGGCCTCGCCCTTCGCCTCCTCCTGGACCACCCGGCGATCCGGCAGGAGGTCCAGGCCCGCTTCCGCTACATCCTGGTGGACGAGTTCCAGGACACCAACACGGCCCAGTGGGAGCTGGTCCGCCTGCTGGCGGAGCCCCACCGCAACATCACGGTGGTCGGGGACGACGACCAGGCCATCTACCGGTTCCGGGGGGCGGCCCTGAGCAACATCCTGCACTTCACCAGCGTCTACCCGGACGCGGCGCGCCTTGTCCTCACGGCCTGCTACCGCTGCCCCCAGGGGATCCTCGACGCCGCCTACCGGCTGATCCGCCACAACGACCCCCACCGCCTCGAGGTCCAGGAGGGGGTGGATAAGCGCCTCATGGCGGTCCGCGGGCCCGGCCCCGGGCCGGAGCACCGGGCCTTCGAGCGGCACGAGGAGGAGGCGGACGGCGTCGCCCGCCTCGTCGCGGAGCGGGTCTCATCCGGCCGCTCCCGGTACCGGGACATCGCCATCCTGGTCCGGACCAATCGGGAGGCGGACCCGTACCTGCGCGCCCTGAACCTCCAGGGGATCCCCTGGCACTTCTCGGGCGCCCGCCGCCTCTTCGCCCGCCCGGAGGTCCGCCTCTGCATGGCCTTCCTCCGGACCCTCGCGGACCCGGAGGACGCGGTCTCCCTCACCCACCTGCTGGGGAGCGCGCTCTACGGCCTGCCCCCGCTCGACCTCGCCCGCCTGGCCGCGGCCGCGCGGCACAGCCACCGCCCCCTCCTCACCGTGTGCCGGCAGGCGGCCGGCCTGGAGCCGGCCGATCCCGCGGCGCTGCCCCCGGAGGTAAGCCCCGAGGGGATGAAGGTGCTGGAGAAGGCGTGCCTCGACCTGGAGGGGTACGCGCGGTTTGCCCAGGATCACCGGACCGGCGAGGTCCTCTACCGGTTCCTCACGGACAGCGGGTGGCTGAACCGGCTGGCCGCGGCGCGGGACGCGCGAAGCGAGGAGGACCTGCGCAACCTGGCCGAACTGTTCAAGCAGGCCAGCCGCTTCGAGGCGGTCGCCCGGGAGGACCGGGTGGTGGAGTTCGTCCGCTACCAGGACCGGCTCATCGAGGTGGGGGAGGAGCCGGCCGCCGCCGAGGCCGACCCCGACCTCGACGCCATCCGGGTCCTCACCGTCCACAAGGCGAAGGGCCTGGAGTTCCCCTGCGTCATCATGGTGGACCTCATCGCTGACCGCTTCCCGAGCCGGGCCCGCCGCGATCCCATCGAACTCCCCGCCGCCCTCCTCAAAGACCCCGGCCCCCCGGGCAACGTCCACCGGCAGGAGGAGCGGCGCCTCTTCTACGTCGGCATGACCCGGGCCCAGGAGGACCTCCTCTTCACCAGCGCCCGCGACCACGGGACCGCCCGCCCCCGGAAGGTGAGCCCCTTCGTCCTGGAGGCGCTGGACGTGCCCCGGCCGGCGGCGGCCCCGACCCTCCCCTCGCCCCTTGAGGTCATCGCCCGCGCCGGCACCGTCGCCGAGCCGGCCCTGCCGCCGCCCGAGCCGATCCCCGCCGACGCGCCCCTCACCCTCAGCCACTACACGATTGACGACTACCTGACCTGCCCGCTGAAGTTCAAGTACGTCCACATCCTCCAGGTCCCGATCCGCGAGCACCACGCCGTCATCTACGGCAAGGCGCTGCACGAGGCGGTGCAGGCGTACCTCAAGCGGCGCCAGCGGGGCGAGGCGATGGCGGCGGACGAGGTCCTGGCCGTCTTCGCGCGCGCCTGGGTGAGCCGGGGGTTCCTGAGCCGGGAGCACGAGGAGCAGCGCCTCGCGGCGGGCCGGGAGGCGCTCCGGCGGTTCGTGGCGCGGGAGGAGGCCTCCCCCTTCCGCCCGACCCGCGTGGAGCACCCCTTCGCCTTCCACCGGGGCGCCACGCGCGTCAGCGGCCGCTTCGACCGCGTGGACGCGCGGCCGGAGGGGGCCGTGATCATTGACTACAAGTCCTCCGACATCCGCGCCCAGAAGGACGCCGACCGCCGGACGGCGGAGAGCCTGCAGCTCGCCCTCTACGCCCTGGCCCACCGGGAGGCGACGGGGCACCTCCCGGGCCGGCTCGAGATGCACTTCCTCGAGACCGGCCTCACCGGGACCGCGGTGCCGGGCCCCGAGACGCTCGCGCAGGCGGAGGAGGCCATCCAGCGCGCGGCCGCCGGCCTCCGGGCCCGGGACTACACCGCCACGCCGGGCTACCAGCAGTGCGGGGCCTGCGCCTACCGGGAGATCTGCCCGAGCAGCGTCTGGGGAGGGGGCCGGTGAGGATCGGCGTGGACATTGACGACGTCCTGGTGGACGCGCTCCCGCATTGGTGACCTG
>JBOHQK010000190.1:0-5084 GCA_050732195.1 Methylomirabilales bacterium (SeqCode)
AAACGATGGCCTTGCCGGGCGGGACCTCCTGGGCCCAGGTCGGCCGCTCCCTGATCGGGAGGGGCCGCGCCCCCTTCACGTGCCCCCGGTCGAAGACCTCCTTCTTCCGGACATCGAAGAGGAGGACCTCTCCGGCGTCCATGCGCCGCTTGAGGTCCTGCGCACTGATGCGGCGCACCATCTGCTCCGTCATGCGTGCCTCCTTATCAAGATCCAGAGAAGAGGGGAAGGACGCGCGGGGTTCCATGCACGCCCCCCGCCTCCTACCTCCCCACGTATCATAGCGTTCCGGGGCTCGTCCGGTCAAAGGGTTGCAGGTGTTAGGGTTCATCCCGGGCAGGCGTGGTGGCCTGGGGGAGCGAGCCGGGCGGTCGGCTAGCCTCTGGGATCCTCAGAGCTGCTTAAGAAAGGCCTGCACGCCAGCGTGGATCATCTCCGGGGTCGGGACCTCACCTCCGCCTGCTGCAGCGGCAAAGACGGCGTGGGCTTCTGTCACACCAGGCGCAATCGGCGTCTTGAACAGCTCAGCAGCCATGCGCCTGGACCGCGCGATCCAGCGCTGCCAAGTAGAGCCTTTTCCGGGGATCCGGCGCACCCCCTCCGCCAGCTGCCTCAGCTCCCCCCGGAAAAGCGCCAGAACCTCGTAGATGTAGGCCATGTCCTTAGGCCGCTCCTCCTGCCGCCCAGTCTCCCGGGAAATCAAGATCTTCTGCACAATGAATAGTCCAGGATCGGGAACTTTCACGAAATTCCCATCGCCCAGTTTCGCCCCCATCCCGGGGAGTCGTGCTAGGGGAATCTGCCACGGGTTAACTGTCAGGAGGTCCAAGTACCGGAGACGCTGCGCTGTAACCCCCTCCTGGATCTCCCGTGTGCCTACTACGTTTCCCGTACGGTCCGTTCCTCCGCCAATCAAGGGTGTGAGGAACTCCACATAGTATTGATCCTGAGCCGTCCCCTGCCCTGGCGTCTTTCCCTTTTTGGGAAAGAACTTCATGACGGGCGGCTTGTGATCTCCGAAGAAATCCGGCTTCAGGCCGGCAACCGCAACTAGGTCCGATAGGCGCCGCCCGGCTTTGATCTCCAGCTCAGGAGGGGATAGGAAGTCAGCGTCAAAGGTAACCAGGGGTACGATTCCAGTTGGTGCCGCCCGCGGGTGAAACCGGTAAAGGCGCACCGCAAAGCCTCCCACGAGGACCAGGCTGTCCAAATAGGGAACGATAGCTCGCAGCACATACCCCAGGAAATCCTCGGGGGACTTAAAGCGCATCTGCGGCCTCACCAGCAGTCCTCAACAGGGGCTCGAGAATCCTGTCGTACAGGAAGTCTGCCTGCTCCCGCCCTCGGTCCGGGAGATGGTAAAGATCCAGGTAAACCTGGAGCGCGTCGCACACCATTACTCCCCCAGTGCGAGCGGCGCCTCGAAAGATACTCCGCTGGTGCTTGGGTTTGAGGAGCACAATTGGCGCGGCCGGGCCCCGGTCCGGGGCCAATTGGAGTGCCTCCATGAGAACGGCGGGATCGTCCTGCACGTACAAGTGAATGGAACGAGCCGCCGAGTGACGGGCTCGGTAGAACCGACATGCCTGGTGACCTGAGATAGCGTAGTTCTGGCTGGAGCCGTCGATTTTTTGAAGGAGCCCGAGGATTTCTTGTACGTAGGGCTCATCCACCCGTTGGCCAAAAATGGGCTTACAAGGGATTTGCTCGTTATCATGAAGGCGATACCGGCCCCGCCACTCGGCAAGGAGCCCATCCGGGTTTTGCAGTCTCGGCGCCCCCCGCGGCCACCTATGGAGGTATCCACTGAACTCCATGGCTAACGCCCAGCGGTATACCAGGGGCGGCGAAACCTGCGCGAGTTTGGCGAGCTGGAGGACGTTCTTGATTTGTCCCCGGGGGCCGCCCCAGATCTGCGCCTGCGAGGGGGCGAAGAATAGGACCTTCATGAGCCATTGGTCCAGGTCGCCAAACGAGAGCCTAGATGCGGCCCGGCTAGCCCGGTATGATGTTAAATCCATGGAGACGAGTCCTTCCCTGCTCCCGAGGCGGACCCTCCCCTGCCCTAACGGGGACTGGACGTGCTCTTCATCTCCATCGGGGAGATGGGACACCACGCTCCCTTTGGCGTCGGCGAGGATCCACCACAGTTCCGGTGCGTAGACGTGCGCCTGGGCTCTAAAGCGTCGCACCGCCCGGGGCTCCAGGTGATCCAGATAGACGGCCAGGAGGGGCTCCAAACCCTCCAGCCGACGCACCGCTTGGAGCACAAGGATCGGCCGGGCAAGCCAGTGAAAGAACCAATCCGCAATACCCTGGGCGGCTTTCACCTCCACCGCGAACTGCTTGCTGCCCCGACGTACCAGGAAGTCGAAGCGAGGGCCATGGCGGAGATCCTCTGACGGGATCCTGACCTCCTCTTTGAGGACCTGGAACCCTCGTTTGGCCAAGAGCTGTAAGAGCCGCTTCTCGGCCGCGCCGCGTGCCTCTGGTCGTCTCTTCTCTTCGCGTCGCTTAGACATGGGGCTAGTCCTCAGTTTGGTAAAATAATAGCGGAATCCAATTTTACCTGTCAAGTTACTTTTTACATTGCATATTAAATATATCAATGCCAGGTAAAATAGACGCTAGCACGGAAAACCCGGTGTCATGGGGGGCAGGAGCCGGGGGCTGCGTCGCCGCGCCGCCCCATGAGGGCCAGGACGGCGTCGCGGGTCGGCAGGCTCTCCTGCGCCCCCCGCCTGGTGCACGTCAGGGCCCCGGCGGCGCAGGCGAAGGGGATGGCCGCTTCGAGGGGCCTCCCCTCGGCGAGGGCTGCTGCCAGCGCTCCACAGAAGGCATCCCCGGCCGCCGTCGCGTCCACCGCCTCCACGGGGAAGGCGGGGAAGTGGCGCGCCTCTCCAGGGCGGAGGAGGAGCGCCCCCTGGCTCCCCAGCGTCACCAGGACCGCCTTGCACCCGAAGCCGAGGAGCCGTCCCGCGGCCGCCTCGGCCTCCGCGATGCTGCCCACCGGCCGGTCAGCGAGCAGGGCGGCCTCCCCCTCGTTCGGCACGAGGAGATGCACCGCCCCGAAGATTTCCGGCGCCAGCGGTGCCGCCGGGGCCGGGTTCAGGATGGTCACCATCCCGGAGGCCCGTCCGGCTCGCAGGGCCTCCCGCACGGTGGGGATGGGGGTCTCCAGTTGGGTCAGCAGGACGCGCCCGCCCCGGAGCAGCGGCCCGCAGGTGAGCAGGTCGTCCACCGTCAGGGCCGCGTTGGCCCCCGGCGCCACCACGATCTGGTTCTGTCCCGCGGGATCCACCGCGATGAAGGCGACGCCCGTGGGGGCGGCCCGGTCGGTGAGGAATCCCTCGGTCCCGATCCCTTCTTCCTGGAGGCGGCGGGCGATGGCCTCGCCCGGACCGTCGGCCCCCCGCTTCCCGATGAAGGTCACGGCGGCCCCGGCCCGGCGGGCCGCCACCGCCTGGTTTGCCCCCTTCCCGCCGTGAGAGGTCAGGAGGTCCGCCCCGAGGACGGTTTCCCCTGGGGCCGGCAGGCGCGGGACCCGCACGGTGTAGTCCAGGTTCGCGCTCCCTACGACGACGACCGCCACAGGCGCTCCAGGACGAACCGCCGGGCCCGCTCCGCTTCCACGGCGATCGCCACCTCGCAGGTGGCGCCGCCCCGGCCTCCCCGGCCTGGGCGCAAGTCGGCCACCGTCATCCCTGTCGTGAACTCCCCCCGGGTCTCCACGCGTACGGGAAGGGCCTCCCACGAGCAGAGGGTCGGGTCGGCCGCCGCGGCCACGGCCAGCGGGTCGTGCAGGGGCATCCCCCCGCCCTCCGCCGCCTGGCTCCAGGCGAGGGTCTGTGGGGTGATATCCCGGATGAACCGGGCCACAGCATCGCCCGGGGGGGGCAGGTCCCGGACGGCGAGGCGGACCTGGTGGGTCACGTCGAGACCGACCAGGCGCAGGGGGAGGCCGGCCTGGAGGACCTCGGCGGCGGCCTCCGGGTCCACCCAGATGTTGAACTCGGCCACCGCCGTCACGTTGCCCGGGACGCGCAGGGCCCCGCCCATCGCCACGACCTGCCCGACCTTCCGGAGGAGCGGCCCGTGGCTCCGCAGGGCCAGGGCCAGGTTCGTGAGCGGGCCGAGCGTGATGATGGTGAGGCGGGCGGCGAACCGCTCCGCCATCTCGGCCAGCAACTCAGGCGCGTCGGTCCGGTCCGGGCCGATGGGAGGGTCAGGGTAGCGGGGCCGGCCGTCGGCCTCCCGCAGCGCCGTGGCCCCGCCGAGGCCGTCCTCCCCGTGAACTTCGCACGCGGTCTGGAGGGGGCGCTTCAGCGGCTCGGAGGCCCCCTGGGCGAGGAGAGGGCGGGGGGCCGGTCGAAGGAGATCCAGGATGCGGAGCGCGTTGCGCGTGGCCACCTCGACGGGGACGTTGCCGGCCACCGTGGTGAGGGCCTCGACGCGCAGTTCGGGGGAGCGGAGCGCGAGGCAGAGGGCCAGGGCATCGTCCACGCCGGGGTCGGTGTCAATCACGACGGGGCGGGCTGCCACGGCCATGGCGGCAAGGATACCGGGGTCCGCGGGCCTTGCCAAGCCTGGCCCGCTGGGGGACAATCTTTTGATATGGAGCACGCCAGCGGGGGGAGGGTGAGACCCGGTCGGCCGGACCGGGAGGCCCGGGCGCGGGCCAGGGCCGCTCTCTTGGTCCTGGCGGGAGCCCTCGCCCTGGCCGGCTGCGGGAGTCGGCCGGAGGGTCCGCCCGCCCCCGGCTCCATCCGGGTGGCGGAAGGGCTGGGCTGGGAGGGGAAGATCGTCCTCGGCGACCCGGCAGCCCAGGTCCAGAAGGTCCTGGGGAGGCCGCCGGTCCAGCGGGCCGCCGGCGGGGAGGAGGAACTGGACTACGGCTTCCTGGAGGTGGCCCTGGAGAAGGGGACCGGGAGGGTGGTGGGCCTCCTCTTCCGCGAGGGGTGGGTGACCGCCTCCGGCCTCCATCGGGGGGCGAAGCCGGAGACCGTCATCGCAGTGTACGGGCCGCTCCCGACCCGCTGGTATCCTCTCATGCGCTATGAACGGCGGGGGATCACCTTCATGAT
>JBOHQK010000191.1:0-8876 GCA_050732195.1 Methylomirabilales bacterium (SeqCode)
GCGCGGGGCCCCCGAGCGGCCGGGCCGAGTTGGACCCCCTCGGTCTCCTGCCGCCATTCCGCGAATGGCGGGAGAGCCTGAGCGGGTGACGAAGCCCGGCCGCGAGTGGGGCACGCCGGCGACAGGACCCGCGGCAGCACCGTCGGTCAGGATCGGGCCGCATTACGTGGAGCGGCACTGCCCAGATCGCCGGCGAGGAGCAACCCCCCTCTCCTTCCCAGAGGGCGAGCCGGACGACCTCCGGGCGCAGGGCGGCGAGGAAGGTGACACGTCTGCCCGGCCGCCACGGCAAAGCGATGGGGCATCCCGCCCCCTCAGGAGGACCGCGCCATGTGCAGCGTGACCCACTCGCCGGCCTGATGCCTCCCGGTGACCGCGAGGCCCGCCGCCCGCACGGTGCGCCGGACGTCAGGCTCCTGCTCCCCGAGGATGCCGGCGAGGGCCGCCCGGCCGCCGGGGGCGAGGTGGGCGGCCAGGGCCGGCAGGAGGGCCAGGTGCGCCGCGGCCGTCAGGTTGGCCAGGATCACGGCAAAGGTGACGCGCGGCCTCAGTGCGTCGAGGGAGCCGCAGCAGACCCGGACGGCGCCCGCGAGACCGTTTCGCCTGGAGTTGGCTGCGGCGGCGGCGCAGGCCCCGGGGTCGGTGTCCAGGGCGAGGACCGGCCGGGCCCCCAGCCTTCCCGCGGCAATCGCGAGGAGCCCCGACCCGGTCCCCAGGTCGAGGACCGGAAGGCCGGGCCTGACCCAGGCAGCGAGCGCTCGGAGACAGGAGGCCGTGGTCGGGTGCTGCCCGGTGCCGAAGGCCATCCCGGGGTCCAGCCGGATCAGCACCTCTCCCGGCGCCAGCGTGACCTTGCGCCAGGAGGGGGCCACCACCAACCGGCCGAACCGGAGGGGCCGGTGGAAGCCTCGCCACCGCGTGGCCCAGCCCGGGTCGGTCCGCCGGGCCAGGCGCATCCCGAAGGGCCCCGGGACGCCGCTCGCCTCTCCCAGGGCCGTGAGATACGCGCGGAGTCGCCTCCCGAACGTCCGGGGCGGATCCTGCAGGTGGGCCGTGAGGCGGATTCCCTTCCCGGCCTTCTCCTCGATGAGCCCGGGGGCCCCCCACTCCAGGAGGGCGCTCCCGGCGGCCTCGGCCCAGGGCTCCGGCAGGGTGAGGGTGACTTCGAGCCAGGAAGAAGAGATGGGGGTCACAGGGGGGAGGTCACTTCCCCAGGAGGGCGCGGACCTTCTCCAGGAACCGCTTGCTCAGGGGGGTGCCGTCGCCGTTCTCCAGCGCGGCGAACTCCTCTAGGAGCTGCCGTTGGCGGGCGGTGAGGCGGGTGGGGACCTCGACCAGGATCCGGACCCGGAGGTCCCCCACCCCATAGCCGCGCAGGTTCGGCATCCCCTGGCCCCGGAGGCGGAACTCGGCCCCGGACTGGGTCCCGGGGGGGACCTTGAGCTTGGTGGACCCGTTGAGGGTGGGGATCTTCAGCTCGGCGCCGAGGGCGGCCTGAGTGAAGGAGATGGGGACCTCGCAGAGGAGGTGATCCCCGTCCCGGATGAAGAGGGGATGCTCTGCCACCTGGATGACCACGTACAGGTCGCCGCAGCCCCCGCCCCGGATCCCGGCCTCCCCCTCCCCGCTGACCCGCAGGCGGGTGCCGGTCTCGACACCGGCCGGGATCTTCAGGGAGAGGCTCCGCTCCACCTTCACCCGCCCCTGCCCGCGGCAGGTGCGGCACGGGTCCTCCAGGACGGTCCCCTCGCCGCGGCACTGCTGGCACGGCTGGCTGACGCTCAGGAAGCCTCGGGAGAACCGGATCTGGCCCGTCCCCCGGCAGGCCCCGCAAGTCTTCGGCCGGGTCCCGAGCTTCGCCCCGGTCCCGCCGCAGGCGGCGCAGGCATCCAAGCGGGGGATGCGCACTTCCTTCTCGAGGCCCCGCGCCGCCTCCTCCAAGGTAATGCTGAGGTTGTACCGGAGATCGGCCCCGCGCTGCCCGGCGCCCCGGCGGCGCCCGGCTGCTCCGAAGAACCCCTCGAAGATGTCGTCGAAGAGACCGCCGAACCCGACATCGCCGAAGTCCGCGGACCCCTCTGCGGCCCGGCCGACCCCGGCGTGGCCGAGGCGGTCGTACGCCACCCGCTTGTCGGGCTGGCTCAGGGTGTCGTAGGCCTCCGAGAGGTCCTTGAAGCGCTCCTCGGCCTCCTTGTCCCCGGGGTTCTTGTCGGGGTGGTACTGGTGGGCGAGCTTCCGGTAGGCCTTCTTGACCTGCTCCGGGGTGGCGTCCCGGTCAACGCCCAGGATCTCGTAGTAGTCCCGCTTGCTCACGGGTTCCGGTCCTCGGGGCCGGCGCCAGCTCTGGCCGCGGCCCTGGACACCTTCACCATGGCGGGGCGCAGGACCTTCGTGTGGAGCCAGTAGCCCCGCTGGACCTCCTCCACCACCGTCTGGCCCGCTCCCTCGGGGGACTCCACGGCCGCGACGGCCTGGTGGACGTTCGGATCGAAGGGCTGGCCGACGCTGCCAATGGGCTTGACCCCGGCCCGCTCCAGCACGGCCTGGAAGAGGCGGATCACCATGTCCACCCCCTCCGCCAGCGCTTCGGTGCTGTCGGTCTTCCGCGCGGCGGCAAGCGCCCGCTCCAGGTTGTCCAGGACGGGCAGGACCTCCAGGAGCAGCTCCTCGTTGGCGGTCCGGACCACCTCGGCCCGGTCGCGGGCCACCCGCTTCTTGTAGTTGTCGAACTCCGCCACCACGCGCAGGAGCCGGTCGGTGAGGCGGGCGATCTCCTGCTCCCGGGGGTCCGGCCCCCCCTCGGGGCCGGCGACTTGGGGAGCCGCATCCGGGGCGGACGTGGCCGAGGCCTCCGGCCTGCTGGCTCCGCCCTCAAGCGACTCTGGCTGCGGCATTCCCATTCTCCCTCGCGCGAGCAGAAATGGGCGGGGCCCCGGCGGCGCGGCGCGGGGCCCCCACCCTAGGAGGCTTCGTCCGTCAGCAGGCGGCTCACCAGGCGGGCAGTGTAGTCCACCAGGGAGACCACCTTATCGTAGGGCATCCGGGTCGGGCCAACCACCGCCAGGGCGCCGAGCGGCGCGCTCCCCCGAAAGTAGGGGGAGGCCACCACGCTGAACTCCTGGAGCGCCACCTCCCCCAGCTCCCGCCCGATGGTCACGGTAAGGCCCGCATCCTCCAGACAGCGGTCCAGGATCTTCACCAGGCGGGACTTCTCCTCGAAGGCGGCGAAGGTGGCCCGCATCTTCTCGGTATCGGCGAACTCCGGCTGCTCCATCATCTGGGTGGCCCCGCCGATGTAGACCTCCGCGAGCGGCTCCCCCTCCACGGTCTTGCGCCACAGGAGGAGCGCACGGCGGAGGAGCTGGTCGTACTGGGTCTTCTCCTCGGCCATCTTCGCCACCAGGACCTGCCGGACCTCCCGGAGCGTCAGACCCTGGAGCAGCTCGTTCAGGTAGCGGGCGATCCGGTGTAACTCCTCCTGGGAGAGCACCTCGTCGACCGTGACCACCTTGTGGTGGACGACGCCCGAGGTGGCGACCAGGATGAGCAGGATCCGGTCGGCCGCCAGGTTCACGAACTCCAGGCGCTTGACCTGGAGCTGATCGAAGCGGGGGGCGAGGACGACCCCCGCGCAGCGGGAGAGGGTCCCCAGGACCTGGCTGGTCTCCCGCATGAGCCCTTCCACCTGGCCCCGGGCCGGGGTGAAGCACCGCTCGATGAGCCCCTCCTCCTCGGGGGTGAGCCGGGGCCGATCCATCAGGGTGTCCACGTAGAACCGGTAGCCCCTGTCGGTCGGAACGCGCCCGGCCGAGGTGTGGGGCTGGGCGAGGTACCCGAGCTCCTCCAGGTCCGCCATGATGTTCCGGATGCTGGCCGGGCCGAGGTGGAAGGCGTACCGGCGGGCGACGCTGCGGGAGCCGACCGGCTCCGCTGAGTGGATGTAGTCGTGGATGACGGCCCTCAGGACTGCTTTCTGCCGCTCCGTGGGGGGGACCTGTTCCTGCACCATCGTTTGGGGCCTCACATGCTTAACACTCTCCACAAGAGAGTGCTAATTCAGCAGAAACCGTAGAGAATTTAGCCCTCATTGTCAAGCGCAAACCC
Source organism: Methylomirabilales bacterium (SeqCode) (assembly GCA_050732195.1). Taxonomy (GTDB): domain Bacteria; phylum Methylomirabilota; class Methylomirabilia; order Methylomirabilales; family JACPAU01; genus JACPAU01. The sequence continues at coordinate 4,105 of JBOHQK010000191.1, forward strand.
CCGACGGGGTGGCAAGGGAAGCGGCTAAGTCCGTAATAATGGTGTCCGAGACGGCCAGGCCCGCTTCCGTCAGCCGGAGCAAGCCGTCCCCCGCCTTGATGAGCCCCATGCCCGTGAGGCGCGCCAGGACCGCCGGGTCAATCGGGGGATCGGGGAGGCCGAACCGCGCCGCAAAGGCGGCGACGTGCAAGCCGTCGGCCAGGCGGAAGCCCAGCATGAGCGCCTCCTCCGCCTGCTCCAGCGGCGAAGGGCGTTCCCGGGCGGCGACGGCGGTGCCCTCGCGGCTCACGGCACTGATGTAGGCAGCGGGGAGGCGCTGGTTCATATAGCGGACCCCCGCGAGGTAGCCGTGGGCTCCGGCCCCGAGTCCCAGGTACTCCCCCTGGCGCCAGTAGGTGAGGTTGTGGCGACACTCGAAGCCCGGTCGAGCAAAGTTGGAAATCTCATACCGGCAGTAGCCGGCTTCCGGGAGATGCCGGAGGGCCTCCCGGTACATGGTCAGGTGCGCCCCCTCCGGCGGGAGCCGGAGAGCGCCCTGGCGGTGCAGGCGGCCGAAGAGGGTCCCCTCCTCGATGGTAAGCCCGTAGGTGGAGAGGTGCTCCGGGGCAAGGGATACCACCCCCTCCAGGGTCCGGCGCCAGTCCCGGAGCGACTGGCCCGGCAGGCCGAACATCACGTCCAGGTTCACATTGGTAAAACCGGCGGCCCGGACGGCGGCGAAGGCCTCGGTGGCCCGGGCCGGGGTATGGGGGCGGCCCAGGGCCTGGAGGAGCCCGGCGTGCAGGGCCTGGACGCCCAGGCTCACCCGGTTGAACCCCCCCCAGCGGAGGGCGGCGAAGGCCTCGACCGTCACGGTCTCGGGGTTGGCCTCCAGCGTGATCTCCGCCTCCGGGGCGACGCAGAAGGCGCCGCGGCAGGTCTCGAGGAGGGCGCAGAGGTCCTCGGGCGGCAGGAGGGACGGGGTTCCCCCGCCGAAGAAGATGGTCTCGACCCGCCGCCCCTGCCCGTCCAGCGCTGTACCCTGGTGGCGGATCTCGGCGGCGAGGGCCCGCACGTACTCCCGGGACTGCGGTCCGTCCAGGACATAGGTGTTGAAGTCGCAGTAGTGGCAGCGGGAGAGGCAGTAGGGGATGTGCAGGTAGAGGGCCAGGGATCTCATCGCACCAGCGTCCCGATCCGGCTCCAGCGGGGGAGGAACCGCTCCCGGTCCCAGGACCAGTAAATGAGAAAGGCCTTGCCCCGGATCAGCTCCGTGGGGAGGGGACCCCAGGTCCGGCTGTCCTCGCTCTGGTCCCGGTTGTCCCCCATCATGAAGAGGTGCCCCTCCGGGACCCGGCAGGGGCCGTAGTCGTCCCGCTCCTGCGCGTACCCCCCCTCCCGGGCGCTGCAGGCCGGGAAGGGGTTGGCGGCCATCCGGAGCGCCGCCGGCGGGGGATTGGCGGCGGGGCGGCCGCCCCGGTAGATGGCGTAGGGCTCCTCCAGCAGTGCCTCGTTGATGTAGACCCGCTTGTCCCGGATGGCCAGCACCTCCCCGGGCAGCCCGATGACCCGCTTGATGAAGTCCCGGCTGAGGTCGCGCGGGAACTGGAAGACCAGGATCTCCCCGCGCTGCGGTTCCCGCAGGCGCGGGACATGGAAGAGGGTGATCCGGGTCAGGGGGATCTCCACGATGGTCCCCCGGGTCATCTTGTTGACCAGGAGGTGATCCCCGATCTGGAGGGTCTCCAGCATGGACCCCGAAGGGATCTTGAAGGCCTGGATGACGAAGGTCCGGATGACGAGGGCCAGGACCACCGCCACCAGGATGGCCTCGGTCCACTCCCGCGCCGCCGACTTTTTGCGGGGGACGCTGAGTTCCGCCGCGCTCCGCTCCTGCTCCGCCGCCTGCTGCCGCTCGTCCATCAACCTCCGCCCCCGCCGCCTCTCGAATCTCCCGCCGCCGCGCCGCCCCCGCCTAACCGCGGATGCGCAGGATGGCCATAAAGGCCTCCTGCGGGATCTCCACCCGCCCCACCTGCTTCATCCGCTTCTTGCCTTCCTTCTGCTTCTCCAGGAGTTTCCGCTTCCGGGTGATATCGCCTCCGTAGCACTTGGCCGTCACGTGCTTCCGGAGCGCCCGGACGCTCTCCCGGGCGACGATCTTCCCGCCCACCGCCGCCTGGATCACCACCTCGAAGAGTTGCCGGGGGATCAACTCCTTCATCTTCTCGACCAGGGCCTTCCCCCGGGGGTAGGCGTGGTCGCGGTGGAGGATGAGGGAGAGGGCGTCCACCGGCTCCCCGTTCACCAGGATGTCCAGCTTCACCAGCCGGTCGGCCCGGTAGTCAATGGGCTCGTAATCGAGGGAGGCGTACCCCTTGGTGGCCGACTTCAGCCGGTCGTAGAAGTCCAGGACGATCTCGTTCAGCGGGATGTCGTAGGTGATCAGGACCCGCGTCTCCTCCAGGTACTCCAGCCCCACCTGGGCCCCCCGCTTCTCCTGGCACAGGCCCAGGATCGCCCCCACGGACTCGGTCGGGGCCAGGATGGAAGCCCGGATGTAGGGCTCCTCGATCTTCTCGATGCTCTGGGGGGGCGGCAGCTTGGCCGGGTTCTCCACCTCCAGAACGGAGCCGTCGGTCCGGGTCACGCGATAGACCACCGTCGGGGCCGTGGTCAGGAGACTCAGGTGGAACTCCCGCTCCAGGCGCTCCTGGATGATCTCCATGTGGAGCAGCCCCAGGAACCCGCAGCGGAAGCCGAACCCGAGCGCGACGGAGGTTTCCGGCTCGAAGGTGAAGGAGGAGTCGTTCAGGCGCAGTTTCTCCAGCGCCTCCTTCAGGAGCAGGTACTCGTGGGGCTCCACCGGGTACAGCCCGGCGAAGACCATCGGGCGGACCTCCCGGAAGCCGGGCAGCGGCCGGGCCGTCGGGCGGGCCGCCTCGGTGATGGTGTCCCCCACCTTGGTCTGGCGGACCTCCCTGATGCCCGCGACGATGTAGCCCACCTCCCCCGCCACGAGCTCGGGGACCGGGCGCATCTCGGGCGCGAAGGTGCCCACCTGGCTGACCTCGTAGGTCCCGCCGATCGCCATCAGGTGGATCCGCATGCCGGGCCGGACGGCCCCGTCGTAGAGGCGGACGTAGACGATCACCCCCTGGTAGGTATCGAACGAGGAGTCAAAAATCAGGGCCCTGAGGGGCGCGTCGGGGGAGCCCGTGGGGGGCGGGATGCGGTGGATGACCGCCTCCAGGACCTCCTGGGTCCCGATCCCCTCCTTGGCCGAGGTGAGGACGGCGTGGTCAGCCTCTAGGAGGAGGATGTCCTCGATCTGGCGCTTCGTCCGGGGGACGTCGGCGGCGGGCAGGTCAATCTTGTTGATGACCGGGACGAGGGTGAGCCGCTGCTGGCGGGCCAGGTGGACGTTGGCGAGCGTCTGGGCCTCCACCCCCTGGGCGGCATCCACGACCAGGAGTGCCCCCTCGCAGGCCGCCAGGCTCCGGGAGACCTCGTAGGTGAAGTCCACGTGGCCCGGGGTGTCAATGAGGTTGAGCAGGTACTCCGTCCCTTCCCGCGCCCGGTAGCGGAGGCGGACCGCCTTGGCCTTGATGGTGATCCCCCGCTCCCGCTCCAGGTCCATCTGGTCCAGGACCTGGTCACCCATCTGCCGAGCCGAGAGGGTCCCCGTGACCTCCAGGAGCCGGTCGGCCAGGGTGGACTTCCCGTGGTCAATGTGGGCGATGATGCAGAAGTTGCGGATCAGCTTCAGGTCCGTGGCCATCTCAGCAGCCAGCCCCGCCCGACGTCACGGCGCACCCATCCAGAGATGTCCGGCGTCGGCGAGGACGAGCCCCGCGGCCCCCAGCATCCCGGCGGTCTCGGCCAGGGCCGAGTACTCGACCCGGGTCCGGTGGAGGAGGACCGGGAAGGCCCGCCGCGTGAGTTCGGCCAGGGCCGGCGCGAGCAGCAGGTCCCCGGCGGCCGTGAGCCCCCCGGCCAGGGTAATGAGGTCCGGGTTCAGGAGGTGAACGAGGCTCGTGAGCCCCACCCCCAGGTAGCGCCCGGCCCGCTCCAGGATGCCCCGCGCGACCGGATCGCCGGCCCGGGCGGCATCGCTCACGTCCTTCGCCGTGAGGGCCTCGGGCCGCGCCCCGAACGGGTCCCGCAAGGAGGTCGCCTCCCCCCGCGCCAGCGCGGCCCGGGCGTCCCGCAGGATGGCGGTGGCGGAGGAATAGGCCTCGAGGCACCCCTGCGCTCCGCAGCCGCAGCGCTCCCCCTCCGCCTCCACGGCCATGTGTCCCGCCTCCCCGGCCGCCCCGCTCGCCCCGCGCAGGAGTTTCCCCTCCAGGATGATGCCGCTGCCGATCCCGGTCCCGAGGGTCAGGCAGACGAGCGAGCCGACACCCCGGCCGGCCCCCAGCCAGTACTCGGCGAAGGCGGCCACGTTGGCGTCGTTCTCCAGCGTGACCGGCACGTCTATCTTCTCTTCGAGCAGCTTCTTCAGGGGCAGGTCCCGCAAGGCGGCCACGTTGGGCGCGGTGTACACCAGGCCGGCCGGCCCGTCCACCAGGCCCGCGACGCCGAGCCCGCATCCCGTCAGGCGGATGCCGTGCGCGCCCGCCTGGTGCTGCAGGACCCGGATCCCCTGCGCCAGCGTCTCCACGATGGCTGCGGCTTCCCCCCCGGGGGGCGTGGGGTAGCGGTAGGGCTCCGACAGCCCTCCCTCCGCGTCCACCAGGGCGAGCCGGATGTTGGTCCCGCCCAGGTCGGCCCCGATGGCGGCGACCTTGCCC
>JBOHQK010000192.1:0-15735 GCA_050732195.1 Methylomirabilales bacterium (SeqCode)
GACGCGCTCCGCGATGCGCTCCATCCGCCTCCAGGATTCGGGGCCCGACCGGTCCCGCCGGACCCTCCCCGGCTTCCCCGCGTGACCGTACCAGAGGCCGCAGGGGGTGTCAACGATGGGGGGTCAGCAGAGCCAGAGGGCGCTCATCATCCGCCCGGTGGCCGGTTTCTCGGCCCGGTAGGAGTAGAAAAGGTCCGTGCGGCAGGCGGTGCAGAGCCCCGTCTGATGGATCGCCCCGGGGGGAAGACCCCCCTCGGCGAGGAACCGGGCGTTCAGGGCGGCCAGGTCCAGCAGCCAGTGGCCGGGCCGGGACGGGTGGGCAAGGGCCTCCCAGTCCGGGACCGCCGCCCGCAGCGGTCCCATCACCGGCTCATCCACCTCGAAACAGCACCCGAGGATGCCGGCCCCGATGGCTGCCACGCAGTCCGCCGGCCGGGAGCCGTAGACCCTGACCAGGGTGGCCAGGGCCTTGGCGGCGATGCCCTTCAGTGTGCTCCGCCAGCCGGCGTGGATCGCAGCCACGGCCCGCCGGACCGGGTCGGCGATGAAGATCGGCAGGCAGTCGGCCGTGGTGATGACCAGGGCGAGCCCCTCCCGATCCGTCACCATGGCGTCGTAGCGGTAGTGCTCGTCCAGGAGGAGCCGGGGGAAGTTCGTCCGCTGGGCCAGCGCGCCATCCACCACCAGCACCTCGTCCCCGTGGACCTGCCAGACTCGGACGATGCGGGAGGGGTCCAGGCCCAGGGCGCCGAAGAAGCGGCGCCGGTTCTCCCGGATGGCCGCCCGATCGTCGGGGACGGCGGTTCCCAGGTTCAGCGTGTGGAAGGGGGGGCGGCTCACCCCCCCCTGGCGGGTGCTGAAGGCGTGCCCGATCCCGGGGAGGGCAGTGAGAGCGAGCGACTGGACGTAGCCGGGGGCGTCGTGGAAGCGCAGGCGGGTCTCCCCCATCAGGCGAGGCCCGCCCTCTCGTACGCGCGGGCGAGGGGCTCCTTTGTCACGCCCACCTCGAAGTGGTCCCAGGGGAAGACCTCGTCGAGCGGGCGCCGGCTGAGGTGGCGGTAGGCGGCCCGGAAGCCCGGGTCGGAAACGGCCACTGCCACCTTCCCGGTCCAGTCCCGGTGCACCGTTCCCTGCTCGTCGTGAAGCAGGGCGGCCGCCTTCGCCTGAAGTATCCCGGACACCCCTTCCTGGCCTCCCGAAACCGGGCTTGAGGTCGGGGGAAATCCCGCCGGACCCTTCACCCAAGCGAAGATAGCACGGGGCTTCCGGGCGGGTCAAATCGCCGGCCGTTCCGCTGAGCCGGGAGAAGTTCAGAGTACGGGTCGAGCCGAATCGGGGCTAAAACTCTGCGAGTTGCAGGGCAAAGGCGGCAAGGACCAGGACCGTCAGGGCGATGAGGCTGGCGACTTTCGCCACGCTCGGCATCCGGTGCTCCTTCTGTGGATCCTTCGGGTGCGGGGGTGGGCACCCGGGCTCCCCCGGAACCACCGGCGCTTCCGGCGCGCCTCGTGTGGCGCCGTCACGGCAAGTGCCGCTCCAAGTCATGCGGCCCAATCCTGGCAGACCGTGCTGCCGCGGGTCCTGTCGCCGGCGGGCCCCCTGCGCGTCCGGGCGTCGTCACCCGCTCCGCCCCTTCCGCAATGCACGGCATTGCGCAAGGAGGCGGAGGGGGTCCCACTCGGCCCGGCCGCTCGGGGGCCGCGCTCGGCGCCACCCGCGGCTCGGCTGCCATCCGGGGTGCAATTCGTTGGACCGGCACTAGTCGGCCTGTCGCCGGAGGAACGTCGGGATGTCCAGTTCGTCCTCGGCCAGCGGGGAAAGCGACAGCTGAGCCGCCGCGGCCGGCCGGCCGGGCCGCCTCCGCAGGGAGGGGGCCCGCTCCGCCGCCTGGGCCGCAAAGGCCTTCAGGTCCACCGTCTTCACCTGCTCCGCCTCCCGCTTGCCGGTCCCGTCGAAGCCGGTGGCGATGACCGTCACCCGGACCTCCCGCGAGAGCGTCTCGTCAATGACGGCCCCGAAGATGATGTTGGCGTCGGGATGGGCCGACTGGCAGATGGTGCTGGAGGCCTCGTTCACCTCGTAGAGGGAGAGGTCCGGCCCCCCCGTAATATTGATGAGGACCCCCCGGGCCCCCTCGATGGAGAGGTTCTCCAGGAGGGGGCTGTTGATGGCCTTCCCGGCCGCCTCGACGGCGCAGTTCTCCCCGGCGGCCACCCCGGTCCCCATCATGGCGATTCCCCGCTCCGCCATGATGGTGCGCACGTCGGCGAAGTCCAGGTTGATGAGCCCGGGGACGATGATGAGGTCGGAGATCCCCTGGACCGCCTGCCGCAGGACGTCGTCCGCCAGGCGGAAGGCCTCCAGGAAGGTGGTGTGCCGCTCCGCCACGTTCAGCAGGCGCTGGTTGGGGATGGTGATGAGGGTGTCCACCTTCTCCTTCAGCTCCTGCAGCCCTCGCTCCGCCTGCCCCGCCCGCACCTTCCCCTCGAACTGGAACGGCCTGGTGACCACTCCCACCGTCAGGATCCCCAGCTCCTTGGCGAGGTTTGCCACGATGGGCGCGGCGCCGGTCCCGGTCCCGCCCCCCAGCCCGGCCGTGAGGAAGACCATGTCGGCCCCCTCCACGAGGCTGAGGATCTTATCGGTATCCTCGATGGCGGCCCGCCGCCCCACCTCCGGGTTGGCGCCGGCCCCCAGGCCCCGGGTCAGTTTCTCGCCGATCTGGAGCCGCGTGGTCACCGGGGACGCCTTCAGGGCCTGGGCGTCGGTGTTCATCACGATGAACTCGACGCCGGTCATGCTGGAGGCGGCCATCCGGTTCACGGCGTTGCTGCCGCCCCCCCCGATCCCGATGACCTTGATCCGGGCCATCCGCTCGGGTTCCTCTTCGAGATGGAAGGGCATCCTCGGACCTCCCTTCGGCTGGCGCCACCGCGGCGCGCGCCATGACCCTAGAGTGACTCCAACGAATTGTCCCTCATGCTCACGCGATGACTCCGGTGCCGGGCCAACGAATTGCACCGAGGATGGCAGCCGGGCCGCGGGTGGCGCCGGGCGCGGCCCCCGAGCGGGCGGGCGGAGTGGGACCCCCTCGGCCTCCTGCCGCAATTCAAGGAATTGCGGAAGGGGCTGAGCGGGTGACGGAGCCCGGCCGCGAGCGGGGCACGCCGGCGACAGGACCCGCGGCACGACGGTCCGGCAGGAGTGGGCCGGATTCCTTGGCCCGGCACTAGGCCCGCGTCACGGCCTGGGCGAGATCGGCCGTGAGGTCGGCCGCGTCCTCGATGCCCACCGAGAGCCGGAGGAGGCCGTCCCGGACCCCGAGCCGCTCCCGCTCCGCCGGGGAGAGGCCCCGGTGCGAGGTCTTCACCGGATGGGAGAGGGTGGTGGCCACCCCTCCCAGGCTGGGAACCAGCGTGATCAACCGGAGGGCCTTCACCAGAGCATCCGCGGCCTCGAGGCCCCCGCGCATCTCGAAAGCCAGCACCCCACCGAACCCCCCCGTGAGCAGCCGACAGGCCAGGGGATTCCCGGGGTGAGACGGCAGCCCCGGGTAATGGACGGCGGTCACCTTCGGGTGCCCGGCCAGGAAGGCCGCCAGCGCCAGGGCATTCTCGCAGGTCCGCGCCATCCGGAGGCTCAAGGTCTTCATTCCCCGAACGGCGAGCCAGGCGTCGTGGGGCCCGAGGGTCGGGCCGAACCGCATGGCGACCCTGCGGGCCTCCCGGATGAAGCGGGCCGTGCCCACCAGGACCCCCGCGGTCAGGTCGTGGTGGCCCCCAAGGAACTTCGTGACACTGTGGACGACCGCATCCGCCCCGTGCCGGAGTGGCCGGCAGAGGCAGGGGGTGGCGAAAGTGTTGTCCACCAGGAACAACGCCCCGGCCCGGTGGGCCGCGGCGGCCAGGGCCGGCAGGTCCGCCACCCGGACGAGGGGGTTCGAGAGGGTCTCCACCAGGAGAAGGCGGCAGCCCCTCTTGAGCGCCGCCTCCACCTCTGCCAGGTTCCCCGCATCCACCCAGGTCGTCCCCACGCCGAAGCGACCCAGTTCCTCGAGGAGACCATAGGTGCCGCCGTAGAGTTCCCGCGCCGCGGCGACCTTCCCCCCGCCCGAGAGGGCCGCCAGGAGCGCCGCCGCGATGGCCCCCATCCCGGAGGCACAGGCTACCGCCGCCTCGGCCCCCTCGAGCGCTGCCACTGCCCGATCCGGGGCCGTGTGGTTCGGCAGCCCGTACCGCCCGTACATGTACCCCTGGGCCGTCCCATCCTGGACCGCATCGAGGCTGGCCAGGTCCGGGAAGGTGTAGACCGAGGTCTGGGAGATGGGAGGGGCGGTGGGTATCGAGGGGGAGGGCCCCTCATCCCCCGTCCTCGCGCCGTGGACGCTCAGGGTGGACAGGCCCCAGCCCGGATCCGCTCCCATGGTTCCCCTCCCGCCGCCGCTTTGCGCGGAGCCTAAAGCAAACGGGCCCTGCGGTACCGTCCGCAGGGCCCGTGCCGTCGCCGCCCGGACCTACAGGTCGTAGTACTAGATGTCGTAGTACAGGGCGAACTCCCAGGGATGGGGCCGCAGCCGGACAGGGTCAACCTCATTCTTCCGCTTGTACTCAATCCAGGTCTCGATCAGGTCTGGAGTGAAGACGTCCCCCTTCAGGAGGAACTTGTGATCCTCCTCCAGGGCGTCCAGGACCCGCTCCAGGCTCCCCGGGAGCTGCTTCACCTTGGCCGCCTCCTCCGGCTCCAGCTCGTACAGGTCCTTGTCAATCGGCTTCCCCGGGTCGATCTTGTTCTGAATCCCGTCCAAGCCCGCCATCAGCATCGCGGCGAAGCAGAGGTACGGGTTGCAGGAGCAATCCGGCGTCCGGAACTCGACGCGCTTGGTCTTCTCACTTCGGCTATAGACGGGGATCCGGGCGCAGGCACTCCGGTTCCGCTGGCTGTAGACCAGGTTGATCGGCGCCTCGTAGCCCGGCACCAGCCGTCGGTAGCTGTTGGTCGTTGGGGCAACCAAGGCGCACAGCGCCTCAGCGTGCTTGAGGAGCCCACCGATGTAATAGAGGGCGGTCTTGGAGATATCGGCGTAGCCGCCGCGTTCGAAGAAGAGATTCTTCCCTTCCTTCCAGACGCTCTGGTGGACGTGCATGCCCGAGCCGTTGTCCATGAAGAGCGGCTTGGGCATGAAGGTCGCCGTTTTGCCCCACTTCTTCGCCACGTTCTTGACACAGTACTTGTACCACATGACACTATCCGCTATCCGGGTCAGGGTGGTAAAGCGCATGTCGATCTCTGCCTGCCCCGCGGTCCCCACCTCGTGATGGTGGACCTCGCACTTCACCCCCACGCTCTCCAGGGCCAGCATTATCTCACTGCGGAGGTCCTGCTGCTTGTCCATGGGGGGCACCGGGAAGTACCCCTGCTTGTACCGCGGCTTGTAGCCCAGATTCGGCCGCTCCGGGGTCCCCTCCTTGCCGGAGTTCCAGAAACCCTCTTCGGAGTCGATATGGTAGAACCCGTAGTGGTAACTCTGGTCAAACCGGATGTCGTCGAAAATAAAGAACTCGAGCTCGGGCCCAAAGTAGGAGGTGTCGCCGATCTTTGTCTGCTTGAGATAGGCCTCGGCCTTCTGGGCGACGTAGCGGGCGTCCCGGCTGTAGGGCTTGCCCGTCACCGGATCCTTGACGTTACAGATGAGAACGAGGGTCGGGACCGACAGGCAAGGATCCAGGGCAGCGGTCGCCGGGTCGGGCACCAGGAGCATGTCGGATTCGTGAATGTGCTGAAAGCCCCGGATCGAGGAGCCGTCGAACCCGATGCCCTCCTCGAAGAGCCCCTCGTTGAGCTCCCCTGCTGAGAGTGAGAAGTGCTGCCAGAGCCCGGGCATGTCGATGAACCGGAGATCAACGATCTTCGCCCCTTTCTCCTTCGCCAGCTTGATGACATCCTTCGGTGTCATCCCTCAGCCTCCTTGGAGTCCCGGGGGCCGGTCCCGCGCCCCCCGCGCCCCTAGATCGCCGCCTCGCCCCGCTCCCCGGTCCGGATTCGGACCGCCTCTTCGCAGGGGAGGATAAAGATCTTGCCGTCCCCGATCCGGCCGGTCTTGGCAGCAGCCTGGATGGTATCCACCACCTGGTCGCACTTCGCGTCGGGGACCACGATCTCCACCTTCACCTTGGGGAGGAAGTCAATGGTGTACTCCGCCCCCCGGTAGAGCTCCGTGTGCCCCTTCTGCCGGCCAAACCCCTTCACCTCGCTGATGGTCAGCCCCTGGATCCCGATCTCCGCCAGGGCGGTCTTCACCTCGTCCACCTTGAAGGGCTTGATGATGGCCTCGATCTTCTTCATCCCCTCCTCCGCTCCACCGGTGCCCTTAGACTAGAGGGCCGCCTCGCCCCGCTCCCCCGTCCGAATCCGCAGTGCCTCCTCCGTGGGGAGGACAAAGATTTTCCCGTCCCCGATGCTCCCGGTCCGGGCCGCCCGGGCGATCGCGTCCACCACCGCGTCCACGTGCATGTCCCGGACCACGATCTCCACCTTCACCTTGGGGAGGAAGTCCACGGTGTACTCCGCCCCCCGGTAGAGCTCCGTGTGCCCCTTCTGCCGGCCAAACCCCCGGACCTCGCTCACCGTCATGCCGATGAGCTCGATGGCGCTCAGCGCCTCCTTCACCTCGTCCAGCTTGAAGGGCTTGATGATGGCCTCGATCTTTTTCATTCCTCCCCCTTTCCGGACAAAGCAACGGCTATGCCAAGGCCCGAGGGCCGGCCGGGCGAGCCCGCCCCGCGCTAAAGGCGCGTGACGTTGCGCTCTCCCCGAGCCGGGCCGGCCGCCCTGGGTCAGTAGCCTGCCCACGGAAGCGGCACGGGCCTGCCGCCCTGCCCCCGATTTCATCAGCCGGGCGGGGCGGCTAGGGCTCGGCCTGCCGCAGGTGCGCGGCCGCCTCCTCCGGAGGCGTGGGGTTGATGTAGAACCCGGACCCCCACTCGAACCCGGCAACTCGGGTCAGCTTGGGCATGATCTCGAAGTGCCAATGGTAGTGCAGAGGGTCGCCCTCCCGCAGGGGAGAGTTGTGGAGGATGAAGTTGTACGGGGGATTGGCCAGGACCCGATTCATGCGGCGGAGAGTCTCCCGGAGGACCTTCGCCAGGCTGACGTACTCCTGCTTCTGCGCATCCTCGAAGGCGGGGTCGTGGGTCTTCGGGAGGAGACAGATTTCGAAGGGGAAGCGGGAGGCGAAGGGGGCGAAGGCCACGAAGTGCTCATTCTCGGTGATGAGGCGCGTCTTCTCTTGGCGCTCCTGGCGGACCATGTCGCAGTAGACACAGCGCTCCTTGTACCGGAAGTACTCCCGCGCCCCTTCCACCTCCTCGCGGACCTGCTTCGGGACGATCGGGGTGGCGATCAGCTGGCAGTGGGGATGCTCCAGGGAGGCGCCGGCCGCCTCCCCGTGGTTCTTGAAGACCAGGATGTACTGGAACCGGGGGTCCCGCTTCAGGTCCACCATCCGGTCGCGGAAGGCCCACAGGACTTCTTCGACCCGCTCCTCCGGCAGGGTGGCCAGCGTCGCCTCGTGCTCCGGGGTCTCGATGACAACCTCGTGGGCCCCGATGCCGCTCATCTTGTCGTAGATCCCCTCTCCCTGGCGGTTAAGTTCCCCCTCGATCTGAAGGGCCGGGAACTTGTTCGCGACCACCCGGAGGTTCCACCCAGCACCGTTCGGCGGGCCGCCGTTGGGGCGGTAGGCGAGGATCTCAGGCGGGGTCTTTTCCTCGTTGCCGGGGCAGAAGGGGCAGAACCCCGACCGGGCGCGGGGGGGCTCGGGGCTGAAGTCGGAGGGGCGCTTCCCCCGCTCCGTGGAGATGATCACCCAGCGGGATGTGACCGGGTCCTTCCTCAGTTCGGGCATCGTGAGCGACCCCTTCCGGTGATCTCCCATCGCACAGTAGCCGAGGGCCGTCCCGTTGTCAACGGGCCGCGCGGGCGCGGCGGCGCACTTTCCCCCCCGCGGCCACGGCGGCCCGCAGGAGCGTGAGGAGGGCCGCCTGGGCCTCCGGGGAGGTCCCGTCCACGGTGGGGGCAGCCTCCCGGGTGACGCCGTCGCGGGCCCCGGCGGCGACGCACGCCTCCCGGACCGCCGCCTCCACCACCGGGTCGGGGAGGAGGTCCTGCCGCCCGGCCAGCAGGGCGAGGGCTGCCGTGACGGCATAGGCCCCCCAGTTCGAGGTGGCGGCCACCACCAGCGCCTCCGTGGCCACGCTGGAGAGGATGGTGCCCCCGCAGGGGCAGGCGCACCGGCGGCGCCGCAGGGCGGTGGCCGGGAGGGACCCCACGACCAGGCCGAACCCCACCTCATTGCCCCGATCCCCGATGGCCACCGTGAGGGCTCCGGCCCCCTTCGCAGCGGCCACCAGCGGAGCCAGCGACGCGTGCGAGGCCCCGACATCCGCCCCGCGCATGTCGTGGATGACCCCGCGCTCGTTTTCGCCCAGTTTCTCCACCACCACCAGCGCCGCCGGCCGGTGGCGAGCCAGCATCTCGTCGGCCGCCCCGGGGGAGGCGGGCCCCTCGGGGAGGCTCTCCACCGGGGCCGCCAGGTTCGCCGCTGCCGCGGCCGCCTCGAGGGGGGCCCGCATCCGCCCCTCCGTCAGCAGGACGGGCCGGGCCCGGCGCAGGTGGTGGAGAGCCCGGGCCAGGAAGACCACCCCGGGCGGGCCGTCCGTCTCACCGGCGGGCAGATGGGGGGGCGCCCCGGCCCCCGTGGCCAGCAGGATCACGGCTTCCTCCGGGATCTGGGCGAGGAGGGCGGCGGCATGCCCCGCCAGGGGGCCGCCCTGGAGCCGGCGGGCAAGCGCGTGCAGCCGGAGGAGGAGACGGCGCTCGGGGGCGGGCAGGGTGAGGGAGCGGAGGCAGAGGTCGTCCAGGACCTCGAGAGCGGGGAGGGGGTGCATGCGGCCTGTCCGGTCAGCGGATAAGGACCCGGGTGGTCAGCCGGTTGCTCACATGGCCGGCCGCATCTACCACGAAGACCTCGTAAAGGTGGAGGCCCTCGCGACTCCAGCGGATCGCCTCCCGGGCTGTCCCCTGGGCCTGGCCGAAGTACTTGCGGTGGCTGAGGAGGACCGGCTCGAGCCCCGTGGAGATGCTGAAATCGGCAACCTCGCTGATCTCCACGTAGACGTCCACGATGTCAGCGTCCACGTCGGTGAAGTCGAAGGCCAGGACCCCGGCCTCCCCGGGCCGCCCCTCCTCCGGGACCACGCGGAGGTTGCTCACCCGGGGGACGCCCGGAGCGGGGGCGCTGCTCGGGAAGCGCCCCCAGCCGCAGCCCGTGACCAGGACCGCGAGGACCAGGAGTAAAGCGGTGCCCCAACGGTATGCCATAAGCCTCCCTCCCCGATGTCCGCCCGGGCATCATAGCCCGGGGCCGCGGCGGTGTCTAGGACTGCGGGGAGGGTTCGAGGCGCAGGAGGAGGTCCCCCACGGCGACGGTCTGCTGGGGGCGGACCCGAATCTCCGCCACCGTCCCGGCGATCGGAGCGGTCAGTTCGTGCTCCATCTTCATGGCCGAGAGCGTGAGGAGGCGCGTCCCGGACCGGACCGCCTCCCCCTCCCGCACGTGGACGGCGACCACCAGCCCCGGCAGCGGGCTCAGGACTGCGCCGGCTTCCCGCTCCCCGACCGCGGCGGGACGGCCGACGAGGTGATGCTCCCCCTGGACCGCCACGAGCCATCCCTCCTCCACGGCCCGGACGGTGGCCCGGGTGGCCTCCCCCTCCAGGGTGAAGGTGTACTCCCGCTCTGCGGCGCTGGCCGCGATAGCCGCCTCGAGGCGGGCGAGCCTCTCGGCCGCCTCCCGGGCCGCGGCGTGGGCCTCCTCCACTGTGACCCGGACGAACCGGACGGCGTCCCCCGGGCGAGCCTGGGCCAGGGTTGCCACGTCCGGGCCGATGGCAGTGGCGATCTTGGGATAGCCCCCCGTCGTCTGCCGGTCGGCCAGGAGCAGAATGGGAAGCCCCTCCCCCGGGACCTGGATTGCCCCCAGAGGGATGGCATCAGAGAGAATGTCGGCCGAACCCCGGTGCGCGAGGGGGGCGCCCGTCAGGCGCATCCCCATCCGGTCGGTGTGGGGGGTGACCTCGTACGGGCTCCCGAAGAAGGTGTCCAGAGCCTCGCGTGCAAACGCGTCCTCCTGGGGGCCGGGGACCGCGCGGACGACCCAGGGGGAGCCGAGGACGGGGCGCCCCGCGGGCGGAAGGTGCCGGCCCCGGAGGCTGCCGAAGTCCGCGGTGGGCGGTCCGGCTTCGAGGACATCGCCGGCCCGGAGGGCCCGGCCAGCCAGGCCGCCGAAGCCGAGGCGCAGGCAGGTGGAGCGGCTCCCCAGGACCGCGGGGACCTCGAGGCCCCCGTGAAGGGCCAGGTAGGTGCGCAGGCCAACTCGTGGGGCGCCGAGGCGGAGCCGCTGGCCTGGGATCAGCCGCAGAGCGCAGAAGCACGGGACAGGGGTGTCGTCCCGGAAGGCCGGGAGGTCCGCGCCGACGACCGCCACCACGCACTCCGCGAGGGCCTCCAGCGTCACGCCCCCTCCGGTCACCTCGAGGGCGGCTGCTCCCGGCGGGTTGCCCACCAGGGCGTTGGCCAGGCGGAGCGCCACGGGGTCGAGGGCGCCCGAGACCGGGATGCCGAACTTCTGGTAGCCCGGCCGCCCCAGGTCCTGGACCGTCGTCAAGACGCCGGCCTCGATGACCCGCAGCACCTCAGCCATTGCACTCCCCAAGGCGCATCTGCGCATCCCCTAGCCCATCGCGGGCAGAGCTTCCGAGCCGCCCGGGTGTCTTCGCGTCGGTTCGAGGGCGCCGCCCTTTCCCCGGGGCCGGCCGCGCCTCCGCCCGATGCCCGGAAAGGGCTACGTCGCGGCCAGCCCCGGGCGGGCGGCGGCTCGCCCCAATCACGCCGGCACTGACCGGGTGCGGCCCAGGTGCGCCTTGAACTCGTCGGGGGTGATGCGCACAAACTTGACCTGGTCCCCGGGGCGGATGAGGACCGGGACCTCCCAACTCGGGTCAAAGAGAGTGAGGGGGGTCCGACCGATGAGCCGCCAGCCCCCCGGGCTCTCCACCGGGTACACGCCCGTCTGGTTCCCGCCGATCCCCACGGAGCCCGCCGGCACGCGCAGGCGGGGGGAGGGGAGGCGCGGGGTCGTCAGACGCTTCGGCATCCCCCCCAGGTAGGCGTAGCCGGCCGTGAACCCCAGCATGTAGACGCGGTACGTGGGGCGCGTGTGCAGCCGGATGACCCCCTCCTCCGTGAGGCCGCAGTGCGACGCCACGAAGGGGAGGTCCTGGCCGTACTCGCCCCCGTAGACCGTGGGAATCGTCACGAGGCGGGGGGGCGGGAGGGGAATGTCTTCCAGCCGCTCGAGCAGTCCCTCCACCTCACGGCGGAGGTCGGCCAGGGAGAGGGAGAGGGGATCGTAGCAGATGGTCAGGGAGCGGTAGGTCGGGACGACTTCGATGACGCCGGGGAGGGCCGCGTTCTCCAGGGCGAGGGCAAGGGCCCGGACCCTCCGGTTCAGGGGGACGGCGATCCGGTTCCCCAGCTCCACCGTGAGGGCCGCATCGCCGGCCGGCAGAAACCTAGGCAACCAGGCTCTCCAGGGGGACGACCTGGACGGTAGCCGCCTCCAGCGCCTGGCGGACGTGCCGGGCGAGGGTCGCGGCGCCCGGCGTGTCGCCGTGCAGGCAGATGGTCTCCACCGCGATCGGGATGACCTTCCCGGTGACGGCGGTCACCTTCCCCTGGACCATGGCGAGGACTCGGGCGACCACGGCCTCGCCCTCGTGGATGACGGCCCCCGGGAGCGCGCGGGAGACGAGGCTCCCGTCCTCGTTGTAGGCCCGGTCGGCGAAGCCCTCCCGGGCGGCGGGGAGGCCCACCTGGCGGGCCGCCCGCAGGAGCTCGGAGTCCGGCAGACCCACCATGATGAGGCGGGGGTCGAACTCGGCCATCGCCTCGGCGATCCCCAGGGCGATCTCCCGGTCCCGCACGGCCACGTTGTAGAAGGCGCCGTGGGCCTTCACGTGCTGGAGCCGGATGCCCTGGGCGGTCACGAAGGCGTGCAGGGCCCCGAGCTGATAGAGGGTGTAGTCGCGCGCCTCCTGGCGGGTGAGGGCCATCTCCCGGCGGCCAAAGCCCAGGTGATCCGGGTAGGAGGGGTGGGCCCCCACCCGGACGCCGGCCGCCTTCGCGGCCGCGACTGTCTGCCGCATGACCGCCGGGTCGCCGGCGTGCCAGCCACAGGCCACGTTGATCGAGGTGACGTACCGCATGATCTCGGCGTCCTCGCCCAGCCTGTAGCGGCCGTAGGACTCGCCCATGTCGCTGTTGAAGTCAATACGCATCGCCCCTCGCCCCTCCCCGAGCGACGACCGGGACCGGCGCCGCGCGGCTCCCCCTCAGACCCCCAGGTAGACCTTGCGGATCAGTTCCGACTCCAGCAGCTCCCGGGCGGGCCCCGCGAGGGCCATCCGCCCGCTCTCCAGGACGAAGCCCGTGTCGGAGATCGCCAGGGCGAGCTGGACATTCTGCTCGATGAAGAGGACCGTCACCCCGGCGGCGTTGATCTTCCGGATGATCTCCAGGATCTCGGCCACCACCTTGGGCCCCAGGCCGAGGAACGGCTCATCAATCATGAGAAACTTCGGCCGGGACATGAGCCCCCGGCCGATGGCCAGCATCTGCTGCTCCCCCCCGCTCAAGGTGTGGGCCAACTGGTGGCGGCGCTCCCGGAGGATCGGGAAGAGGTCGTAGACCCAGGCGAGGCTCTCCGCCCGGGCCGGGCGCGCCCGCTCCTGGTGGCCGCCCAGGTGGAGGTTCTTCTCCACGGTCAGATAGGGGAAGAGCCGCCGGCGCTCCAGGACGTGGGAGAGCCCCCGGGTCACGATCCGGTGGGTCGGGAGGTGATCCACCCGCTCCCCGCAGAACTCGATGCTCCCGGCCGCGGGCCGCACCAGGCCGGAGACGGCATTGATGATGGTGCTCTTCCCGGCCCCGTTGGGACCGAGCAGGCAGGCGATTTCCCCCTCCTGGACCTCCAGGGAGACGCCCCAGAGGACCTGGAAGTCCCCGTAGATCACCTCCAGGTCACGCACCTTGAGCATAGGCCCCGCCCAGGTACGCCTCGATGAGCCGCCGGTCCCGCACCACCTCGGCGGGCGGCCCGTCCGCGATCACCTCGCCGAGGTGGAGCGCGACGATCCGGTCGGCGAGCGCCATGATCACCCGCATGTTGTGCTCGATGACCACGAGGGTGAGCCCGCGCTCCCGGAGCCGGCCGATCAGCGCGACCAGCCCCGGGATCGTCCGCTGGTCCACGCCCCCGGTCACCTCGTCCAGCATGAGCAGGCGCGGACGGGTCGCCATGGCCCGGGCCAGCTCCAGGCGCTTGCGCTCCCCCGTGCTCAGGTCCCGGGCGTGGACGGGCGCCTTTCCGGCCAGCCCCACGAACTCCAGATAGGCCAGGGCCTCATCCCTCGCGGCGGCGGGGTGCGGGGTGTGCCCCATCACCGCCACCATCACGTTCTCGAGCAGGGTCATCTCCCGGAAGGGGCGCAACTTCTGGAAGGTTCGGCCGATCCCGAGGCGGTTGACCTGGTCGGGACGCAGGCCGAGCAAGTCATGGCCGGCGAAGGCAACGCGCCCGGCATCGGGCCGGTAGTACCCGGTCACGACGTCAAAGAGGGTGCTCTTGCCGGCCCCGTTGGGGCCGATCAGCCCGACGATCTGGCCGGGGGGAACCTGGAAGGAGATGGACTGGTTCGCCACCACCCCGCCGAAGCGCTTGGTGACCCCCGCGAGGGTGAGGAGCGCCATCACCGCCTCCAGGCCCGCCGCAGGAGGCCCGCCAGCCCTGCCGGCTGGTAAACGGCCACGGCGGTGAGGAGGGCCCCATAGATGATTAAATCCACCGCCCGACCGGTCCCGCCGAACTGCACCCGGGTCAGCTCCGACAGGGGGATGAGCACCGCCGCCCCCAGGAGGGGCCCCCAGAGGGTCCCAACCCCGCCCACCACGGCCAGCAGGCAGATCAAAATGGAGAGGGAGAGGGGCATCGCGCTCTCCGGGTCCAGGAAGAGGACGTACTGGGCGTAGAAGGTCCCGCCGGCCGCCACGAAGGCCGCGGAGAACGCCATGGCAATGAGTTTGTAGCGTGCGACCGGGATGCCCACGCTGGCCGCCGCCTCAGGGTCCTCGCGGATGGCCCGGAAGTAGTAGCCGAGCCGGGAGCGCTCGATCCACGCGCTCACGGCCAGGCAGATGAGGAGGAAGGCCAGCACGATGTAGTAGTACGGGTACTTGCTTCGGTGGAACTGGAAGGCTGCGAGGGAGTCGGGGCGGATGGGGAGGCTGAGGCCCCGCGCCGCGCCGATGGCCTCCCAGTTCAGGGCGAGCGTCTGGACGATCTCCCCCACCGCGATGGTGGCGATGGCAAAGTAGTGCCCCCGCAGGCGGAAGCAGGGGTAGCCGATCACCTGGGAGAGGAGGACGGCCAGGAGGATGCCTCCCCCGAGGCCGAGCCACGGGCTCAGGCCCGCCTGCATCTGGAGGACCGTGGAAGTGTACGCCCCGGTGCCGAAGAAGACCGCGTGGCCCAGGGAGATCTGCCCGCAGTAGCCAGCCAGGATGTTCCAGGCCTGGGCCAGCATCCCGAAGAGGAGCACCTTGATCACCAGATCCCGGTGGTACGGGAGCTGCGCCACCACCGGGAAAGCCAGCGCCAGGACCGCCAGGAGCCCGAGAAGGACGAGGGTCGAGCGTCGCATTCAGAACTTCCCCAGGAGTCCCTGCGGCCGGACCAGGACCACCACCAGGTAGAGCAGGAAGACCGCCACGTACTTGAAGGCGGGGGCAATGAGGAGCCCGGCCAGCACCTCGATGAGCCCGATGATGACCCCGGCCACCAGGGCGCCGGGGATGCTCCCGAACCCGCCCAGGGCCACCGTGACGTAGGCGAGGAGGCCGAAGGTGCTCCCCACGTCCGGGAAGACGTAGAAGTAGGTGGTCAGGAAGGCCCCCGCCACTCCCACGCAGGCCCCGCCGATCCCCCAGCCCAGGGCGAACATCCGGTCCGTGTTGATCCCCATCAGGGCTGCGGCCTGCCGGTCCTGGGCCGTTGCCTCGAGCGCCACCCCGGTCTCGGTCCGGGTGATGAACCAGGAGAGGGTGGCGAAGGCGGCGAGCGAGGCGAGGCTCGCGACCACCAGGGGAAGCCCGATGGAGATCTCGAAGAGGCGGACCGGCCCGGCGACCCAGGCGTCGGGCACCTGCCGGAAGTCGGGGGTCCAGAGGAACTGGGCTGCGGCCCGGAGCAGGATGCCCAGGCCGAAAGTGGCGAAGATCTGGGCCAGCATCGGGCCCCCCAGGATCCGGCCGATGATCCCGTAGTAGACCAGGACCCCGACCCCGAAGAGGGCGAGGGCAGCGATCGGGACGCTCAGGAGCGGGTCCAAGGCGAAGAGCGCGTACATCCAGAAGGCGGTGTACATCGCCAGCATCAGGAACTCGCCGTGGGCGAAGTTCACGATCTCCATCAGGCCGAAGATGAGGCTTAATCCCGCAGCGATGAGCGCATAGACGAACCCCATGAGGATCCCGCTCAGGATCCCCTGGATCAGCACGTCGGTGGGCGGGATCGTCAGGAAGCCCATGGCGCGGACGGCGGGCAGGCCAGCCGGCCTGCCC
>JBOHQK010000193.1:0-5427 GCA_050732195.1 Methylomirabilales bacterium (SeqCode)
GGTCAGGCGCGCCGCCCGGAGGCGCCCGGCGCTGACGGCGGCCTCGACCGCGGCGAGCGCCCGGGCCTGGGCGGCGGGATCACCAGAGAGAAGGACAACGTCCACCCCCGCTTCAAGCGCCAGAACCGCCGCCTCCTCCGCGGGCCAGGTTCTCGCGATGGCGCCCATCAGCAGGTCGTCGGAGATGGCGACCCCGCCGAAGCGAAGGTCCTGCCGCAGGAGCCCCAGGATCCGGGGGGAGAGGGTGGCCGGGAGGTCCCGGTCCAGGGCCGGGCAGCAGACGTGGGCCGTCATGATGCCCCCGACCTCTGCCGCGACCGCGGCCCGGAACGGGGCGAGGGCCGTCCCGGTGATCCATGCGGCCTCCGCCGCGACGACCGGCAACCCCTCGTGGGAGTCCACGGCTGTCCCGCCGTGCCCGGGGAAGTGCTTGGCGGCCGCGGCCATCCCCGCTCCCTGCATGCCTCGGATTAGGGCGGCCCCCAAGGCCCCCACCGACGCCGGATCTTCCCCCAGGCACCGCTCCCCGAGGACGGGGTTCGCGGGGCCGACCCTGAGGTCCAGGACGGGGGCGAGGTTCAGCGTCACCCCGACGGCCCGCAGCTCCGTGCCCACGACGCGGCCTACCTGCTCCGCCAGCGTGACATCCCCCGCCCGCCCCAGGGCGCCGTTGCCCGGAAAGGCCGTGAAGGGAGGGCCGAACCGCGCCACCCGCCCTCCCTCCTGATCCACGGCCACCAGCAGCGGGCTCTCCCCCCGCCACCGCTGCAGCCCCGTCGTGAGATCCGCTACCTGCTCCGGGGAGACGATGTTGCGGGCGAAGAGAACTACCCCTCCCGGGCGGAGGGCCTCGAACCACTCCCGGAGGGCGGCGTCCGGCGCCGTCCCCTCGAACCCCAGGAGGAAGAGGTCGCCGACGGACGCCGTTCCCCTGCTCATTGCCGCCGCGGGTCCGTGAGATCCCGGAGGCCGTCCCCCAGGAAGTTGAAGGCGAGGACCGTGGCCGAGACGCAGAGGCCGGGGAAGAGGGTGAGGTGCGGGGCCACCAGGAGGTACTGCCGGCCCTCGTTCAGCATCGCCCCCCAGGAGGGGGTGGGAGGTTGCGCCCCCAGGCCGAGGAAGGAGAGGGAGGCCTCGGCCACCACGGCCCCCGCCAGCCCGAAGGTGGCCTCCACGGTGATGGGTCCCAGGATATTGGGGAGGAGGTGGCGGAAGAGGAGGCGGCCCGGTCCGGCCCCGAGCGCCGTGGCGGCCGCCACAAACTCGGCCTCCCGGACCACCAGGACCTGCCCCCGCGCGAGCCGGGCGTAGCCGACCCAGCCGATGGCCGAGAGGGCCAGGATGACGTTCGTGAGGCTCGGCCCCAGGATGGCGGCGAGGGCGATGGCGAGGAGGATGCCGGGGAAGGCCTGGAGGATGTCCACGGCCCGCATGGCCGCCTCATCCATCCAGCCGCCGTAGAGGCCGGCCGCCGCCCCGATCAGGAGCCCCACCGTCAGGGAGACCCCCACCGCCACAATCGCGACCAGGAGGGAGACCCGGCCCCCGAACAGGACCCTGCTCAAGACATCGCGGCCGAGACGATCCTGGCCGAAGGGGTGGGCCAGGCTCGGGCCCTGGAGCCCCTCCCGCAGGACCTGCTGGGTCGGCGGGGCGGGGGCGAGAAGCGGCGCGAAGAGGGCGAGTCCCGCCAGGAGCGCCACCAGCAGCGCGGTGCCAAGGACGAGAGGGTGCCTACGCATCGTAGCGGATCCGGGGGTCTGCCCAGGCGTAGAGGCAGTCCGTCGCCAGGTGGACCAGGACGTAGATCGCGGCGATGGTGAGGACGCAGCCCTGCACCAGCGGGAAGTCGCGGGTTTGGATGGCGTACAGGGTCAGACGGCCGAGCCCGGGCCAGGAGAAGATGGTCTCGGTGATGATGGCGCCGGAGAGGAGCGCCCCCGCCTGCAGCCCCAAGATGGTCAGGATGGGGATGGCGGCGTTGCGCAGCGCGTGGCGGAGGATCACCCGGCGCTCCGGGAGCCCCCGGGCCCGCGCCGCCGTGACGAACTCCTGCGTCAAGACATCGAGAAGGCTGGCCCGGGTCATCCGGGAGAGGATGCCGGCCAGGGCGAGGCCGAGCGTGACGGCCGGGAGGACGAGGGATGCCGCCCCCTCCCGGCCCGAGACCGGGAAGGTGCCGGTCCCGATGGCGAAGGCCAGGATGAGCAGCGGGCCCAGGACGAAGTTGGGGACGGACAGGCCGACCAGGGCCGCCCCCATAGAGACCCGGTCGGGCGGGCGGCCGGCGAAGACGGCGGCGACCGTCCCGAGGGGCAGAGCCAGGAGCAGGGCAACGGCCAGGCCCGCCGCGGCCAGTTCCACCGTGGCGGGGAGCGTCCGGAGGATGATCCCCGCCACGCCCTCCTGGGTGACGAAGGAGTTCCCTAAGTCCCCCCGCGCCAGGCCCCCCAGGAAGAGGCCGTACTGGGTGACGAGCGGCAGGTCCAGGCGCAGCCGGGCCCGCAGGGCGACCTTGGCTGCCGGCAGGGCTGTCTCCCCCAGCATGATCTCCACAGGGTCGCCGGGGATCAGGTGGATGAACAGGAAGACAAGGGTGGCCACTCCCCACAGGATGGGGAGGAGGAGCAAGAGCCGGCGCAGAAGGAACCGCCTCATCGCGCCCAGTGCACCTCTCGGAGGGCGGTGAAATCGCCGGCCGGCAGGAGGCGGAAGTCCCTGAGGTCAGCCTTGAGGGCGGCCCAGCGGACCTCGTGCCACAGAAAGATGTAGGGGAGGTCCTCGGCCAGGATCTCCTGGACCCGTCCGTAGAGGACCCGCCGCCGGTCCCGCTCCGGGGTCGCCCGCGCCAAGTCCAGCAGCCGGTCCACCTCCGGGTTCCGGTAGGCCCCCCGGTTGGCGCCCTGGGGGGGGACGCTCTCGGAGTGGAAGATGTAGTGGAGGTAGTCGGGGTCGGCGATCCCGACCCAGGTCAGGGCGGTCACCTGGAAGTTCCCGGAGCGGATGTCGGCGAAGAAGGTGCCCCACTCGTGGCTGACGATTCGGACCGGGATGCCCACTCGCCCGAGTTGCTCCTGGAGGATCTCGCCCAGCGCCCGGCTGAGTTCCCCGGTGGTCGCCTTGAAGGTGAGGGGGAACCGGACCCCGTCCGGCCCGGCGCGGTAGCCGGCGGAATCCAGCAGGGCCTTCGCCCGGGCCGGGTCATACGGGTGCCGCCTCACGTCTCCCCAGTAGGCCCAGTGGCGGGGCGGCAAGAGTCCCGTGGCCGGCTCGGCCAGCCCCCGCATCAGGTGGGCGACCAGACCGTCCCGGTCCAGGGCGGCCGCGAGGGCGGCCCGGACGCGGCGGCTGCGGAGGATCGGATCCCGCAGGTTGAAGGCGACGTAGGTGGTGTTGCTGGACGGGCCCGTGAGGACCTGGACGTGCGGGAGGCTCCGGACCGCGGGGAGGAGCTCCGGCGGCAGGCCCCCGGGCAGCAGGTCCACGGTCCCCTTGCGCAGCTCCAAGAGGCGCGTCGTGGCGTCCGGGATCACCCGGAACCGGAGGGACGTGAGGCGCGGGGGACCGGCGAAGTGCTCGGGGAAGGCGCGCACCTCCACCTCCTCCCGGGGGACGAGGCGGGCGAGACGAAACGGCCCGGTGCCGACGGGGACGCCCCCAGTGGCTCCGCTCTCCCCATCCCCTGCGGGACGCGGGACGACCCCCCCCGCGAGCGCGGTGAGGAGCGGCGCATAGGGCCGCCGAAGGCCCAGGCGAAGGGTGTACCGGTCCAGGACCTCGATGCTCTCCACCGGTTCGAGGGCGCCGCGGAGCGGGGAGCCCAGGGCCGGGTCCTGGATACTCCGGAGCGTGAAGGCCACGTCCTCCGCCGTGAGCTCCCGCCCGTCGTGGAACCGGACGCCGGGGCGGAGAGTGAAACGATATTCCCTCCCCCCCGACACCTCCCAGCGCGCCGCCAGGTCCGGCACCGGCTCCGCCTGCGCGTCGAGGCGCGTCAGGCCGTTGAAGAGCAGGCCGCTCAGGTGGACCGAGACGGCGTCGGTGGCCACCCGCGGGTCCAACGTGGCGGGCGCGCTCTCCAGCGCCACGGTGAGAGCACCTTCCTCGACGCCCGGGCGCGGGGCGCAGGCGCTCGCCGCCACCGCCATGAGCGCACAAGTCCCGGCCAGAAGGGGGCTTCTTAGCCTGGGGGCTTTCGTAACAGGCCCTCCTCCGTCGGCCGTCCCGATGGGTCCCCACCGTGGCCCGTGGCGCGACCCATTATACCAACGGCCGGCCCCATCGCGACCCCCGGCTCCCCTTCCCCTCCGCGGCACCCCTCTTGCACCCTCGCCCACGAGGCATCATGGCCCGATCGCAGGTCACGGAAAGGATGACGCTCTGTGCTCTGGAACTCCCGGGGTTCCGCTCGTCGGTCTCCTCGGCACCATGCCCGCTGGCACTCCTGGCTTGAGCCCGGCCTCTCCCTCGCGCTGCTCCTGACTCTCCAGATCGTGGGTCTGCTGGCGGTCCGTTCCGGCCTCCATCCTCCGCTTGCCCTTGAGCCCCTGCCGGAAGTCGCCCGCGCAGCCGACGCCGCGCCGGCCCTGCCCGCGCGCGTGGACCTTTTGGCCGCCCGCGCCGGAGAACGGGCCGGGCGCTTCCCGGGCCGACGCGGACATTCCTCCCTCCTCGCCGGGCCGGCATCGGCGCATGCCGCGACGCCGGCCCTTGCCCGGGTGGCCCTCCCGGAGCCGCAGCCCTGGTTCCGGTTCGCCCGGCAGGACGCGACCGTGGCGCCCGGCACCCCGCGCCTCCGTGGGGTGGTCGAGGACGCCCAGACCGGCCGGCCGCTGGACAGGGTCCTCATTCTTTCCGACCGGCGCGTCCTGGCTGTCTCCGAGGAGGGCCGCTTCCAGCTCCCCTTCCCCCACGAGGGAGGGGTCGTCCGGCTCAAGGCGTTGAACTACCGGCCGGCGGAGGTCCTGGTGCCGCCGGGGGAGGACCGGGAGGTAACCGTCCGCCTCGAGCCCTTCACCCCCCGGGGGATCTACCTCACCTTCTACGGGGTCGGGGACCGGGAGATCCGGACCCGCACCCTGGAGTTGCTGGAGCGGACCGAGCTGAACACGCTCATCATTGACGTGAAGGGGGACCGGGGACTCATCTCCTATAAGAGCGAGGTCCCGCTGGCCCAGGCCATCGGGGCCACCCGGATCACCACCTTCCGGGACGTGGACGTCCTCCTGCCCAGCCTCAGGGCCCAGGGGATCTACACGATCGCCCGCATCGTGACCTTCAAAGACCCGGTTCTGGCGGCGGCCCACCCCGAGTGGGCCGTCCGGGACGAGCGGACCGGGGAGCCCTGGATTGACAACGAGGGGCTCGCCTGGGTGGACCCGTTCCTGCCCGAGGTCTGGGCCTACGTCATCGCGGTGGCGAAGGAGG
>JBOHQK010000194.1:0-3861 GCA_050732195.1 Methylomirabilales bacterium (SeqCode)
ACCACCCCGCCTTCCTCCTCCGGAACCCCCACGAGAAGAAGACCGTCTGGCAGGACATGCAACTGCTCCAGCGGGAGCTCACCCGCCTCACCGGCCGCGCCTAGAGTGACTGCGACGAATTGTAGATAATGCTCACGCTCGCACTGAGGTGCCGGGCCAACGAAATACACCGAGGATTCCAGCCAAGCCGCGGGTGGCGCCGGGCGCGGCCCCCGAGCGGCCGGGCGGCGTGGGACCCCCTCGGCCTCCTGCCGCAATTCGCGGAATTGCGGCAGGGGCTGAGCGGGTGACGGAGCCCGGCCGCGAGCGGGGCACGCCAGCGACAGGACCCGCGGCAGAACGGTCTGTCAGGATTGGGCGGGATTGGTTGCAGCGGCACTAGCCGCGCGCGAAGGCCCCCACCGCCTCCCGCAACGCGTCGGCGCCGACCGGCTTGCGCAGGACGAGAGCTGCCCCCGCCCGGAGGGCCGCCACCTCGGCTGCTGACGGTTCCCCCCCGAGCAGGATCACGGGCATCCCGGGGGCCACCTCCCGCAGGACCCGGATTGCGAAGGGGCTGTCCACGCCCGGGAGGTGCCCATCCAGGAAACAGAGGTCGCAGGGCGCGTCGAGGAGCGCCCGGACCGCCTCCGGCGCCGATCCGTACTGGATGACCTGGTGGCCCGACTCCTGGAGGAAGCGGGCGAGGACCAGGGAGGTCCGGAAATCGCCGTCCACGACCATCACGCGCATCGCCCTCTCCCTCGGACCCTCCGGCGGGCCCACCGGAGAGGGAAGCAAGGCAGGTGCCACACCCGAACGGGCGGGCCCTCGGCCTCAACTCGTTGGAATTGTAGGGGGTTGCCGGAATGGGGAAGCGGTGCGGTGGAGGGCGGGAGACGGCGTGCCGGGGGCAACTTGCCCGAGCCCCGGCATTCTGGCTCCCCTAAGGGGCCGGTTTCCTCGGGTCCCCGATCCGGTAGGCGCGGATCTTCCGGTAGAGGGTCTTGGGGTCGATCCCCAGAATCTCGGCGGCCCGGCCCCGGTGCCCTTTCACTTCCGTCAGGACCCGCACGATGTGCTGCCGCTCCACATCCTCGAGGGTCGTGAGAGGACCAGGGGGCAGAGGGTGGGCGGGGGAGAGGGGACCGGCCCGGACCCGGAGGTCCAGGGGGAGGTCCTCGGGCCCGATCCGGTCCGTGGGGGCGAGGATCAGCGCCCGGCGGATGACGTGCTGCAGTTCGCGGACGTTGCCTGGCCACGGATACGCGGTCAACAGGTCGAGCGTCTCCGGGCTCACCGTCTTCCGCCCGAGCGCGGCCTGCTGCTCCAGGATGTGCTGGACCAGGGGGGGGATATCCCCCCGGCGGTCCCGGAGCGGCGGGAGGCTCACCGTAATCATGGCCACCCGGTAGAACAGGTCCTGGCGGAAGGTGCCGGCCTCCATCACCTTCCGGAGGTCCTTGTTGGTGGCCGAGAGGATCCGGACGTCCACGAGCCGCTCGCGGACCCCACCCACCCGGAAGAACCGCCCGGTCTCGATGACCCGGAGCAGCCGGACCTGCATCGCCGGGCTGACCTCCCCGATCTCGTCCAGGAAGAGGGTCCCCCCGTCGGCGAGTTCGAAGAGGCCGGGCTTCGCGGCGACGGCGCCGGTGAAGGCCCCCTTCTCGTGGCCGAACAACTCGCTCTCCAGGACGGTCTCCTGGAGGGCGCCGCAGTTGATCACCACGAAGGGGCCGTCCTTGCGCCTGGACCGCTGGTGGATGGCATTGGCCACCAGCTCCTTGCCGGTCCCGCTCTCCCCCTGAATGAGGACCGCGGAGTCGGTCGGGGCGATCTTCACCAGCATCTCCAGGACCGCCCGCATGGAGGGATCCTGGGTCACGATCTGGGGAAAGGCCTCGCTCCGCTCCGCCCGGGCCCGCAGCAGGAGGTTCTCCCGTAACAGCCGGCGCTTCTCCGAGGCCTTGCGGACCAGGAGGGCCAACTCCTCCGTCTTGCAGGGCTTGGTCAGGTAGTCGTAGGCGCCCAGCTTCATGGCCTCAATCGCGGTGGCCACGGTGGCGTGGCCGGTGAGGACGATGACCTCCGGACCGGCCTCCCAGGAGCGGATCTCCCGCAGGACCTCCATGCCGGGGACCTCGGGCATCTTGAGATCTAGGACCAGGACATCGTACTCGGCTCGGCCCAGCCTGCCCAGGGCCTCCTGCCCGTCCACCGCCACGTCCACGACGTAGCCCTCCCGCCCCAGTTCCATCTTTAGGATTTGGGTGAAGTTCCGCTCGTCATCGGCGACGAGGACGCGGATTGGGGAGGATTCAGCGAGCATGGGTGAAAACGGCGGGAGCAGCGGGCAGGCGGATCCGGACGGTGGTCCCCGCGCCCAGCGTGGAGTCCACCTCCAGGTGGCCGCCGTGGGCCGTCACGATCGTGTAGGAGACGTAGAGCCCGAGCCCGGGCCCCTGCCCCGGGGGCTTGGTGGTGAAGAAGGGCTGGAAGAGACGGGCCCGGTGCTCCACCGGGATCCCCGGGCCCTGGTCGGTGAACTCCAGGACCACCCTCGCCCCCTCCCGCCGGGTCTTGAGGAGGAGGACGCCCCCCTGGGGCTGAGCCTCCAGGGCGTTCAGGGTCAGGGCCAGGAAGACCTGACGCAGCTCCCCCTCGTTGGCCAGGACGGCCGGCAGATCGGGGGCGTGCTCTGCCCTGAGGATCACTCCCCGCGTCCGCGCCTGGTGGGCCAGCATCCCGGCCACGCTGTCCAGGATCTCCCGGACGTCCACCCGCTGCCGCTCCATCCCGGGGTCCCGGCTGAAGTCGGAGAGGCTCCCGATGATGCGCTTGCAGCGGTACACCTCCTCCTCGATGATCCGGAGGAGGAGGCGCAACTCCTCGGCGTCGGCCAGGCCGGCGAAGTCGGGCGCCCGGCTCCGCCGCAGAACCGCCTCGGCCGCGGAGGCGATCGCGGCCATGGGGTTGTTCAGTTCGTGGGCGATCCCCGCGGCCAGTTGCCCGATGCTGGCCAGCTTGTCGGAGGTGAAGAGCTGCCGCTCCATCCGGCGCCGCTCCGTGATGTCCTCCCCGACCGTGATGACGTGGGTCACCTCGGAGGCGGTGTTCTTCACCGGAATCTTGGTGATCCGGTAGTGCTTCTGGTCCGGCCCGCTCCCCGTCTCCACCTCCACCTGGAGGATCGTGCCGGCGGCGAAGACCCGCTCAAACTCCTCGGCAATGGAGGAGCGCTTGAGGGACCGGAGAACCTCGAAGAGGTTCCTGCCGATCACGTCCTGCCGCAGGAGGCCGAACGGCCCCTCCTCCCGGGCCCGGTTCCAGCAGACGATGGTGAAGTTCCGGTCGATGACGTAGAGCCCGACGGGGAGGCTGTCAACGATGCTGGCGGTCAGGTCGGCGTCCGCGACCGGCGGGGCCGAGCCCGACCCCCCGTCCGGCTCCGTCGCGTCGGCGGCCGCCGATCGGGCGGCGGCTTTGGCCCGCCGCCGGCTGTAGGCGGTCTTGGGGACGTGCACCCGGGTCGGCTTCGCCACCGGCTTGCGGAGACGCAGGCGGGGCCGCTTGCGGGGGGTGGCCATGGCGCGCTACGCCGCCCGCTCCAGCAAGCAGAGGATCTCGTCGCGGCGGGACACCGGCAGGATCTCCGTCTCCTCCGGCTCGGCCATCTTCAAGAGGCCATTATAGGGGAGCCCCCGGCAAATGCCAAGGGCCGCTACGCCGCCCACGGGACGAGCGCGGCGGCAACCGCCTGGTGGTCCCCGCATCCCAGGAGCGCCCGCAGGGGCCCGGGGGAGAGGGGGCGCGGGGGGCCGACGCGGCGGCGGAGAGCCGTGAGGCGCGACGCCGCCTCGGCCAGGCGCGCCGCCGGGA
>JBOHQK010000195.1:0-3797 GCA_050732195.1 Methylomirabilales bacterium (SeqCode)
TAGGGGCAGACCTCCTGGCAGATGTCGCAGCCGAAGACGTGGATGCCCACCAGCGGCCGGAGGTCGCGGGGGATGGCCCCTTTGAGTTCAATGGTCAGGTAGGAGATGCAGCGGCGGGCATCCAGGATGTAGGGGCCCACGAAGGCGTTGGTCGGGCAGGCCTTGAGGCAGAGGGTGCACTGGCCGCAGCGGTCCCGGATGGGCGTGTCCGGGGCGAGGTCCACGTCGGTGAAGAGTTCCCCCAGGAAGAAGTAGGACCCGATCTCCGTGGAGAGGAGGGTCGTGTTCTTGCCGAACCAGCCGATCCCGGCGCGGGCGCCGAAGTCCCGCTCCAGGACCGGGCCGGCATCCACGTAGGCCCGGGCCTGGACGGGATGCCCCACCGCCTCCTCCAGCACCCGGTGAAAGGCATCGAGGCGCTCCTCCAGGATCCCGTGGTAGTCGTCCCCCCAGGCGTACCGGGCGATCCAGCCCTTGAGGCCGTCGTTGTGGGTGGGGCGCTGGTAGGGGGTGTAGTAGTTCAGGGCCACTGAGATGACCGACTTCGCCCAGGGCAGGAAGGAGCCGGGGTGCCGGCGCTTGGCCTCGGTCCGGGTGAGGTAGGTCATCTCGCCCGCGTAGCCCTGCTGCAGCCACTCGGCGAAGGTGGCCTCGTGGGGGGGCGCGGCGGCCGGGGAGATCCCCACCAGGTCGAAGCCCTGCCGCCGCCCCAGGTCCTTGACCAGACGCGCCAGCCGCTCCGGTTCCGTCGCAGGCTCGGTCGGCCGCGGATGCATGCAGGGAGTATGGCACAGGCGCGCGCCGGACCGCAACCCGGGGAGTTTCGCCTTGGCCGCCCCGTGCCCCTGTGCTACGCTTTTCGGTGCGGCGCGCCCTTGCGGAGGCAGGATTGGACCTCGAGACCGTCCGGCAGTTGCTGGAAGCCGTCCAGGCCGGGACCACCAGCATCGAGGAGGCCCTGGCCCGCCTCAAGTCCCTCCCCTTCGAGCCCCTTCCCTACGCCACGGTGGACACCCACCGGGCCCTGCGCCAGGGATTTCCCGAAGTCATCTTCTGCGAGGGGAAAAGCCCGGAGCAGGTCTCCGGCATCGCGGAACGCCTGTTAGCCGGGAGCAGCCGCCTCCTGGCCACTCGGGCGACCCCCGTGGTCTACGAGCGCATCCGGGCTCTCGCTGCGGACGCCGTCTTCCACGAGCAGGCCCGGGCGGTCACCGTCCGGCGGGAGGATGACGGGCGGCGGGCAGGGCGGGTCCTGATCCTGACCGGCGGCACCGCCGATATCCCGGTGGCGGAGGAGGCCGCGGTCACCGCCGATCTTTTCGGGAGCCACGTGGAGGCCGTCCACGACGTGGGGGTGGCGGGGCTGCACCGGCTGCTCGCCCAGACGGAGCGCCTCCGGGGAGCCCGCGTCCTCGTGGCGGTGGCCGGGATGGACGGGGTCCTCCCGAGCGTCGTCGGGGGCCTGACGGACCGCCCGCTCATCGCCGTCCCCACCAGCGTCGGGTACGGGGCGTCCCTCGCGGGGCTGGCGGCTCTTCTCACGATGCTCAACTCCTGCGCCGCCGGGGTCGCCGTGGTCAACATTGATAACGGCTTCGGCGCCGGCGTCCTCGCCCACCGGATCAACACCCTCGGCGCGTAGGGAGCCAGATGCGCATCGCCTACTTCGACTGCTTCTCGGGGGTGGCCGGCGACATGATCCTGGGTGCGCTGGTGGACGCCGGCGTGCCGCTTACCGTCCTGAAGGAGGCGGTGGCCGCCCTCGGCCTGCCCGGCCTCGAGGTCGAGGCGCGGAAGGTGATGCGGGGGGGCTTTGCCACGACGAAGGTGGACGTTCTCACGGGCGAGCCGTCCCGCGAGGCCGACCCCGGGCTCGTGGACGCGGGCCACCCTCCCCACCACAGCCACCGGCGCCTGCCGGACATCCTGGAGGTCCTGCGCGCAAGCCGCCTTCCCGAGGCAACGCGCGAGCGGGCCGCGGCGATCTTCACCCGCCTCGCCGCAGCCGAGGCGGCGGTCCACGGGAGTGCACCGGAGGCTGTCCACTTCCACGAGGTCGGGGCGCGGGATGCCATCGCCGACGTGGTGGGGGCCGTCGCCGGCCTCGCCGCCCTGGGGGCCGACCGGGTCGAGGCCTCCCCCCTCAACCTGGGCGGGGGGCGGATCGCCACGGCGCACGGCACCCTCCCGGTCCCCGCCCCCGGCACCCTGGAACTCCTGAAGGGCATCCCCTGCTACGGGAGCCCGGTGGAGGCCGAGTTGACCACCCCCACAGGGGCGGCCATCCTGGCCACCGTCGCCGCGGCTTTCGGCCCGC
Source organism: Methylomirabilales bacterium (SeqCode) (assembly GCA_050732195.1). Lineage (GTDB taxonomy): Bacteria > Methylomirabilota > Methylomirabilia > Methylomirabilales > JACPAU01 > JACPAU01. The sequence goes on from JBOHQK010000195.1 coordinate 2,318, forward strand.
CGCCGCTTCTCACCGTCCGGGCCGTCGGGTACGGGGCCGGGACCCGGGAACTCACCGGTCAGCCCAACTGTCTTCGCCTCATCCTCGGGGACAGCCCCGACCCCGGCGCCACGGACGAGGTGGCCGTCCTGGAGGCCAACATTGACGACATGAGCCCGCAACTCTTCGAGCCGCTGATGGAGGACCTGTTCGCCGCGGGGGCTCTGGACGTGTACCTGACCCCGGTCATCATGAAGAAGTCCCGGCCGGCGACGGTCCTGACCGTCCTGGCCGAGGCGGGGGCGGAGGGACGCCTGGCCCCCCTCATCCTCCAGGGGAGCACCACCTTCGGCCTGCGCCTGAGCCGGCGGGGGCGGCTCAGACTCGCGCGCGAGATCCGGACCGTCGAGACCCCCTACGGCGCGGTCGCGGTGAAGGTGGGGCGGCTCGGGGAGCGGACCGTCCAGGTGAGCCCGGAGTTCGAGGAGTGCCGGAGGGTCGCGGCGGCCGCGGGGGTTCCGGTCCGGGCTGTCCTGGAGGCAGCCCGGGAGGCGGCCCGGCGGCAGATCACGGGAGGAGAATAAGCGCATGCCGACCATGCTGGAAGAGGCGGTTTCCCAGCTCGACCAGGTGGCCGCCCTCATCAAGCTGGACGAGGGGGTCCACAAGCGGCTGCGGCGTGCGCAGCGGGCCCTCATCGTGTCGGTCCCGACGCGGATGGATGACGGCCGGGTGGAGGTCTTGGAGGGCTACCGGGTCCAGCACGACAACTCCTTCGGACCCACCAAGGGGGGCGTCCGCTACCACCCGGACGTGAATCTGGATGAGGTCACCGCCCTGGCCATGCTGATGACCTGGAAGTGCGCCCTCATGGGCCTGCCCTACGGCGGGGCCAAGGGAGGGGTCCGCTGCAACCCCACGGCCATGTCCCAGGGAGAGTTGGAGCGGATGACCCGCCGCTACACCTCGGAGATCGTGCTGCTCATCGGCCCGGAACTGGACATCCCCGCCCCGGACGTCTACACCAACGAGCAGACCATGGCCTGGATGATGGACACCTACAGCATGCAGCGGGGGATGACGGTCCCGGGCGTGGTCACGGGCAAGCCGGTCCTCCTGGGGGGCTCGCTGGGGCGGCGGGAGGCCACCGGGCGGGGCGTGGCCTTCGTGACCGCCGAGGCGGCCCGCGAGCTCCGGATCGGCCTTGGGGGGGCCACGGTGGCGGTCCAGGGGAAGGGGAATGTGGGGGGGGTGGCCGCGCGGCTCCTGCATGAGGCCGGCTGCCGGGTGGTGAGTCTCTCCGACTCGAAGGGGGGGATCTACAACGCCAAGGGGCTCGATATCCCCCGGCTGCTCAGACACCTGCAGGAGGGGGGGGGATTCGCGGACCTCCGGGACGGGGACAGGATCACCAACACCGATCTTTTGGCCCTGCCCGTGGACATCTTGATTCCGGCCGCTCTGGAGGGAGCCATCCACGAGGCCAACGCCGAGTCCGTCC
>JBOHQK010000196.1:0-12848 GCA_050732195.1 Methylomirabilales bacterium (SeqCode)
CCGCGGGCGTCCGGAGTGAAAGCGGCCGCGGGGACCATGTCCGTGGCCGTCTTGATCCAGAGCCAGTAGGACTCCCCCTCGGCCAGTGGGGGGAGGTTCACGGCGAAGAGGCGCATGCCCCGCTGCGGGCTCCAGAGGGCCTGGGCCTCGGGCGGTGGGGCGGGCTCGGCCCCGACCATTCGTATGATCCGGGTGCAGGGGTCGGTGATGATGGCCATGAGGTCCTCGTGCTCGGCCAGGCGGACCTGGAGCGCTCGGATGGTCGCGGCCTGCTCCTGGACATGCCCCCGGAGGGTCAGGCCATAGATGAGGCCGACCCCTCCCACGAGGGCGGCAGCGGCCCACGCCGCAGCCAGGCCCCAGGCGGGGCGCCGGCGCGCCGCCGGGCTCCTTCCCTCCTGGCCGGCGGCGGCCCCGGCCAGGACCCGTTCCCGGAGAGCCGGCGGCGGGACCTTCGCGGCGGCGGCGTAGGGGAGGAGCGAGGCGACTTCCTGGACGGCGGACACCCCAGCCGTGCAGGTGGGGCAGCCGCGGGCCAGGTGTTCCTCCAGCGGCTCCTCCTCCTCGCGCGGCAGCGCCCCCACCGCGTACAGGGTATACCGGTCCCGCAGCTCCTCGCAGGTCATTCCCGCCCCTCCCCGAGCAGAGGCCCGAGGAGCACCCGCAGCTTCTCCATCCCGAGCCGCAGGCGTCCCTTCACCGTGCCCACGGGATCCCCCGTCTGCATCGCGATTTGCACGTGGGTGAGGCCCTCGAAGTAGGCCAGCTCGATGGCGGCCCGCTGCTCCGGGGGGAGGAGCCCGAGCGCCTTCCGGACGGCCTCCCGCCGCTCGTGCTCCTCCAGGTCCCCCCCGGGACCCTCCCGGGAGTCCAGCACCTCGTCGCCACTCGGCCCCACCCCCTCGTCCCGCCGCCGCCGCCGCCGCCGGTCAATCGCCCGGCTCCTGGCGATGGTCAGGAGCCAGGTGCGCGGGCTGCCCCGCCCCGGGGCGTAGCGGGCCGCCTCGCTCCAGGCCTGGATGAAGACGTCCTGGAGCACCTCCTCCGCGTCCGCCGCGTTGCCGGTCACCCGGGAAGCGAGCCCGAAGACCAGGGGCGCGTAGCGGTCATAAAAGGTCGCCAGGGCAGACAGGTCCCCCCGCGCCATCGCCCGGATCAGGCGCCCGTCGTCCACGCGCTCCGTCCTCGCGGCCCCCACCTCTCCACTCCGGTATACGGCCCGCCCACGCCGAAGGATCAGCCCGCCCCGCTCGCCCGGCGCCCGAGCCTACGCCAGGCCCTGGCGCTGCGTCAATGGAAAGGGTCCCCCGGCGTGATCTGAACCGCTCTTTGTTCCGTATTGAAGGTCGGGGGGTGGCATCTGGGCCGGGTGGCGTCCGCCTTAAGGGGAATACCCAGGCTGGCGAAGCCCGGCGCTCAGAAAATGCGCTTCGGCGGTTCAGCCGGAGGCCCACCGGGGGTGGGAGCGCAAGTGGCAGGGGAGGAGACGGCCTGGCGAAACGAAAAATGTCCGAATCCTTTAGGGCGTGGCCGGCATATAGATCGCGGAGGCTGCGCGGCACTCCGCCGGTGTTTATCCGATCGGGCACTCAAACCAAAGCATGAAAGGAGGCGGCACATGAAGCGGATCGTCTCGACCGTCCTGATGGCGAGTCTCCTGGCCCTGCCCGGCGTCCTCGCCGCGGGCCCGGCCCCCTGGGGGTCGGTGGCCTACGCCGACCATGTCACCGAGCAGGTGCTCATGGACCAGCTCACCAAGATCAAGAGGACGGTCTCCGACATCGAGATGAAAATGAAGACCAAGAAGATGATGATGGAGCCCACGGGCATGCACAAGACCATGGACATGCTCATGCAGGTCACCGGGACGCTGGAGCAGATCGATAAGCCAAAGTAGGGATCGCGCGGCGGGGCCCCTAGCGGCCTCCGAGGGGGAGGGCGACCGCCCTGCCCCCCTCTTGCTCCCGGGATGTGGGGAGGTCATCGGGAACGCGATGCCATGGCTGTGTCCGCCAAAAATCCTGTGCCGGTTGGCGCTTCCCTTCACGTGGAGGCCGCATCTATTATAGGAGAGGGGGATGGCCTCGCGGCGGGCTTGACATAGCCGCCCTCGCGCCCGACAGGCGCCTGGGGTATGATAGGCGCCCGGCCAGGGAGGTTCCGCGGGAGCGGGACCCCATGATTCCAGGGAGGCAATGATGCTGATCCGGCGCGCCCCGGACATCACATCGTCGGAGATCACGGACTACCAGGTCTACCTGAACCGGCGGTCGTTTCTGCTCGGCGCGGCCGCGCTGGCGCTGGCGCCCTCCGGAGCGGCTGCTGCGGCGGCGCCGGCAGGTCAGCCCCTCAAGGCGCCGCGCAGCCAGACGTTCACGGTGGCGGATCCCCCGACCGATCTCGAGAGCATCACGACCTACAATAACTTCTATGAGTTCGGCGTGAACAAGGAGGACCCCGCGCGGCTGGCGCATCTGCTCAGGCCCCGTCCCTGGACGGTGCAGGTGGACGGGCACGTGGCGCGTCCCAAGACCTACGACGTTGACGCGCTGCTGCGGCTCTTCCCGCTAGAGGAGCGGGTGTACCGCTTGCGCTGCGTCGAGGGATGGTCCATGGTCATCCCCTGGATCGGCTACCCGCTGGCCTCCCTGATCAAGCGGGTCGAACCGACGGGCAAGGCCAAGTTCGTCGAGTTCACGACGCTCCTCGATCCCGAGCAGTTTCCGGGACAGCGGAGGGGCCTCTTCGGCTTCTCCTCGCTCGAGTGGCCCTATGTCGAGGGATTGCGGTTGGACGAGGCGCTGCACCCGTTGACGCTGTTGACGTTCGGCTTGTACGGACAGGTGCTGCCGAACCAGAACGGGGCCCCGGTGCGCGTCGTCTTGCCGTGGAAGTACGGGTTCAAGAGCGCCAAGTCCATCGTGCGGATCCGCTTCGTGACTGAGCAGCCCAAAACCACCTGGGAGAAGGCGGCGCCGAACGAATACGGTTTCTACTCGAACGTGAACCCCACCGTGGATCACCCGCGCTGGAGCCAGGCGACCGAGCGCCGCATCGGGGAGTTCCGGCGGCGCAAGACGCTGATGTTCAACGGCTACGCGGACCAGGTCGCCTCGCTGTACGCGGGGTTGGACCTGAGGAAGTACTACTAGTGCCGCTCCAAGTCATCCGGCCCGATCCTGACCGACCGTGCTGCCGCGGGTCCTGTCGCCGGCGTGCCCCACTCGCGGCCGGGCGTCGTCACCCGCTCAGCCCCTCCCGCAATGCGCTGCAGTGCGGCAGGAGGCCGAGGGGGTCCCACTCCGCCCGGCCGCTCGGGGGCCCCGCCCGGCGCCACCCGCGGCTCGGCCGCAACCCGACGGGCAATTCGTTGGAGCGGCACTAGCCACATGTCCCGGCGAGGGCGGATCCTCCTGAAGGCTGCGGTGTGGGGCGCCTGCCTGTTCCCCGTTGCGCTGCTCCTGTATCAATTTCAGACCGACAACTTCGGGGCCAACCCGATCGATTACGTCACCCGCACGCTCGGCCGTTGGACCATCAGGATCCTGCTCGCGAGCCTCGCAATGACCCCCCTCCGCCTCCTGTTCGGGATCTCCTGGCCGATGAGCCTGCGGCGTCTCCTGGGCTTGTTCGCCTTCTTCTACGTGTGCCTGCATTTTGCGGTGTGGATCGTGGTGGACCATTTCTTTGATTGGGAGGAGATGCTCGCGGACATTGTCAAGCGCCCGTACATCACGGTCGGTCTTCTGGCGCTGACCCTGCTGGTCCCGCTGGCCGCCACCTCCACGGCCCGCGTGGTGAAACGGCTCGGCGGAGCCAACTGGCAGCGGCTGCACCGGCTGGTCTACGTCGTCGGCGTCCTGGCGGTCCTGCACTACCTCTGGCTTGCCAAGGTCGGCGTCAACGATCCCTATGTGTATGCGGGGGTTCTCGCCCTCCTGCTGGGCATCCGTTTCTGGGATTGGGCGCGCCGGGTCGCGACGAGGCGACGACAGGGCGTGCTAACCTCAAGGGGCATGGGGGCGGTCGCGCGCTCGCACCTGGCGGGAGGCGGGGAACAGCCTCTCCCGATCCTGAGTGAGACTCGCCCTCCTGTGGCGCATTGGCCTCATCACTCCAGCGCTTTTTCTTCTCACGATTCCACCAACGATTGACATCGCTGTGACAGCCGGCGGCGGGCAGGAGAGGAGACTGCCTGTTCTGCCCCCGCAATCCCATCGCCGGCTCCTCGCCTTAGGTTGTCGAAGTCGAGCCGGGCAAACAGCGGGACGCGTTTGACACAGCCACCCTCCGGACCTATACTGCGGATGGGCTCGGGGAGGCGAGAGCGGTGGTGAAGCCGTGCAGCGCAGCCTCGAGGCGGCCTGGCGCCCTCCCGGCTTCTCTCAGCGGCAGACGTTCCTGACAGCCCCCACTCCCCCGTGAGACCTGCCCGTCCTGTGGGGTCCATCGGGAGGGGAGGAGACTCCCCGAAGTCGTTTGGCGATTTCTTAACGAACTCTGAGGGCATTGGCCCTCGGCGCAGGGGGGAGGTGTCCCATGGCAGCGCAGCGGTACCAGTTGTACATCGACGGCAAGTGGGTGGACGCTGACGGCGGGCGCACCTTCGCGGTACGGGACCCGGCCACGGGGGACCACGTGGCCGACATCGCCGATGCCGGCGCGGCGGAGACGCGGCGGGGCATCCAGGCAGCCCACCGGGCCTTCCCGGGATGGGCGGCTACCCCGGCGAAGCAGCGGGGGGAGATCCTCCGGAAGGTCCAGGGGCTGATGCAGGAGCGGGTGGACGAGATCGCGAAACTGGTGGTTCTGGAGAACGGCAAGCCCTTCGCCGAGGCCAAGGGGGAAGTCGGCTTCTCCCTGGGCTACTTCGGCTGGTTCGCCGAGGAAGCGCGCCGCGCATACGGGGACCTGGTCCCCTCGCCCTTCCCGAACAAGCGGCTGTGGGTGGTCAGCCAGCCGGTGGGGGTTGTGGCGGCCATCACGCCCTGGAACTTCCCCGCCAACATGATCACCCGCAAGATCGCCCCAGCCATGGCCGCGGGCTGCACCGTGGTCCTGAAGCCGGCGTCGGCTACGCCCATGACCGCTCTGGCCATCGCCCGGGCGTGCCACGACGCCGGGCTGCCGCCCGGTGTCCTGAATGTAATCACGGGGGCCAGGTCCGTGCCTATCGCCGAGGAGCTGCTGGGCAACCCCCTGGTCAAGAAGATCGGCTTTACCGGCTCCACAGAGGTGGGGAAGACCCTCATGGAGAAGGCGGCGAAGCAGATCAAGCGCATTTCCTTCGAGCTGGGGGGCAATGCCCCCTTCATCGTCTTCGAGGACGCTGACCTCGCGGCCGCCGTCGAGGGGGCCGTGGCAATCAAGTACCTCCGGGTGGCGGGCCAGTCGTGCATCTGTGCCAACCGCCTCTACGTGCAGGAGACGATCGCGGATCGCTTCACCCCGGCCTTCGTCGCGAAGGTGAAGGCGCTGAAGGTCGGGCCCGGCTTCGAGCCCGGGATGCAGGTGGGGCCCCTCATCAACGAGGAGACCCGGAAGAAGGTCAACGGCCTGGTGGAGGATGCCGTGGCCAGGGGGGCCACGGTGCTGGCGGGCGGCGGGCCCCTGAAGGAGGGCCCCCTGGCGAAAGGGTACTTCTACGCCCCGACGGTCCTTACCAACGTCAAGGACCAGTGGCCTGTGTGCCAGGAGGAGATCTTCGGGCCGGTGGCGCCGATCCTCACCTTCAAGACCGAAGAGGAACTGATCCGGCGGGCCAACGACACCACGTTCGGCTTGGCCAGCTACCTCTACACCCGGGACCTGGGACGCGTCGTCCGGGTGGCCGAGTTCCTGGAGTACGGCCTCGTCGGGGTCAACGATGCCGCCGGCTACACCCACGAGATCCCCTTCGGCGGCTTCAAGGAGAGCGGCCTGGGCCGGGAGGGGGGCAAGGAGGGTCTCGAGGAGTACATGGAGATCAAGTCCATCGTCGTGAACCTGCCGGGCTGACAGGTTGCTGGCATCCCAAGGCTTTCGAGGGCCGGGCGGATCCTGCTCGGCCCTCGGCATTTTGTTTGGCTCAACGCAGTTTCGTATGCGGAGCTGACGGACCAACTGGACCGGGCCGGCTCCGGGCGTGGGCGCCGGGAGATGCGGGCCGGACCGGGACAGGCGGGGGAGAAGGGATGATCACCAAGGGGCAGCGCGTCTTCACGATCCGGGGCATCCCCATCGAGATCAACTACTCCTGGTTCCTCATCGTGGCCCTGGTCACCTGGAGCCTCGCGGCCCAGCACTTCCCGGCGGAGGTGCCCGGGCTCGCGCCGGCGACCTACTGGGGGCTCGGGATCGTCTCGGCCCTGGCCCTCTTCGCCTCCGTGCTCCTGCACGAACTGGGGCACTCGGTGGTGGCCCAGCGCAACGGGATTGCCATCCGGGGGATCACCCTGCACGTCTTCGGCGGCGTGGCCAAACTGGCCCGGGAGCCGGACTCGCCCGGGGTGGAGTTCCGGGTGGCGGCGGCGGGGCCGGCCGTCTCCTTCGCCCTGGCCCTGGCCAGCGACCTTTTGCTGCGGCTCCCGGCCTGGCCAGCGCCGGCCGCGGCCTTTCTCGCCTACCTCAGGCTCGTGAACGGGTTGCTGGGGGCCTTCAACCTGGTCCCGGGGTTCCCCCTGGACGGGGGCCGGATCCTGCGGGCCTTCCTCTGGTGGTGGAAGGGGGACCTGCAGCAGGCCACGCGGGTGGCGGGGGCCATCGGGGGAGGCTTCGCCTACGCCCTCATGCTCCTCGGGGTGGCCAACTTCGCCTGGGGCAACGCGGTGGGGGGCCTGTACTACCTGTTCATCGGGGTGTTCCTCAAGCAGGCGGCTGACGCCAGCGTCCAGCAGGTGGCCTGGCGCCGGGCCTTGCAGGGGATCACGGTGGGGGACGTGATGAGCCGGGAGGTGGTGACGGTGGACCCGGGCCTCACCTTATCCCGCCTGGCGGACGACCTATTCTGGCGCCACCGCTTCACCTCCTTTCCGGTGGTGGAAGGGGGGCAGGTGGTCGGGATCGTGGCCCTCAAGCACTTGCGCGACTACCCCCGGGAGCGGTGGGGCGAGGTGCGGGTGCGGGAGGCGATGCTCCGGTTCGGTCCCGAGGTCCAGGCGGGGCCGAGGGAGGCGGTCCTGGACGCCTTCACGCGTCTGCTCCAAAACCCGGTGGGCCGGATGGCGGTGGTGGAGGGGGGAGGGCGACTGGTCGGCTATCTGAGCGTGAAGGACATGGTCCACATTCTGGCGCTGAGAGGCTGAGGGGCGCCGCGGCGGGCGACCGACTGCTTGCGCCTCACACGCTGAACCGGATCGTGATGACGTCCCCGTCTGCGACCGGGTAGTCCTTCCCCTCCAGCCGCAGGATCCCCTTCTTGCGGGCGGCAGCCAGGGAGCCGGCCTCGGCCAGGGCCGCGAAGGGGACAACCTCCGCCTTGATGAACCCCCGGGCAAAGTCGGTGTGGATGCTCCCGGCGGCCTCCAGGGCGCTCGCCCCCCGCCGGAGGGTCCAGGCCCGGACCTCGTCCTCCCCGACCGTGAAGAAGGTGAGGAGCCCCAGCAGCCCGTAGGAGAGCCGGAGCAGCCGCTCCGCGCCGGGCTCGGCGATCCCCAGTTCCCGGCGGAAGAGCGCGGCGTCCTCCGGCGAGAGCCGGGCGATCTCCACCTCGGTCTTCGCCGCGAGGGCGAAAAGGGCCACCCGCGGCCCGGCGAAGGACCGGAGGGGGGCGAGGATCGCCTCCTCCTTCGCCAGGTCCTCCTCCCCGATGTTCACCAGGAGGAGGAGCGGCTTGGCGGTGAGGAACTGGAAGCCGCGGAGGAGCCGCTCCTGCTCGGGCGGGAAGTCCAGGTCCCGGAGGGGCCGCCCCGCCTGGAGGGCCTCCGCGCTTAGCCGGAGCGCCTCGAGTTCCCGCACGTTCTGGTCCTTGCGTCCCTTCCGCAGCGCCTCCTCGATCCGGGCCACCCGCTTCTCGGCGACCTCCAGGTCCGCCAGGAGGAACTCCGTGTGCAGGAGGCCGATGTCGCGGGACGGGTCGAGGCTCCCCTCGACGTGCGGGATCCGGGCGTCCTCGAAGGCCCGGACCACGTGCAGGAGGGCGTCCGCCTGACGGAGCGACGTCAGGGTCGGGCCTCCGACCCCCTCCCCCTTCCCGGCGCCGCGCTGGAGCGCCGGAGAGTCCACGTACGCGACCGTGGCCGGCACGGCCTTCTTCCCCGGGTGCATCCGGGCCAGGCGGGTGAGGCGCGCGTCGGGGACCCGGGTGACGGCCTGGGTGGGCTCCGGCGGCGCGGGGCCCGCGGGGGGCTCCGTCTGCCCGGTGGCCAGGCGGAAGACGGTGGTCTTCCCCACCAGCGGGAGGCCCGCGATCCCGATCTTCATCCCGCTCACCGTCCCGCCGCCGGGACTCCTGTGGTTGCGGCGGCCCGACTGTATGGTATCCTAATCGGCATTCAGCGGCACGGGAAAGCGTCGCGGGGTTCGGTGGAGGCAGGCCGGTGCGGGGCTACCTCGACATCGAGACCTCCTTCGAGGGGGCAATCACGGTCATCGGGCTCTACGCCGACGATCGGGGATGCATCCAGTTGGTCGGCCCCCAGGTGACGGAGGTGAGCCTCTACCGGGCCCTCGAGGGGCTCCGGACCCTCTTCACCTATAACGGGAGCCGCTTCGACCTCCCTGTCATCCGCCGCCGCCTGGGGGCGGACCTGGCCGCGGAGTTCGAGTCCCGCGACCTCATGCTCGAGTGCTGGCGCTTCAACCTGAAGGGGGGGCTGAAGCGGGTGGAGGAGCAACTGGGGATCGAACGCTGGACGAAGGGGCTGAACGGCTTCGACGCCATGCGCCTCTGGCACCGGTACGAGGCCTACGGGGACGGGGAGGCGCTGGCGACGCTCCTGGAGTACAACCGGGAGGACGTGGTGAACCTGAAGCGCCTGGACGGGCTGCTGGAGGATCTCCGGCGGTGCGGGTAGCCTTCGCGACGCTCGGGTGCCGGCAGAACCAGTTCGAGACCGACCTGATGGCGGACGCCTTCCGGGCCGACGGCTACGAGGCCGTCCCCTTTGCCTCCGAGGCCGACGTCTACGTCATCAATACGTGTACGGTCACGGCCCGGGCCGACGCCGACTCCCGCCGGCTCATCCGCCAGGCGGTGCGGCGCAACCCGCTCGCCTTCGTGGTCGCCACCGGCTGCTACGCGCAGCGGAGCCCACAGGCCCTCCTGGGGATCGAGGGAGTGGACCTGGTCCTGGGGAACGCCGAGAAGGGGGAGGTCCTCCGCTACCTCCGGGACTTCGCCTGGGGCAGCCCGCCGCGGGCCGCGGTGGGGGACATCGGGGCCCTCCGGACATTCCAGGCGGCGGCGGCCCCGACCGACGTGGGCCGGACGCGGCCGTTCCTGAAGGTGCAGGACGGCTGCAACTTCGCCTGCACCTTCTGCATCATCCCGGCGGTCCGGGGCCCGGCCCGGAGCCTGCCCCCCGAGGCCGCGGTGGCGGAGGCCCGCAGGCTCGCCGCGGCAGGGCACCCGGAGGTGGTCCTCACCGGGATCAACCTGGGGACCTACGGCTGGGACCTGAGGCCCAGGGTCTGGCTGAGCGACCTGGTCCGCCGGATCCTGGCCGAGACCGACCTGCCCCGCCTGCGCCTCTCCTCGCTCCACCCGCACGAGGTCCGGGAGGATCTCATCGCCCTCCTGGCGGAGACGGGCCGGATCTGCCGGCACCTGCACCTGGCGCTCCAGAGCGGGGACGACGGGATCCTCAGGGCGATGGGCCGCTCCTACCGGGCCAGGCACTTCCGCGAAACGGTCCGCTCGGCCGTGGAGGCCGCCCCGGGGGTCGCCATCGGGGCGGATGTCATCGTCGGCTTCCCCGGGGAGACGAAGGAAGCGTTCCAGAACACGGTAGCGCTCCTTGCGGACCTGCCCGTCGCCTACCTGCACGTCTTCACCTATTCCCGGCGGGTCGGGACTCGCGCCGCCGGGATGCCGGACCAGGTCCCCCCGGAGGTGAAGGCCCGCCGGAACGCCGTCCTCCGGGCCCTCGCCCAGGAGAAGAGCCTGGCCTTCCGAGGGCGGGCGGTGGGGCAGATCCTGCCGGCCGTCGTCCTGGCCGAGCGGGAGGCGGCCACAGGGCGCCTCACGGCCCTCACGGACAACTACATCCCGGTCCTGGTGGAGGGGGAGGATCGGCTCCAGGGGCAGGCGGTCCGGGTCCGGATGGAGCAGGTGACGCCGGCGCTGGTCACGGGGAGCATAGTCTACGACGTGCGCAGCGGCGCGCTCCGGGAGGTCGCGTGACCGCCGACCGCCCGGCCGGCGGCCCGCCCGTCCTCCCGACGCGGGACCAGTTCGCCTTCTGGATCCCCATGACCGTCCGGTGGGGGGACATGGATTCCCTCGGGCACGTCAACAACGCGAAGTACTTCACCTACCTGGAGTCGGCCCGGACCGCCTTCTTCGACGCCGTCAACCTGTGGCGGTTCCAGGAGCACCCCCGACAGGGGATCGCGGTGGTGCAGGCGGCGTGCAACTTCCGTGTGCAGCTCCGGTACCCGGCAGAACTCGAGGTGGGCCTCCGGGTGACCCGGATCGGCGAGAGGTCCTTCACCATCGAGTACGGGATCTTCCGGAAGGGGACCGACGAGGTAGTGGGGGACGGGAGCAGCGTCGCCGTCTGGATGGACTTCGATGCCAGCCGGGCTCTGCCCATCACCCCCGAGATGCGCCGGATTCTCGAGGCCTACCGCCGCGGCTCGACCTAGCGGAGAGCCGACCGGCGGGCCCTCCCTCACTTCTTCTCTTCGATCCTCCCCACCCGCTTGATCGCGTCGGCCAGCATCTTCGCGTCCCGGTCCCAGAACTTCTGGAACTCCGGCGCGTCCAGGTAGGCGACCGGGGTCTCGAGCTTGGCCATCGCGGCCTTGAAGTCGGGATCCTCGACCGCCTGACGCACGGCTTCGCGCAGCTTCTTCAAGACCGGCTCCGGCGTGCCGGTAGGGGCGAAGACGCCGGCCCAGATGTAGAACTCGATGTCGTAGCCGAGCTCCTTGAAGGTCGGCAGGTCGGGGAGGGCGGCGACCCCCGGTCTTGTTCACCACCCCGCCGGGCTCTTCAGGCCCTTCTCCATCGCGGCCGCGACGGCGTGGGTGAGAACTGGTTCAGCTACTCCACCTTTGACTGAGCCAACGGTCAGCCAGACCGCAACTGCGGCCGATTACCGCTTCCGCCGTCCACGAGGAATTTTCATGTAAGCCTCTATCTCGTGAGCCAATTCCTTGCTGGGGATAGGCCTATTGGCCATATCGTCATACAGCGCATCTGCGAGGTCCGCTCGCTGCTGCCACAAGTGCAGTCGGGCGAGCGCGTGTCGCAAGTATACAGAGGATGGGATAACCTCGAGACCCTCCGCCAACAGGTCTTTCGCAGCATCATAGCCCCCCTCTCGCGCCACAGCGTAGGCAAGGTTGACGTATCCGGCCTCAATTGCGTTTGCAGGATGTTGTTCGAATCGCTCGCGCTTCCCAACCGGCAATCGGGCGGGAAGAAGCCGCAGACGCAGGAACGATGCGCCAATAGTCTCTCTACCATGTGTAATCAGGAGTGCGTCCTCAATCCATTCAACGGCCCGTGCGAAGTCGCCGCTATCGATTGCGATTACTGCGAGATTCAGCAACGTTAAGGCCAGCGACTTGTGGTGCAGATCTAAGGCGTGCTCTAAGTCGCGTTTCGCTGCTTCTGAGGCGTTTTTAAGCCCGTATCGAATGTAGCCGCGGTCATTGTAACACCTCGCTGCAATGGGTCGTTCCGGGTTCAGTGCCAAACGCCTCGTCAATGCATCGACTGCAGCTTCAGGCTGACCCTGCTGGTACAGCTCGACCCACTTCCCGAGCGCTTCGCCGTTCTCGTCTTCTTTCTTGTCCTCGGGAGAGGGCGGAGCACTTTCCTTCACATGCTTGCGTATCGACCGAATGACCCAGCGCTCGAACGTGTCCGCCTGAGCCATAATCTCGTCTAGAGTGTGCCCGCTGGTCGTCTCGACAAGCTCTTCAAGCGTCGGCAGAGTTACCAGCCAGGCGTCGAAGTCCTCGACGAGTATCTTTGCAGCCTCCGCTTGTTCAGTGAGAACTGCCAATGGAAACGCCAAGATCTGGTCTGCCTCAAAATAGATTTCGATCAGAAGTGACTCGCTCGGGTTCTCAAGATTGCGCAGCGAAATGACCAACAGGCAACACGGACTACGCTTCGCAACGAGCTGGCATAGCTCGAAGCTCTCCATAAGAGCGATCTTGTCTGCCATGACGTTGATCGGCTGCCGGCTTAGCGCAGCCGTCAGGACGGAGAAGCGATGACGGACCGCGGCGATCGTTTCAGTCCGCTGGCCTTCTCGTTGGGAGAAACGGAATACGACAACGGCAATCGCTTGGGGCGTCTCAAATGCAAGAGAGGAAACTAGCTTGTGAGCTTTCTCGCCAAATGGGGTTGTGGGGGCCTCGCCCAGGTGAAGGCCTCTGCTCAATTCGCCGTACTTTCTAACCTCGTAAAGAAAACGCAAGTAGAGTTGCAGGAACTCGTCACCGGCCAGCATGTAGCTGTCCGGTCGGTCTTGCATGAGGCCGGAGGAACCAAATGCCAGAGCCTTTGCCTTCAGACGCCGGGCGCGGCGTGCGGCGGCGCGAGGGCTGACCTTCTCGCCTCTAAAAGCCTCGTCCAGCGCGACAACATCGTCAGGCCGCCATTCCGGATAGCGGGTAAGCAGATACAGCAACTCTAGGTCGACACTTTTGAGCCTCCGAATCGAGTCCACACGGTTCATAAGATCATATTC
>JBOHQK010000197.1:0-4681 GCA_050732195.1 Methylomirabilales bacterium (SeqCode)
GGCCACGGTCACGCCGAAGACCATCGCCTTCACCAGGCCGTCCAGGACATCCCGCACCTCCATGAACAGGCGGAGGTTGTTGAAGAAGGTGTGGAACGAGACGTTGATCCGGGGGTTCGCGGCCCCCACCAGGGCCCCGCCGATCCACCCCAGCACATCCACGTAGACGGTGAGGATCGGGAGCGTGAGGAGGCTGGCCAGCACCCGGGGCATGACCAGGTAGCGGACGGGGTCGATGTCCAGCGTCCGGAGGGCGTCGATCTCCTCGTACACGGCCATGGCAGCGATCTCGGCGGCCATGGCGGAGCCGACCCGTCCCGCCATCAGGAGGGAGGTCATCACAGGGCCCAACTCCTTGACCATGGAGAGGCCGACGAGGCCCCCGAGGTTCTCCTCCGCCCCCAGTTTGGCCAGCTGGAAGCCGCTCTGGAGGGCGAGCACCCCGCCGATGAAGACGGCCGTCAGGGAGGCGATGGGGAGGGTGGCGTTCCCGATCTCCGCCATGTGGGCCAGGATTTTGTCCACGTTCCGCGGAGCGGCGCGGCTCGCCCGGACCGCCTGCCCCAGGAGGAGGAGGACTTCCCCGACCGTCTGGAGGAGGCGGAGGATGACGGCCCCGGTCCCGGCCAGAAGGCCCAGGCGCCTCACGGCTGCGCCTCCGCTGGCGCTCCCCAGGTGATCCAGGGGAGGTAGAGGAGCCGGAGGCCGCGGCGGCCGGGAGCGTCGTGGAACTGGACCAGCCCCAGGAGGAGCCAGAGGTCCCGGACCGGCCCCCCCGCTCCCTCCTCGGCCCGGTAGGCGACCAGCGGGGCGAGCTGCCAGGTCAGGAACCCTTCAGCCTCCTCGCGGCGGTAAAAGTTCCAGAGCAGACTCGAGACCGTGTGCCCGTCCGGCCGCCGCTCGTACCGGTAGAGGGTCCAGAGGGGGGCCCAGCTCCGGCGCAAGGCGGCATCCTCGGGGAGGAAGGTCTCCAGCAGGGCGAGGGCCTGGAAGGTGGCCGCGTCGCCCTCCGCCTCGTAGAAGAACAGGGGCCAGGCGTCCAGGCGGTGCCGGCTCCCCCCCTCCTGCGGCCGCTCCTCCCGGGTGTCCTGCACCAGGTAGAACAGGACGCGACGCCGGGTGAGGCGCCAGTCCTCCCGCTCGTCGCGCTCCACGAGGTAGAGGGGCCAGAGGACGAACTCGTCGGTGCGGGTCTCCCGGACGGCGGTGCCGTAGATGGGCCAGACCCGGGTGATCCGGCGGGTCTCCCCCCGGGCGATCCGGACGATGGGCCAGGGGAGGTGCCACTCCTCGTACGCTTCCCGCCGGTCGGTGAACTTGCTGAAGAAGGGCCAGAGGACGGTGGTCTCATCCCGCTGCGGCGAGCGGAGCAGGCTGTAAAAGGGAAGGAGGGTCCGGACCCGCTTCGGGTTCTCGGTGTCCAGGTCCAGGTCCTGGGCGAAGCCGAGCGGCCAGAGGGTGAAGGTCTTGTCGAAGCGCCCGGGCCGGACATCCCGGCCGTACAGCGGCCAGACCTGCCAGCCGGACTGCTCCGGGCCCGACCAGACCGCCAGGACGGGCCAGGGGAGGTGCGTGGTCTGAACCCCGTCGTTCACGGTCCGGGCATAGAGGGGAAAGAGGGCGAAGGTGATCTCGTCCCGGTTGAACCGGTCCAGGAGGCGCCCGCCCAGGGGAAAGAAGGCGAAGTAGCCCGGCCGCCCCGGGCTGTCGGCGCGCCAGAAGAGGAACGGATAGAGGGAAACCTCGGAGGGGGTGGCCTCCTCCCGCCCCGGCTCCTCCACCTCGGTCCGCCGGAAGAGGGTGAGGAAGTGCCAGTCCACATCCTCCCGCTCCCGGGTGTAGGCCCCGAAGGGGTACAGGAGGTCGGCCTCCGTGCTGTCGGTCTCGGCGTCCGCCTCGCGCAGGAAGAGGGGCCGGAGCCCCAGGGTACTCCGGGGCCCCTCCTCCCGGTAGACGCCCAGGGGGCCCAGGGCGCTCCACTCCACGGAGGAGCCGCCGGGGCCTTCCTGTCGGTCCAGGAGGGGCCAGAGGTGGGGGCCGGTGGCCCCGGCCGGGTCGGGTTCGTGCAGGAGGAGCCCGAGCGCGGCGGCGGCCCCGAGTGCCCACCCCCTGCCCCGCCTGCCCCCTCGGTCGGCGGCCCTCAGAGGGGCGCCCTCCGCTGCTCCAACTCCTCGAACCGGGTGTACTCCCGCAGGAAGGAGAGGAAGACCGAACCGGTGGGGCCGTTGCGCTGCTTACTAATGATGACCTCGGTGGTCCGGTCCTCCCCGTCCGTCTCCTCCGTGATCCCGGCCGCCTCGCTCTTCCTGGCCCGCTCCTGCGCCTGGTAGAACCCCTTCCGGTAGAGGAAGGCCACCACGTCGGCGTCCTGCTCGATGGCCCCGGACTCCCGCAGGTCCGAGAGCTGCGGGCGGGGCGGGGTCCGGGACTCCACCGCCCGGGAGAGCTGGGAGAGGGCCATGACCGGGACGTTCACCTCCTTGGCCAGGGCCTTCAGGCTCCGGGAGATCTCCGAGATCTCCTGCTGGCGGCTCTCGGTCCGGCCCCGCCCCCGGATCAGCTGGAGGTAGTCCACGATGATGAGCCCCAACTTTCCCTCCGCCTTGAGCCGGCGGGCCTTGGCCCGGATCTCCAGGGTGGTGATGGCCGGGGTGTCGTCGATGTAGATGGGCATCTCCGAGAGCCGCCCGGCGGCCTTGGTCAGCTCGGGCCAGTCGCGGGGCCCCAGCTTCCCGGTCCGGAGCCGGTGGGAGTCCACCCGGGCCTCGGTGCAGAGCATCCGCTGGACCAGTTGCTCCTTGGCCATCTCCAAACTGAAGACGGCCACGGACGTGGGGGGATCCACCTTGGCGGCGTTGGCCGCCACGTTCAGGGCGAAGGAGGTCTTCCCCATGGAGGGGCGACCGGCCACGATGACCAGGTCGGCGGGCTGGAGCCCGGAGGTGATCTCGTCCAGGTCGCCGAAGCCGGTGGGGATGCCGGTGATGTGGGCCTGGCGCTCGTAGAGCCGCTCGATGTGCTCGAAGGTCCCCTTCAGGATGTCCTTCACCGGAATGAAGGCCCGGGAGACCTTGTCCTCGGAGATTGCAAAGATCCGCCTCTCCGCCAGGTCGAGCACGTCGTCCACGCTCTCCGCGTCCTCGTAGCCCATCCCCACCAGGTCGGTGGCCGTGGCGATGAGCTGCCGCAGGACCGCCTTGTCCCGTACAATGCGGGCGTGGTAGGCGACGTTGGCCGCGGTGGGGACC
Source organism: Methylomirabilales bacterium (SeqCode) (assembly GCA_050732195.1). Lineage (GTDB taxonomy): Bacteria > Methylomirabilota > Methylomirabilia > Methylomirabilales > JACPAU01 > JACPAU01. The sequence goes on from JBOHQK010000197.1 coordinate 3,249, forward strand.
GCCTCCAGGAGGGCGGCTAACGCCGCGGCTCCCCCGACTGCCTCCAGGTCGTTCCGCCGGCGGAGCTCGTCGGTGAGCGTGATGAGGTCCACCGGCTCGTTGCGGTGGAAGAGGCCTAACGCGGCGTCGAAGATGCGGCGGTGGGCGTCCTTGTAGAAGTGGTCCGGACGGAGGGCGTCGAGGACCTTGAGGAGGGCCTCGCTGTCCTGGAGGATGGCCCCCAGGACCGCCACCTCCGCCTCCAGGCTCTGGGGCGGGATGCGATCGTGCCTGCCCTGCGGGATCGTCATGGGGGGCGGGGGGCTCAGGCCCGGACGACCGTGACCCGGACCTCGGCCGAGACCTCGGCGTGGAGCCGAACCGGCACCCGGAACTCCCCCAGAGCCTTGATGGGCTCTGCCAGGAGGATCCGCTTGCGGTCCGCCGGGATCCCCTCTTTCGCCAGGGCCTCGGCGATGTCCAGCGCCGCGACGGACCCGAAGAGGCGGTCCTGCTCCCCGGCGGCCCGGGGGAAGGTCAGGACAAGGCTCGTGAGGCGCTCCGCCTTCTCCCGCGCCTCCCGCAGGACCCGGTCCTGGCGCTTGGCGGCCCGGGCCTTGATCTGCTTCAGGGCCCGGAGGTTGCCGGGGGTGGCCTCCACGGCCAGCCCCTGGGGGATGAGGAAGTTGCGAGCGTACCCCCCGGCCACCGTCACCTGGTCGCCCGGCGTCCCCAGTTTCTCCACTGCCTCGAGCAGAATCACTCTAGTCTGCATCCCGTCACGCTCCCGGGGCCGCCCGCGGCGGCTCCCCTACCGAGCGGTCCGCTCCCGGCGGCGGAACCCGCACCAGACGTCGAAGAGGCCCAGCGCCGCCACGGCGAACGCCGTGAGCGGCTGGAGCAGGAGGAGCAGGAGGCCGAAGGCCCAGAGGCCGGGGGGCAGGCGGTAGCGTCGGGCCAAGTCGGCCGCCACCGCCACCCCCTCCACGAAGTAGAGCCCGATCACCGGGACGAAGAGGTTCACACCCAGCTGCCTGGTGGCGGGGAGGGCCGTCAGGCTGCCGGCCCCGATGAAGGCCCAGACCCAGCCGTCCGCCAGACGCCACTCCGCGAGGGGGGGGAGCGGCGCGCCCAGGCGGCGAAGGATCGCCCCGGCGACCCCGTACACGAGGACGGCCCTGAGGAGCTCCGCCGTGGCCAGCAGCCCGGGGAGGAGCGCGACGACCGCGTCCCGCAGGCCGCCCATCCAGCCGGCCAGCTCCCGCACCTGCTCCCCCGGGAGCCCCATGCGGCTCGCGCCGGCGACAAGATCGTTCAGGGCCCCATCCACCTGGGCGCCGACGGCGGCGACCGCGGCGCCCGGCCGGAAGCCAACCCCCCAGCCCACCAGGAGGGCGACGCCCACGAGCCCGGCCCCGGCCCCGGCCAGAACGGGCGGCACCGGAGTCTTGGCG
>JBOHQK010000198.1:0-3467 GCA_050732195.1 Methylomirabilales bacterium (SeqCode)
CATCCGGACCAGGAACTCCCGCCAGCGGACCTCGTGGGTCGGGGCCATCTCCCGGATCCGCAGGCCGTGGCAACGCCCCTCCTCGTCAGCGGCGGGCGCGGCCCAGACGACCGTGGCCCCGGCCACCGCCGGGCCCTCAGGCAGGTCCAGCAGGACGGTCACCTCGCTCCCGGGGACCAGGAGAGTCGGGAGAACGAGGGCCAGCCCCCCCTCGCTCATGTTGAGGGTGTGCCCCAGCAGGTTCTGGTAGGATCCTCCCGGCGGCTCCTCCACGCGGCACCGGACCGGGAGTTCCAGGGTGTACCGACGGTACTGGCGGCGCTCCTCCCCCATTCCCCCCCCGCGGGTTGCCGCAGTGTAGCATGGCCGCGGCAGGTCCCCGTCCAAAAAACCGCCGCCGCCTCCAGCCCCCGGGACACCACTGGCGCGCGCGGGTGGCGCGCCCCGCCCCACCCGGGTAGAATAGTGGCGCCATGCCTGAGCTCCTCCGGAACCTCCGCTGGCAGGATGTCCTCGACATCCTCCTCATCAGCACCATTCTCTACCAGCTCACGGTGCTGTTCCGGGGGACGCGCGCCCTGCAGGCCCTGGCCGGCCTCGGGGTGGTGGGGATCTTCTACCTCCTCGCGCGCGAGGCCGAGCTGATCCTGAGCAGTTGGCTCCTCCAGAACCTCTGGGCCGTCATCCTCCTGGTCCTCGTCGTCATCTTCCAGCAGGAGCTCCGGCATACCCTCGAGCGGGTGAGCCCGGCGCGCTGGCTCAGCCGGCGGGGGAGGCCGCCCACGGACCACCTCGAGGAGGTCGTTCGGGCGGCCTTCCACCTGGCCCGGCAGCGGATCGGCGCCCTCATCGTCTTCCAGCGGGGGACCCTTCTCGACGAGGTCATCCACCTCGGGACCCCCCTCGGGGCGGCCGTGACGGCCCCCCTGCTGGAGAGCCTCTTCCTGCCGGCCTCGCCGCTGCACGACGGGGCCGTCGTCATTGACGGGACCCGGGCCACCCACGCGGGCTGCATGCTCCCCCTCTCCCGGCGGGAGGATCTCCCCCCGCAGTTCGGGACCCGCCACCGGGCTGCCCTCGGGCTGACCGAGGAGACCGACGCCGTCTGCCTGGTGGTCTCGGAGGAGCGGGGGGAGGTCACCCTGATGACCGAAGGGACCTTCCGGTCGGGGCTCACCCGGGAGGAGACGGCGGAGCGCCTGCGCGTGCTCCTGGCGCTGCCCGAGCGGCGGATGCCGCGGCCCGTGGCCTGGGGGGCCCTGCTGCTGCGCCGCTGGCCCCTCAAGGTGGGGGCCGTGGCGGTGGTCACAGCCCTGTGGGTCTACCTGGGGGGAGCGCAGAAGTTCGAGCTGGGCCTGCGGGTCCCGGTGGAGTACCGGAACGTCCCGGAGTCGCTGGCCCTCAGTGGGCGGCCGGCCACCTCCCTGGAGGTGCGGCTGCGGGGGACCCGGGCGGCGCTGAGCGGGGTGAACCCGGAGAGCCTCCGGGCGACCGTCGACCTGAGGGCCACGGAGCGGGGGACGAACTTCGTGGCGGTCGGGCGGGAGGACGTCAACGTCCCGGCGGGGGTGGAGCTGGTGGGGACCGAGCCGGCCGGCCTGCGGCTGACCCTCGAGAGGGTCCAGCGCCTGCGGGTCCCGGTCCGGGCGCGCCTGCGGGGGGAGCCGGCCCGCGGCTACGCGGTGGCGGCCGTCACCGTGGTCCCGGGGACCGTGGAGGTCCTGGGGCCGGAGTCGGCGGTGGCGAACCTCCAGGCGGTCTACACGGAGCCGGTGGACCTGACAGGGGCCCAGGAATCCTTCAACCGGGCGGTCCCCCTGGCCCTCTTCCCGGAACGCCTGGTCCTGGCGGACGGGAAGCCGACGAGCGTGGAGGTCCGGGTCACCCTCCGCCGGACCGCCTCCTGAGAGCGGGGCCTACCACCAGTCCTTCCGCTTGAAGTACAGGGCGAGGGCGGCCGCTAGGACCCCCATCCCCCCCGCCACGACCCAGAACCCGCCCGCCGCGCGCACCAGGGGCATCTCCTCGAAGTTCATGCCGAACAGGCCCGTGATGAAGGTGAGGGGGAGGAGGATCGTCGCCACGACGGTCAGCTGCTTCATGATCTCGTTGAGGCGGTTGGAGACCTGGGAGAGGTAGGACTCCAGGGCGCTCGTCAGCATGTCCCGGTAGGTCTCCAGGTTGTCGGCGATCCGGAGGGTGTGGTCGTGGACGTCCCGGAAGTAGAGCTGGGTGCCGGGGCGGATGTGGGGGATGCCCCGGTTCGCCAGGACGCCCAGGATCTCCCGGAGCGGTCCGGCGCTGCGGCGGAGAGCCAGGATCTCCCTCTTGGTGCGGAAGATGAGGGGAAGGGCCTTCCGGGAGACCTCGCGGAAGACCTCGTCCTCGATCCGGTCCACCCGCTCATCAATCGCGTCCAGGAGCGGGAAGTAGTAGTCCACCAGGTGGTCAATCAGGAGGTGGAGGATCCGGTCCGGGCCCTCCAGCAGAAGGCGAGGGTTCTTCTGGAGGCGGTCGCTGACAGCGGCGATGGAGCGGAGGGGATCGGGGTGGAGGGTGACGAGGTAGGTCTCTCCCAGGAAGGAGAAGAGGGGGAGCGTGTCCACCGCCTCCTCCCCGGGGTTGTGGTTGGTGCCCCGGCAGACCAGGAAGACGTAGCCGTCGTAGGTCTCCAGCTTCGTCCGGGTCTCGGGATTCGCGCAGTCCTCCAGGGCCAGGTCGTGGAAGGCGTAGAGCCGCTTCAGGCGGGCATATTCCGCCTCGCCTGGCGCCTCCACGTCCATCCAGACGAAGTCGGCGGGGCTGGCAATGGCCGCCCGAAGCGCATCCTCCGGCGGGTCCACCAGGAGTTCCCCGCTCCCCCGGACGACGTAGCATCGGGTCGTTCCCATCCTTCCACCCCCTTGGCCGCCGGATGCCCGCGCTAGGGTATCCGACGGCCCGAGGCAAATCAAGGCGGCAGGCCCCTCCGGTGCCGCTCGGCCGCCTGCTCCCCGCCCGGTTCCTCAGGCGCCAGGGCCGGTTCGCTGCCCTCGTGGCCGTGGAGGGCCGCCCCTCCCGCGTCCATGTCCCGAACTCTGGCCGCATGCAAGAGCTGCTCCATCCGGGGGCGGCCGTCCGCATCCGCCCGGCGCCGCCCGGGTCCGCCCGGCGGACGAGCGGGGACCTCTGCCTCGTCCGCCATGCCGGGACGTGGGTCTGCGTGGACAAACGGGTGGCCGTGGAGGTCCTGGCGGCCGCGCTTGCTGCGGGTCGGCCCCCGGGGCTTTCGGGCTGGCGGATGCTGCGACGGGAGGTCCGGGTGGGGCGGCACCGCCTCGACCTCCTCCTCCAGCGGGCCGGCCGCGAGGCGCTCTGCGAGGTAAAGTCGGTGACGCTGGTCCGGGGCGGGGTCGCCTACTTTCCGGATGCGCCCACGGCGCGCGGGACGGCTCACATGAAGATGCTCGGGGCGCGTGCCCGGAGGG
>JBOHQK010000199.1:0-7729 GCA_050732195.1 Methylomirabilales bacterium (SeqCode)
CCTCCCGGCCCAGCCGATCCCGCTCCCGCCACCGGCCGCGGCCCCCGCCCCCGAGCCGAGCGCTCCCGCGGCGGCCGCGCTGGGGGCCACGCCGGACGAGGTCTACAAGGCGGCGCTCAACGACTACACCAAGGGGAACTACGACCTGGCCATCAGCGGGTTCAAGACCTACATGCAGCTCTTCCCGAAGACGAGCCTGGTGAGTAACGCCCAGTACTGGCTGGGGGAGTCTTACTACAGCCAGGGGAAGTACCCGGAGGCGATCCGGGAGTTCGAAGCGGTCATCAAGAACCATCCCGGCAGCAACAAGGTCCCCAGCGCGATGCTGAAACAGGGCTATGCCTACCTGGAGCTGAGGGAGACCTCTCGAGGGACGGCCGTCCTGCGGGAGCTCATGAAGCGCTTCGAGAACTCGCGGGAGGCCCGGCTGGCGCAGGAACGGTTGCGGCAGGTCCAGTAGCCGGCCCCGCAGCGGCGGATGGACAGGGCCGGCCCGCCGACGGCGTGCCGGATAAACCAGGGGCCGGAAGGGGTTGCCTCCCGGCCTCTGGCCTTTTCCGGCCGGAAGTGAACGCTTATGAGACCGGGGCCGGAGGCGATGCAATGATGTTGCTCGGTTTCGAGCTCGGACTGTCTGGCACTGGCGGGGGCAGCACAAGGTGGCACAGACGTTGCAGCTAGACCTTCCTCAATGCTACCCTTCTTCCAAGCCGACGGAGACACTACACGCCCATCCAAAGGGATCATCCCCTAAGAGCGGTGTAGACGCATGAGCAAGTTCTTCAAGGCCCCCCAGGAGGCAGATCGAGAGCGGGCCCTCCGCCAGCAGGCCAAAGAGCCGGAGCCGGACGCGACCGGGGCTGCCCTAAACCCGCGAGCGCCGCATCAGCGCGAACCCTCCCTCCTCGTGGACGACATCAGAAAAATGGCCGGACGCCCCTTCCAGTTGGTTGACCAGTTCATCGAGGAGGCCCGGAGGCTCGCTACCGAGGAGCAGCTCGCCCCCGCCGCGGCCATGGAAAAGTTCAAGCAGCTCCAGCAGCGCCTCGTCCAGGAGACCGAAGACCTGCTGAAGACCTTCCGCCTGAAGGTCAGCCAGAGAGAACAGGAGTTGCAGGCCCTCCTCCATCCCGGCCGGGAGGATTTAGCCACACAGGCCCTCAAGGCTGTCCGCGAGCTCCATCGGGTCATTGACCGCTTCGCCCAGAAAGAAAAACTCACCCGCCGCTGGCAGGACCAGTCCGCTTCCGCGCTGCTGACTGAGTACCAGAAGGCCCTCCGCCGTAGCGATCTGGACAAGATCGAGATCTTCGAGGCCGAGGCCGAAGGGTTCCTGGCCCGGAAGGGAGACCCTCAGGCCTTGTCGGACTTCGTCGCGCTCAGGGCCCAGTCCCTGGGGTCCCGCCTGACACCCGCCCAGCAGGGGGCCAAAGCTGCTCTCGAGGAATTGAGCCGGATCAAGGAAGAGGCCAAAATCAGCCTGTGCTTCCTCGCGTTCACCTTCCGGGCCTACGGGGGCCTTGTCCCGTTAGGCACTCTGTGGAGAAAGGAGGGGCGGCACAGCCTGGACCAGGTGGATCAGCGGGGCGTCTCCGTGGTGCTCCACAAGAATGGACACACCTCCCTCCCGGTGACCCTGGTGGACTTCAGCAAGAGCGGGCTGAAGGTTCAAGCATCCGAGATGTTCCCCGAGGGAACGATCCTGAGCGTCTCCCTGGACTTCCCCGGGGTGACCGAGCAGGCCATCGTGTTCAAAGGAAAGGTGAGTTGGTGCAAGGAGGAGCCGGACCAGCCAGGGCGCTACGCGCTCGGCCTCCTCCTCGTTGAAGGGCCGGAAGGGCGCTGGCCGGAGCTTTTCCCCAGGATCCTCAGCCAGGTCTCCGAAATCAATAACCTCTTCTCCTCCTTGGGCGGCTAGTCCTGGTCCATTCGAAGTGCACCGAGGATGCCAGCCGAGCCGCGGGTGGCGCCGGGCGCGGCCCCCGAGCGGCCGGGCGGAGTGGGACCCCCTCGGCCTCCTGCCGCAATTCGCGGAATTGCGGGAGGGGCTGAGCGGGTGACGGAGCCCGGCCGCGAGTGGGGCACGCCGGCGACAGGACCCGCGGTAGAACGGTCTGTCAGGAGTGGATCGGAGCACCTGGAACGGCACTAATACAAACGACATAAATTGTGTGACAAAAGGTCCGGGGGGCGCCCGAGGCCGCCCGACGGCCCCCGTAGCGGAGGGGGGTCCCACCGGCTCTTGGCCGATGGGGGGAACCACGGGAGGGTTCCCCACGGGGGCCGGGGGCCGGGGCGGCGCCGGCGACAGGACCCGGACTTTGTCACTTTGATTCTGTCGTTTGTATTAGTCCTCCTTCAATCCATTTCCCCCACGACTCACCACAATCGGATTGTGCGAGAGAAGCGGAGGGTCCGCGGGGGGCCGCATCCGCCGGGGCTGGCCGGCCGACGGGGGTCTGGAAAAAGCAGGGGCCGGGAGGGGTTGCCTCCCGGCCCCTAGCCTTTTCCGGCAGGAAGCGAACGATTAGTTCAGCTCGCTCCGGAACTTCAGGGTGCCGCACTTCTCGCAGCGCAGGGCGCTCTTCGCCCTGCCCTGCTCCGGGTAGTAGGTCACCCAGACCATCTTGGCCCCGTCCTGCGGGCACGGGTGCACCTTCTCCGGCTGCGCAATCTCCCGGGACGCCAGCTTGGCGGTCTTGACCTCAGCCTTGGCCATCGGACCCTCACCTCCTCTCGTGGGGGGCCTCCGTTCGCCCCTCTCTGGCTATAAGCAAAAACCCGGCCAACATACGCGCCACGGGGGGCGATGTCAAGCGAAACCTGACTCACTCTATTGATGCCGGATCGGGCGCCGGCATGCAGTCAAATTCACAGGGTTACTACCCCGTCGGGAGTGGGGGGCGCGCCGGGACTTTCCCGGGAGGGGGAAGGGGCCGGGGAGCACTCCCGTGGCGGAGGCGAGAAATTGGCCAGGATGGAGGGGAAGGAGGACGTGCTAGAATGCCCCCGCCGGTCCCTCCCCCGGGCAGGACGGGGGATCGGGGAGCGGGATTGACCAGGGAGGAGGAGCAGGATGGCGACGGTCGAGCTCCTGACGAGCAACCAGGCAACGGGACGGGCGGTGCGCCTGGCCCGCGTCCAGGTGATTCCGATCTACCCGATCACGCCCCAGTCGGCGATGCTCGGGGAGATCGCCCGCGACGTGCAGACGGGTCGCCTGACGTGCGAGTTCATCAATATGGAGTCGGACTACGCGGCGATGGCCGCGGCGGTCGGGGCCTCCCTCGGCGGGACGCGGGTCTTCACGGCGACGAACTCCCAGGGGCTCCTGTTCATGGCCGAGCACCTGTACACCGCGTCGGGGAGCCGCTGCCCCATCGTGATGGCGGTGGTCAGTCGGGGCATCTCGGTCCCGCACACCCGGTATGCCGATCACAACGACGCCCTCGGGGTGAACCGGGCCGGATGGATCCAGGTCTTCTGCGAAGACGCCCAGGAGGTGCTGGAGACCTGCCTGCAACTGTACAAGGTCTGTGAGGACCGCCGGGTCCGCCTTCCCGGGATGTTCTGCTACGAATCCTTCATCCACTCCAACACGGCGGAGGGGGTCTCGGTCCCCGACGCCGAGGCGGTGGACCGGTGGCTCGGCCCGCCGCGGGTCGAGGCGTTGCTGGATCCGGCAGACCCGCGGGGGCTGAACCCCCCGACCCCGCCCGATTGGTACACGGAGTTCAAGTACGCCGAGCACCAGGCCATGGGCCGCGCCCTCACGGTCCTCTCCGAGGTGGCTGCCACCTACGCCGAGGCTTTCCAGACGAAGCCTCGCGGCCTCCTGGAGCAGACGGAGGCGACGAGGGGGTGCGTGGTCGTGACGATGGGCTCGCTGGTCAAGGCGGCCCGCCGGGCCGTCAAGGAGCTGCGAGCCGAGGGGCTCCCGGCGGGCCTCTGCAAGGTGCGGGTGTACCGGCCGTTCCCCGTGGAGGCGCTCCGGGAGGCGCTCGGCGAGGCGGAGGTCGTGATCACGCTCGACCGCAACTGTGCCTCGGGAGCCCACGGCGCCCTCTACGAGGAGGTCCGCTCGGCCCTCTACGGCCTGCCCGAGGCGCCGCGGGTTGTCGGGGTCATCGGCGGATTGGGGGGGCGGGACGTGACGATCTCCCAGATCAAAGATCTCGTCCAGCGGGCGGCCAGGCGGAGCAGCCCCTTTGACGGCCCTGACGGAACCGTCCACTGGCTCGGCCTGGTCCGGGACCGCGTGCGGGACGAGTCCCCGCAGTTTCACCCGGCGGCCCGGCAGAGATGAAGGAGAGCGCCATGGGAGGCCCTCACACGATCGCCACCCTCCCGGAGTCGGGGCGTTTCACTCTGCCACCCGTCATGATGGGGACCGCCTGCGAGGGGTGCGGGGCCCTCCCGGCCGCGGACATCCTGGCCGAGACCCTCGGGTCGAAAATGGCCGTCGTCTGCCCGGCGAGCTGTGCGGCGACCTTCAGCCTCTCGTACACCGGCATGGCGTGGCAGGTCCCCTTCGTCCACTGGATCTTCGAGAGCGCGCCGGCTGCCGCCACGGGACTCCGGCGCGCCTACGACGCGCGGGGGCTGAAGGATGTCCATGTGGTCTGCTTCGCCGGGGACTCCGGTACCGCCGACATCGGCTTTCAGGCCCTCTCGGGGGCCGCGAGCCGGAACGAGAACATCCTCTACATCTGCTACGACAACGAGGTGGCGATGAACACCCAGGGACAGGCGACGTCCACGTCGCCAGTCCTGGCCCGGACCCCGACCACCCCGGCCGGCGCCTCCACGCTCCGGAAGGACGTGCCGCGGATCATGGCCGCCCACGGCGTGCCCTACGTCGCGACCGCGGCCGTCTCCCATCCCGACGACTACCGGCGGAAGCTCCGCCGGGCGGCCCGGATCACCGGGTTCCGGTACATCCACGTCCTGACCCCCTGCCCGATCGCCTGGGGCTATCCCCACCGCGACACGATTGACGTCACGGCCGTCGCGGTCGAAACCGGCCTCTGGATGCTCACCGAGGTAGACGGGGGGAAGCGGCGGGTGACCTACAGGCCGAAGCGCCGCCGCCCCATCCGCGAGTACCTCGCCCTCCAACGGCGGTTCGAGGGGCTTCGCCCACGGGAAATCCAGTCGCTCCAGAAGCAGGTTGATGCTGCCTGGAGAGGGATTCGATGAAGGAGTTGCGGTTTCATGGCCGCCGCGAGCCCCGGTACGATCGTGTTGCCCCATTCGTCGCCGCCCCCCGGCTTCTCGCAGAGGCGGCCTTGCGAGAAGGCAAGCACGTCCAGTTCCGCCCTCCCTGGCTCTTCCTGCGCGGCTTCACCCCGGAAACGGCGCTCCTCCGGGTGGACCGGGAGCCCATCGAGACCTACCAGCAAGAATCCTTCCTCGATGCGGTCATCGTGACTGACCCGACCGTCATGAGTGAGGTCAACGTGGTGACGGGCCTCAAGCCGGGAGGGCTCCTCCTCGTCAACTGCGCGGGGCCGGTAGCCCCGCCTGACAAGACCCGGGTCATCACCCGTGACCTGAGCGGATTCGCGAAGGCCCACAAGGCCGAGCTGACGGCCGCCCTCCTCGGGGCCGTCATCGGTCTGACGGATGTGGTGAGGCTGGAGACAGCCGAGCAACTCCTGAAGGGGGCGACGGGGAGGGACCGCGTAATCCGGGCAAACCTCGCCGCCCTGCACGCCGGATTTGAGAACACCCGAGCGAAGTAACGTCGTGAGCCCGTCCCCTGCGGCCCCGGCCTCGGCGCGGGCGACGGCCGCCGAAGCCGGCCCGCCCGTCGCGGGGAACGGACCAGAGGGGACGCCGGCTGAGGCGGTTCTGGGCGGACTGGGCTCTTGGGAGCATCGTCTGGCAACGCGGGGCGACCAACGAAAGGAGGAGAGCGCGATGCGGAAGATCGGAGTCATCATTCTGGTGATCATAGGGGTCCTCGTGAGCGCCGCCGGCCGCGAGCAGGCCTGGGCGCAGCAGAAGCCGATCGAGATCCGGTTCGGGCACGTGGGCTTTCCCAACTCCCTGTTCGACATCGTGGTCAACGAGTACGCCAAGCGGGTCAACACGGCCCTGCAGGGTCGGGTCGAGATGAAGGTCTTCCACTCCAGCCAGCTCGGGACCGATGAGGTGATGGTCAAGGGGATCAAGGTCGGGGCGCTGGAGATGTTCCTTCCCTCGACGATCATGAGCACCGTCGAGCCCGCCTTCGGTGTCTTCGAGATGCCCTACATCATCGTGAACCGGGCCCACATGAAGAAGGTCTCTTCGGAGCCCAAGGTCAGTGCGGCCCTCCTGGAGCCGCTGCCGGGCAAGGGGATGCGCCTCCTCGCCTACTGGGAGAACGGGTTCCGGCACGTGACGAACAACGTCCGGCCGATCGTCACGCCCGAGGATCTCAAGGGGATCAAGCTCCGGATCCCGGGCGGGGTCTGGCGAGGGAAGATGTTCCGCGCCTACGGGGCGAACCCGTCGCCCATGCCCTTCGCCGAGGTCTACTCGGCCCTCCAGGCCGGGGTCATGGATGGGCAGGAGAACCCCTTCCCCCAGATTGCCTCGGCCAGGTTCCACGAGGTCCAGAAGTACCTGTCCCTGACCGGCCACGTCTACACCCCCGCCTACCCGGCCATCAGCGAGGCCTTCTGGATGAAGCTCCCGAAGGACATCCAGCAGACCCTCGAGAAGATCGCGGTCGAAGTCGGCGATCTCGCCCGGAGCGAGGGAGAGCGGCTGGACAATGAGCTGGCCGCCAAGCTGACCACGGGCCAGATGAAGATGAACGAGGTGGACAAGGAGACCTTCATCAGGGCCTCCGCCCCCATCTACCACGAGTTCGCCGTAGAGCTGAAGGGGGGCGGCGATCTCATCAAACTGATCCAGTCCCTCCGGTAGCCTGCGGGCAGCGCCACCCCGGTCCGGGGATGCCCGGTCCGGGGTGGTTCGCCGTCAGGGAGACGCATGGCAGGCGCGGCGAGCGGAGCCTCCATCCCGGGACGCCTCTTCCGGGGCCTGATGGCCCTGGTCGAGGTCTGGGTGATGGTCCTGCTCATTGCCATGACCCTGCTCGTGACGGTCGCGGTCTTCTACCGGTACGTCCTCGAGGCGTCGCTCATCTGGTACGACGAATTCGCCTCCTACCTCCTGGTCTGGCTGACGTTCTACGGCGGCGTCGTGGCGGCGTACCACCGGCGGCACATCGCCTTCGAGACCCTCGTGGAGCGGTTGCGCCCCGCTGCCCGGCGGGGGGTCGCTGTCGCGGCCGAGGGGTGTGCCCTCCTGTTCCAGGGCATTCTCCTCTATTACGGCTGGGTCCTCGCGCAGGCGATCGCAGCGGACACGGCGGTTTCCCTGGAGTGGGTGCGCATGAGCTGGATCTACAGCGTCCTCCCGGTCAGTGGCGGCTTGATGCTCTTGATCAGCCTGGTGGACCTCGCGACGCTCCTCCGGGGCGGGCCACTCAGGCGGGAGGCAGCCGGACGTGATGCGACGGAATAGAGGTGGCGCGGTTCGGCGCGAGGAGTCCTCGGGAGAGCCGTCTCCATGGAATGGCTGATCCTCGTCTTCATCCTCGGCCTGACGGCGCTGAACGTCCCCATCGGCTACGCGCTGGTTCTCAGCACCGCCGCCTTCCTCGTGGCGAAGGGGGCGGCGCCGCTGACCGTCGTCCCCCTCACCCTCTTTGCGGGCGCCTCGAGCTTTCCCC
>JBOHQK010000200.1:0-3934 GCA_050732195.1 Methylomirabilales bacterium (SeqCode)
CCCAGGACGGCGCGGCACTCCAGGGTCGTCCCCTCCGGATCCGGGAGGAAGATGCCAATCCGGTCGAGGCCCAACACCTCGTGCGCCCCCTCGAGGATGAGGTCCAGGCGCTCCCCCAGCGGGATCGCCTCCTGGAGGGCGATGGTGAGCCGGTACAGCTCCGCCAGCCGCCGGTTCGTGTCCGCCAGGCGGGCGGTGGAGGCCTGCAGGTCCCCGTACAGGCGGGCGGTATCGATGGCCACCCCCACCTGGCCCCCCAGGACGTTCAGGAGGAGGAGCTCCTGCGCCGTGAAGGGTCGCGCCTCGCGGCGGTAGACGCAGAGGAGCCCCACGGGCCCGGTCTCAGCCATTAGGGCAAAGATGGCGAAGGCCTTCAGCCCCTCCTCCCGCGCGTACAGCTCCACCCCCCGGGGATCGGCGGTGATGTCCGGGATGCTGATGTACTCCCCCCGCCCCGCCGCCTCGCGGGCGAGCGGGCTGTCCTGCCACCGGATCCGGGCTCGCTCGCGGACGAAGCGCTCCCCGCGGCCCCGGTGCGCCCGCAGGACGAGTTCGTCGGTCACCGGGTCCAGGACCCGGAAGTGACAGGCGTCCACCGCCAGGACACTCAAGACCGTCTCCAGGGCAGTTTCCAGGATCCGGTCCAGGTCCAGGGTCCGGCTCACGGCGGCGATGACGGTGTTCACCGCCTCCAGCTCCCGGTTCCGCTGGCGGATCTCCCGATCGCGGCTCAGGATCACCTCCGCCATCCGGGTGAGCGCCGCCGAGAGCTGGGCGACCTCGTCGCGTCCCGGGACCGTGAAGCCGGCGGCCAGGTCCTCGGGACGGGTCACGGCCCGCACCCGGCTGGTGAGCCGACGGATGGGCCGGGTGAGCCAGGTGCCGAGGCCCCCGGCCAGGAGAGCCGCGACCAGGACGCCGAGCCCGGTGGCGACGAGGATCCGTGTCTGCAGCCGCGCGGCCGGCAGATAGGCCTCGCCGGCGGTCTGCTGCACGGCCAGCGTCCACCCCGTCCCCACGACCGCAGCGTAGGCGCCGATGAGCGCTTCCCGGCCCGGGATCTCGAGCTCCCGGACCCCCCGCAGGGTCAGGCGGGCCGCCTCCCTCGCCGCCTCGAGGTGCAGCGTCCGCTCCCCCGGGGGATTCCGGTCCGCACCCGCCAGGAGCTCCCCCTCCTGATCCACCAGGTAGAGGCTGCCGGTCTTGCCGATGCTGACACCCCGCATGGCGTCCGCGATCTCGGTCAGCTCCAGGGTTCCCAGCAGGGCTCCAACCATTTCCCCCCGCGACCCCCGGATGGGCCGGGCGATGCGCAGGGTCGGCCGGCCGGCTTCCCGATCGCGCGTGAGGAGGGGGCCGACGGCGCCGGGGTCCAGGGCGAGGAGGAGGGCCGGCTCCCCCGCCACGGAGGCCGGGGCCCCGCTGAAGGAGGCCGCCAGGACCCGGCCGGTCCGGTCCACCAGCAGGAGGCGCTCGAGCGTCAGGTGCGTCTCGTCGAGGGCCCGCAGGGCTGAGCGGAGGCGGGCCGTGTCCCCCCCCTGGACCGCGTCCGCCAGCTCGCGGGCTCCCAGCTCGAGGGTCTTGTCGGCGGCCCCCACGATCCGGGCGATCTCGTCCGCCATCCGGAGGGCGATCTGGGCCGCCCCCCGCTGCAACGCGGAGCGGAGGCTCTCCTGGCTCTCCCTGACCGTGAGGGTCCCCAGGTAGAGCCCCTGCGCCAGGAGGAGGCTGGCCAGCAGCAGGATGAGCTTTGTCCGGAAGGCCACGGGTCTCCCTACTTCGCCCGGGCGGCGAAGAACCGGGCGGCAGCCGGGTGGAGCGGGATCGCCAGGCTGCGTGACGCCGCGTCCAGGGTGATGTCGGCGCCCCGGGGGTGAGCCTGCCGCATGTAGGGGAGGTTGGAGAAGAGCGCCCGGAGAAGCTCCGTCACCGTCTCCTCGGGGAGGGTCGCCTGGCAGACGAGGAGGGCGGTGATGGCCACCGTGCCGACGGCCCCGGGCGCTCCGTAGCTGCCGGCCGGGAGGGAGGCGACCGAGAAGAAGGGGTAGCGGCGGATCAGTTCGTCGCGCAGCGCGCCGTCAATGGGGAGGATGCGGATCGGGACCCGTTCCGCCAGGGCCTGGATGACCCGCGTGGGAACCCCCGCCGTGATGAAGGCCGCGTCCAGGTTCCCCTGCTCGAGCTGCGTCATCGCCTCTTCGAAGGGGGCCTCCACAGCCCGCACCTCGTGGAGCACCCCGGCGGTTTGCAGGATCTGGCGCGCGTTGAACGCGGTCCCGCTCCCATGGGCGCCGAGCGCGACCCGGCGTCCCTTCAGGTCAGGGATGCCCCGCACCGGCGCGTCCGACCGGACTACCACCTGGATCATCTCGGGGTAGAGGGCAGCCAACGCCCGGACGCGCCCGAAGGCCCGCCCGGCGAAGACCTCCTGCCCGTGAAAGGCGTAGTAGGCCACGTCCTGTTGGGCGATTCCGAGCTCCACGTCCCCCCGCTCCAGCCAGTGGAGATTCTCGATAGAGCCCCGGGAGGGGATGGCGCGGGCGGTGGTCCCCTCGAGGCCCGCGTTCAGGATCGCGGCGATGGCAGCCCCGATGGGGTAATAGGTGCCCGCGCTCGAGCCCGTGGCGATGGTGAGCGTCTTCAGCGGCCCTGCCCCCGCGGGGGCGAGGGCCAGGAGCAGGGTGCAGAGCAACGCGGGGAGGAACCGGCAGCGCGCCACGTCGGTGCCTCGGGCCCGAGGAGCAGGCGGAGGAATGGTCGGTTCCGCTTCGGGGGCGCTAACCCCTTGTCAAAGCAGCAAGTTCTATGCCAGGCGGGAGGGCTGGGCCGGAGGTGCGGGGACGGAGGGGAGGCGGTCACGGAGGGAGGCTGGAAGGGGTCGCGAGCGGCCACTCGCCGGCTCGATATAGACCAGGACCCCCCTCCCCTCCGCGAGGAGGGTCCCATCGGACGATCGCGTGACCCGGTAGGCGAAGTGCAGGCTCGAGCGCCCCGCGGCGGTCAGGCGCGCCGCGGCCTGGAGCTCTTCGTAGAACCCGGCGGGGGCGTGGTAGCGGGTCTCGACCTCTGCCAGGACCGTCTCGTCCTCCAGGCGCCGGATCTCGTCGAGGCTGAGGCCGCAGGCGCTCCAGAAGGCGAAGCGGGCCCGGTCGAAGTAGCGGACGTAGTTGCCGTAGTAGACCCTCCCCTGGGCGTCGATGTCGGCGTAGTCCACCCGGAACGTGACGGTCGCCTCCGCCTCTCCCACGGCGCCTCCAGGCCCGGCCGGCCGGGCCTGGCGATTGTACCCGGCCTGGGGGAGGAAACGGAAGGGGGCGGGCCGCCCCAAAAAGCAAAAAGGCAGAAAAGCGTTGGGAGGGCTCCCGCTTCTCTGCCTTGACGACCTTACGCGGCTTCCTTCACCTCGGCCTGCGCCGGCGCCTCTTCCTTCTTTTCCGCGCAGGCGGGGCAGAAGTACAACATCTGCGCCGCATCAAACCGCAGGTCGGTCCCGCACTCGAGGCACTTGGCCGGAATCCCGGGCATGTGACACCCCCTGGTCCGGCGGCCTCAAGCCTTCCCTCGCGCCTGACCCCCCACCGTCTCCGCCGAATCTTCCCACCGTGGCCGCGGCGGGCGATCCCGCGGGGCGCGTGCCCTCCTCGTTCGGGTTGTTGGCGCACCCCCGCCGGCCGGGGCGAGGGAGTCCCGTCGGGAACGCCCCGACGGAGGTGGGCAGGCTGTCCGCCTCCTGCCCTGCCCACCGGCCTTACACCCCCTAAGATAGACCGAAGCCGGATACCGTCAAGGCGGCGAGGCTCAGGGGGTCCCGCCCCGCCCCTTCCGGGGCTCCCGCCCCCCCTCGATCCCCAGGGCCCGCATCTTCTTTCGGAGGGTGTTCCGGTTGATCCCCAGGATGGCCGCCGCCCGCACCTGGTTGCCGCCGCAGCGGGCG
>JBOHQK010000201.1:0-3960 GCA_050732195.1 Methylomirabilales bacterium (SeqCode)
TCGTGAAGGGGCTGCCGGAGAGCCCGCTGGACCGGATCGGCGAAGTCCGCCGACCACTGGCCGGCCGGTTCCGCGAGCGCATCGCCTTCATTGCCAAGACCCCCGAGGAGGTCCTGGCCGGCCTCCCATCCCTCTACCTTGACCTTGCCCTTGACGGTCGCGTGCTTTTCGACACGGGGTTCTTTCGCGACAGGCAATCGGTCCTCCGGCGCCTGATCCAAGAGGCGGGACTGCGCCGAGTGGTCCGCGAAGGGGAGTACCACTGGGAGTGGGAGACCCCCCCACGGCGGGGCTGGCGGCTCGACTGGGACGGGTACCGTGCATTTTGAGGAGGACGCCCGCTATCGCCTGCGACTAGCCCGAGGCTTTCTTCAGGAAGCAGAGCAGGATTACGGACTTCGCCGCTGGCGGTCATGCGTGGATAACGCGCAGATGTCGGTGGAGAACGCTGCAAAGGCCATCCTGGCACTCTTTGGGCCTCTGGCGAAAACTCACGAGCCGAGTACTCATCTCCGCATCCTGATTGACAGTGGGCGAGTTGTCGGGGCGGCGAAGGAAACGCTGGAGCAGTTGCTGGAGACTTTCGAGGCTATCGGGGCGGAGGAGCATTTCCTGACTGATTACGGGGATGAGGCAGCCTACCGGGACCCCTGGTCCCTTTTTGGCGAGGAAGATGCCCGCCGGGCACTGGAGGCGGCACGACGGTGCGCGTCGGGGGCGGCCCGGATTTTCGACGAGTTCCCCCGGTGAGGTGTGGAGTGGGTGCCGGTTCCGCAGAGAGGGGAGGTGAGGTGGCGATCCGGGACACGGTCCACTACCGATTAGCCCAGCGACTCGCGGAGGCCCTGCACCAGGCCTGGGGGGAGAACCTGGTCTCGGTGGTCCTCTACGGCTCGAGCGCCCGGGGGGCGGCGCGGCGCGACTCGGACATTGACGTGCTCGTCATCGCCGAGCGGCTCCCGGAGCGCTGGCACGAGCGCCTGGACCTGTTCCGGAAGGCGGCCGAGGTCCTGGAGCCGGAGCTGAGGAGGCTGCGGGAGGAGGGCTACTACGTTGACTTTTCGCCGCTCGTCTGGACACGGGCTGAGGCGCGCCGGACCTCCCGCCTCTACCTCGACATGACCCTGGAGGAGGCCATCCTCTTCGACCGGGAGGGCTTCTTCGCCGGCGTGCTCGCGCGCCTGCGCCAGCGGCTGGTTCACCTGGGGGCCGTACGGCGCCAGGTCGGCCGGAAATGGTATTGGGACCTCAAGCCGGACTACCGGTATGGCGAGATCTTTGAGATATGACCAACCGGGACATGGCGCTCGGGCACCTGCGGCAGGCGGAGATCCGCCTGCAGACGGCCCGCTTTGCGCGGGAGCACGGTCACTGGCCCTTTGCGGTCCGGCAGGCGCAGGAGTGCGTGGAGCTGGCCTTGAAGGCGGCGCTGAACGTCGTGGGCCTGGACCCGCCCAAGTGGCACGACGTCGGCGTGATCCTGCAGCAGGAGCGCCGGCGCTTCCCGGAATGGTTTGCCAAGGACGTGGACCTGATAGCCTACCGGTCGCGGAAGCTGACGGACGACCGGGAGCGCAGCATGTACGGGAGCGCGGACCTCAGCCTCCCGGCTCACGAGATCTTCGGTGAGCTGGACGCCCGGGAGGCGGTCACGGCGGCTGACGAGACCTTTGCGGCCGTGAAGCAATTGGTGGAGGTCCAGGGGGAATGATGTCGAGGAAGCCGTGGCGGACGCGGAGGCCAGGATGAAGGTCGTCGCCGTCATCCCGGCCCGCTACGCCTCCAGCCGGTTCCCGGGGAAGGCCCTGGCGGACCTCGCCGGCAAGCCGATGGTCCAGCATGTGGCGGAGCGGGCGGCGGAGGCCAAGACCGTGGACCGGGTCCTGGTGGCCACGGACGACGAGCGCATCGCCGCCGCCGTCCGGGCCTTCGGGACGGAGGCGGTCCTCACCGCCCCGGGCCATCCCTCGGGGACCGATCGGATCGCCGAGGCGGTCCGGAACATCCCCTGCGACCTGGTCGTGAACGTCCAGGGGGACGAGCCGCTCCTCCCCCCGGCGATGGTGGACGAGGCCGTGGACCCCTTCTTCGGCGACCCGACCCTGGAGATGGGGACGGTCTGCCGGGCGATCGAGGACCCGCGGGACGTGACTGACCCCAACGTGGTGAAGGTGGTCCGGGACCTGCAGGGCTACGCCCTCTACTTCTCCCGCTCGCCCGTGCCGCACAGCCGGGACGGGCAGCGGGGGGCCGGGGCGGCGGGCCCCTGCAAGCACATCGGCCTGTACGTCTACCGGCGCGCGTTCCTCTTCCGGTTCACGGCCTGGAAGCCGACGCCGCTGGAGGAGGCGGAGCGCCTGGAGCAGCTCCGGGCGCTGGAGCACGGGGTCCGGATCAGGGTGGTGGAGACGCGGTACGACTCGGTGGGGGTGGATACGCCCGACGATCTGGCGCGGGTGCAACTCTTACTGAAGAGGAGGGCATGGACACCAAGTTCATCTTCGTGACGGGCGGGGTCCTCTCGTCCCTGGGGAAGGGGCTGGCCTCGGCCTCCATCGCGTCCCTCATGGAGGGGCGAGGATTCAGGGTCACGCTCCTCAAAGTGGATCCGTACCTCAACGTGGACGCGGGGACCATGAGCCCCTTCCAGCACGGGGAGGTCTTTGTCACCGACGACGGGTCCGAAACCGACCTGGACCTGGGCCACTACGAGCGCTTCACCACGGCGGGTCTGTCCAAGCTCAACAACGTCACCACGGGCCAGATCTACCACGCGGTCATCACCAAGGAGCGCCGCGGCGACTACCTGGGTGGGACCGTCCAGGTCATTCCCCACATCACCGACGAGATCAAGCGGGCCATTCACCGGGTCGCCAAGGGGGCGGACGTGGTCATCGTGGAAGTCGGGGGGACGGTGGGGGACATCGAGGGCCTGCCGTTCCTGGAGGCCATCCGCCAGTTCCGGACCGACGTAGGGCGCGACAACGCCGTCTTCATCCATCTCACCCTGGTCCCCTACATCCCGACGGCGGGTGAGCTGAAATCCAAGCCGACCCAGCACAGCGTCAAGGAACTGCTCGAGATCGGAATCCAGCCGGACATCCTCCTCTGCCGGACCGACCGGCTCCTCCCGAAGGAGCTCAAGGCCAAGATCGCCCTCTTCTGCAACGTATCGGAGAAGGCGGTCATCACGGCGAAGGATGTCCAGACGGTGTACGAGGTCCCGCTGTTCCTCCACAGCGAGGGGCTGGACCAGCTCCTGGTGGACCTGCTCCGCCTGCCGGCCACCCCGCAGGATCTCAGCACCTGGGAGGAGATCGTCCGCAAGGTCAAGCATCCGGCGCGGCGGGTCACCATCGCCGTGGTGGGGAAGTACCTGGGACTGAAGGATGCCTACAAGAGCCTCATGGAGGCCATCGGGCACGGGGGCATCGCCAACGACTGCGGGGTCGAGATCCGATCCGTGGAGGCGGAGCAGGTGGAGCGGGACGGCCCCAAGCCGCACCTGCACGACGCCCAGGCGATCCTGGTCCCCGGGGGCTTCGGCGTTCGGGGCATCGAGGGGAAGATCGCGGCCATCCAGTACGCCCGGGAGGAGCGGGTCCCCTTCTTCGGCATCTGCCTGGGGATGCAGTGCGCCGTGATCGAGTTCGGCCGGCACGTCTGCGGCCTGGCCGGGGCGAACAGCACCGAGTTCGAGCCCAAGAGCCCCCACCCGGTCATTAATCTCCTGCCCGAGCAGCAGGGGATCACCAACCTGGGCGGGACGATGCGCCTGGGCGCCTACCCGTGCCAACTGGCGCCGGGCTCGCGGGCGGCCGGGGTGTACGGCGCGGCCGAGGTCTCGGAGCGGCACCGCCACCGCTACGAGGTCAACAACGAGTACCGGCCCGTTCTGGAGAAGCACGGGATGGTGATGTCCGGATACTCCCCCGACAGGAAACTGGTGGAGATGATCGA
>JBOHQK010000202.1:0-6605 GCA_050732195.1 Methylomirabilales bacterium (SeqCode)
GAGGTGTCCAGCGATTCCACCACGAAGGCCAGGACCAGGCCGAGCGTCAGGCCCACCACGAGTCCCACGAGGGTCTTGGCCGCAGTCTGGGGGACGTTGCTCGGATGCCCCGGCGGGATGGCGGGACGCACGATGCTGATCTCCTCCACCTGCTCCCGCTCCCGGATCAGCGCCTCCTGGTGCTTCCCCTTGAGGAGGGCGTAGAGGTCCTCGTGAACCTTCACCTCCCGCTGCAGCCGGGCGAACTGCAGGGCCGTCCCCGGGAGATCCCGCTGGTGCTGCTCCAGAACCCGCCGCACCCCCTCGATCCGGGTCTCCAGGGCCTGCACCTGGGGATGCGCCGGAAGCAGGTCCACCAGGAGCGCCTCCCGCTCGAGCTGCAGCGTCACCAGCTGGTTCAGGGCTGCGCTCGTCTCCTCGGGGAGCGAGACGAACCGCCGCCGTTCCTTCAGCGCCTTCAGGTCCTCCTCGGAGGCCTGGAGGCGGGCGCCCACCTCGCCGAGCTGCTCTTCGATGAAGAGGCGCGCCTCGCGGACCTGCTTGGTCCGGGTGGCGATGTTCTCCTCCCGGAAGGCCTCGGCCACCGCGTTCGCGGTCCGGGCCGCCTGCTCCGCCTCCGGCGCGCTCGCGGTGATGTTGATGATGTTGGTGCTCCCCTCCTGCTCCGCCTTGACCCGGCCCTGGAGGTCGGTAATGGCCTGGAGGGTGCGGGCCGTGCTGCGGATCTCCCGGCTGGTCAGGTCAGGGGGGATGTTGCCCAGTCTCCTCGCCGCCCGCTCCATCACCGGGAAGGACCTGATGAGGGCCGCCTGGGTGGCCAGGTTGTCGCCGGAGGACCAGGTGATGTTCTCGAGGAGGAGGCCGGTCAGGGTGGAGGTCCGCTCGACCCGGACGCTCGCGACCGCCTGGAAGACGGGGTTGGGGCGCTGGAGCTCCGCCAGGAGGGCGGAGAAGGCGGCGAAGGCCAGCGGAACGGCGATCACGACCGTCTTCCGCCGGCGGATGATCCGCCAGTAGTCCCGGAGGTTGATCTCGTACTGGGCCACGGGGACCTAATCCTTGAGCGTCTCGTACACGATGACCGGCTGCAGCCCGAGGGTGATGAACTCCAACGTCGGCCGGATCTTGGCCAGGAAAGCGTTCCAGTTCCCGATGCCGCTGCGGGGGACGATGACGATGTCCCGGGGCTTGAGGCGGACGTCCTGCCGCAGGTCGCCGCGCCGGACCAGGGCCTCCACGTCGGCGGTGAGGACGGTGGGCCCGTCGCGGAGGTTCCCGCGGACGATCCGGGTCCCGTCCGCAGCGGCCAGCTCGGTGATCCCCCCCGCCTCCGCAATCACCTCCGCCAGGCTCATGTCGGTCCGGTACGGAACGGTCCCGGGCTTGGCGACCTCGCCGAAGACGAATACCTTCCGCTCCGCCCCGGGCGGCCGGCTCGGAATGAAGACCACATCGCCCGCGTCCAGGACCACGTCCCGAGAGAGCTCCCCCTCCGCGACCACCGCAAAGAGGTTCACCGTCACGGCCCGGCCGTCCTCCCGGGTCACCCGGACGTGCTCCAGGTCCGCCTCCTGCGACACCCCGCCGACGCTCGCCAGGAACTCGGTGAGGCTGGTCCTGCCCCGCAGGGGGTAGATGCCAGAGCCCCGACCGGCGATGGCGCTCACCGCTCCGAAGACGGTGACCTTCTTGCTGTTGAACTCCTTGACCAGGACCTCGACTCGTGGGACACGGTAGTAGACGCCGAGGGCCTGCTCGATCTCCCGGGCTGCCTGCTCGGGCGTGAGCCCCCCGATGGCCACGTCGAGGAAGAGCACGGGGATCCGGCCGTCTGCCCGCACGGTCAGGCTGAGGCGGTCCTGGGTGACGCCCCGGGCCAGGAGGACCTCCAGGAGATCTCCCGGACCGATCCGGTATTGGGGGACGCCCTCCACGAGGGTGAAGGTGCGGTTCTCGAGAACGGCCGGCGGGGGGGGCGCCAGGGGAAGCGCGGCGCGCTCGGGCGCGGCCTCGGGGGGGGGAGCCGCGGAGGCCGCCGGACCCTGGGTCTGGGGGGGAACCGTGGCACACGCCGCGAGAGCCAGGAGGAGACCCACGGCGAGGCCCCTCCCGCTCGCCGAAAACCCGGCACCAACCCCGCCCGTCATGGGTCCCATGTTCCCTTCACCCGTTCGCCGCTTGCGCTTTGGCCGCCGCTAATTAGCGGATTTTCCTCACATGGGGGTTTATGGCCGACCCTATAACGGACTACGCGCCCGCAGTCAACAACCTCCTGATTTCTGAAAATACGGCCTTCCTGTAGGCGGAGTGCAAGTTTAGGGCCTGTTAGGTCCCCAGGGGGCGGGTTGAGATGCCCGAGGGGGCCGGGAGGCGGGCTAGGCCGGCGGCTGCCGGGTGCCGGACGCCAAAGACCTGCCGGATCACCGTGACGGGGAAGACCACCCCAAAGGGGCACCGGCCCGAACCGACCGAGGGTAGGGGACAGATAGTGGCCCTCACGTCCGCGGCCGGGCCCAGCCCCCGAAGGGATACAGGGCCCGGAGGAGGAGGAGCGTGGCAGGGTGGGAGGTCTGGTAGCGCCACTGGAGCCACTCGCGGGGGGGGAAGAGGCCCTGCCAGAGTGACCGGAGGTCCGCCCCCGTCGTGTCCAGGAGGAGCATCTGGAGCCCCTGCATGCGGGGCTGTTCGGGTGGGGTCAACCCGCGGAGGAGCGTCTGGGGGGTGAGCCACCGCCGAACCAGGCTTGCGCGGAGGGTGCCGGGCTGAAGCGCCCGAAACACAGAGTTCCCGATTGGCGTGTCGAGGAGGTGCTTGGCCAATACGAGGCCGTGCCACAGGCAGGTGGCGCAGCCGATCCGGCGGGCCCGGGTCGGCAGCTCCTCCCACGCAATCTCTCCCTGATACTTCCGGATGAATCGGTCCACATCCACGAGCCAGACGAGCGCGGCGAAGAGGTGGAGGATCCCCGCGTGATAGACGAGGTAAAGGAGATGATCCGTCGGATCCAGGCTGAGGAGGGTGCCCCCCGGCACCGCGACGAACGTCCGCCGCCTCTGCCACATCTCTGCTTCAGGGAAGGTGACGACACCGCGGAGGCGCGTCCCCTGGGCGAGATCGTAGCGGAGCTCGATGGCCTGCCCGGTCGGGCTGCGGAAGAGGGAGGCTCCTCCGGGGTCTCCCTGGTCCGGCCGGTCGTCCTCGCAGAGATAGCCCTCCTGCTGGAGCGCCGCGGCCGCTCGCGGGAGGTCCTCCCGCCGCACGAAAAGATCAAAGTCGTTCATCGGACGCTGTGCGAAGTCGCCGTAGACGCAGGAGGCGAGGAAGCCGCCCTTCAAAACCGCCGCCTCCACGCCCGCGGCATCGAGCAGGTGTAAAGCCCTCTTCAGCTCGTTCTGGCGGAAGAGCGCCTGCGCGGCAAACGCGGCCTCGGATTCGGCGAGGGATATCTGGAAGTCGTCCGGGAGGGCGGGCCAGGCGCGCCGGAGGGCGGGGAGGATCAGGGCCAGGACGTTGTGCGCGTCGGCCAGTCCTAGGACCTGCCGGAGATCGGCCAGAGCCATGCCCCGGATCCCTGAGCTTTCCTCGGGCGCCGTGCGGGCAAGGCGGCACAGGGCCGGGAGAGCACAGGCCGATGGCGCATGAGCAGGCATCGGGGACCGGATGGTGCTAATTGAGCTTGGAGCAGCCGGGGCTCCAGACCATCGCACCCTTTATGTGGTCCGCGCCACCGCACGACGACTCGTTGCAGTGGGCTGCGAACACGGTGCTCGAGTACGAGAGGACGACGGGCGCCACGTACGCCGCCGTCATCAGGGCTCTCTTCAGAAACTTGCGGCGGCTCTGCAGCGCCAAAGTCCCGTCTTGCGTACGTGTCTCAGCGGGTTCTTTCATCGTTCTCTCCTCATGGGCATCAGAGATCCCCGGCCAGGCTGGAAAGGGCCGGAACGAGGCGGACGACCGTGGCGAGGGCATCCTCCTGGCCCTTGAAAACGCGCGGGTGCTTCTTGACCAGGGCGGCTGCGACCTTCCCGTACGAGGCCTCCCCCCGGAGTTCCGACAGCACCGTCAGGAGCACCCGGCTCCGGGGCCCGAGCCTCCCCCGCGTCCTAGCCGACTCCCCGTTCAGGGAGTGCTCAGAGAAGGGCATGCCCGCAAAGGTGTTTCCCTCCCGGTACGCATTACCAGCCGAGACCGTCCAGCGCTGGAGGTAGCGGGAGATCCCATGGGGGAAGACCAACTCCATGCCGATCTTCAGAGGCTCGCGCCTGCGCACGCGGAGCGGCTCGGTGAAGGGGTAGAAACTCTGACCCCAGGCGGTGCGCGGACGGAGGGGGGAGCAGGAGAGGCGAAGGCCCGGGGCCAGCTCCAGGTCCATCCATCCCAATAGTCCGTGCAGGAGCCCGTCGCGCCCCGCCCGGGCCTGCCCGGCGAAGGCAAAACCGAAGTCCTCGCCCCTCCTGAGGTCAATCCGGGCGCAGCGGAGCGGCGGCGTGAGGGGGTGCCGGGGTGTCGCCTCGACGCGCACGGGAAGGTTCGCGGCCAGCCGGCGGGTCTCGCTGAAATCCAGGCCGAAGAGGCGGTCGGGCCGGGCGCGGCCCAGGTCGAGGTCCCGGTAGACCCGGGCGTCGGCGCCGCCGGCCACGTACAAGTCAATGGCGCAGGGAAGCAGGCGGCCGTCCCGCTTGAGCAGGCGGCGCCGGATGTCCCGGAGGAGACTCCGCATGCGGCTGGAGAAGAAGAAACTGGTGTAATCCTCGAAGATCGCCACGTCGGCCCGTTCGGGGAGTTCAATATCCGTCGAGTACCCCCGCAGGAACCGGATTCGGTCGGCCAGGCCGTTCTGCTCCGCCAGGGACGCGGCCACCCGACAGACCTCAGAGTCGGCTTCGATGGCGTACACGCGGCGAGCGCCGGCCCTGGCCGCAAGGAAGGAATAGGTCCCCAGCCCTGCGCCGATCTCCACGACCACGTCCCCGGGGCGGACCGTCGCGCGGATCGCGCGATGGAACGCCCGGAGCCGCACTCGGTCCGCCAGCAACCGCCTGTAGTACAGGAGATTCACGCTGCTCTCCGGCCTGCCAGGAGGTCCTCGATCGCGTCGAAACCCCGGCGCAGTTCGCCGAACTCGATCTCATAGGCACGGCAGCGCCGGGCCAGGGCCGCCACGCCGGTCAGCGTCGCGCTCGTGTTCAGGAAGAAGGTGAAGACGCAGGCGAGGAGCTTCCCCACGACCTCCAGTTCGCTCACGGGCATGACCCGGGTCGGCGCCCCCGCGCGGAACCGCGGGAAGAGGAGCCAGCCACAGGGAGCCGCGGGGGCCAGGTGATCCGGTCTGATCTCCCGCGGGTTGACGTACCAGACCATCACCGACCGCCCGGCCTTCTGCGGACCGCGGGTGCGATAGAGGCCCTGCAGGTGAGGGAACAGCCGCATCCCCGGCTCCTTGACGACGAAGCAGCGGGGATAGGGAAGCAGGAGGGTCCGCTCCGGGTCCACCACGAGGATCTCATCGCTGTAGACCTGGTAGCCCCGGTAGAGGGCTTCGAGGGTCAGGCTGGTCTTCCCGGCCCCGTGCCCCCCCGGCAGGAGGACGGCCGCGTCACCGGCGCGAAACCCGCCCCCGTGGAGGTGCAGGTTCCGCGAGTCCGAGTAGAGGATGTCGTAGGTGATCCACCACTCGAGGGGCACGAGGAGACGCGCGGCGCTGCGCGACCGCTTGAGCAACCGCCCCGGGGAATAGGCGGCCACGAAGCCTCTCGGCTCCCTGACCAGCCTGTAGAGCGGGTCCGCACCGTTGCCCCCCGTCCACGTCGCGTTCGGATAGATCGCGTCGCAGAGGGGCAGGAACGCCGGATCATCCCCGCAGATTCGGAAGGCGTGGTTCCCCACGCGGCGGTGTGCCGTGAAGACCCAGCGGGTCCTGCCGCGGGGGAGGCGAAGGGCTGGGGGCCTAGAGGAGGAGCTTCTTGGCATGAAACTCTCTGAGGGCTTTCCTCACGTCCCGCTGCGCCTCGGGGAGGGGGAGCTTACAGACCTCGGCCACGTGGGCGGCGATCGCGCCCACATCCATCTGCCCATCGCAGGAGGTCCAGATGTAGGCGGCGGTGAGATTCAGGACGTGGGCCTCGTTGGTCCCGGGGTGGTAGAGGACGCAGCCCGTTCGCAGCTCCCGGTAGAGGACGCTGGGGTTGGCCCGCGGCCGCTCCGTCTCGGGAATCGTGGCCTCGGAAAGAGTCGCCGTCTTAGCCACCCTGCGTTCTCCCTCGGCTACAGCACCTCGTGGACCGTCACCGAGTCCACGATGTACAGCAGGCTGTTCCTGGCCAGGTCAATCCGCCGCCCCTGCACCCGGTCCCCCGCGGCATCGAAGAGGACTTCCACCATGGGGCGCAGGGCGAAGGCGGGGTTGCTGGTCACCACCCGCGCCACCTCCCGGGTGTTCAACCGGACCAGGCTCCCCACCGGGAAGGCGGAGAGTCCCTTGAGGAGCCCCTTCAGGGCCCGCTCGCTGAAACGGCCCCGCTCGTTGGTCAGGATCTCCCGGACCGCCTCAAAGGGGACAACCGCCTTCCGGTGCGGGCGCGGGTGGGTCACCGACTCGTAGA
>JBOHQK010000203.1:0-6261 GCA_050732195.1 Methylomirabilales bacterium (SeqCode)
CGGTCGCGCAAGCGCAACGAGAGCGCCCCCTCCGCCGAGGTCCGCGCGGCGCCGTAAGGGGAGTTTCCGCTTGACACCCCAGACTCCAGACGCCTTCCGGGGAAGGTATGGCCCGGAAGGCGTTTTCATTTTTCCGCCTCGCATCTCTCAGGTTTGCCGCTCGGGGCTACGCCCAGCCGGAGCCCGGCGGGGTGCGGCGAGTGATCACGACGATTTGACCACGGTCGCTGAGGAACGCGGTGAGGAACCAGCTCACCACGCTGACGAGGAACGCTCCAAAGATGGCCGCCCAGAAGCCGGAGACCACAAACCCTTTGACGAGGGCCGCGGTGAACCAGAGGCACAGGGCGTTCAGGACGAAGAGGAAGAGGCCCAGGGTCAGGAGGGTGAGCGGAAGGGTCAGGATCAGAAGGATGGGGCGGACGACCGCGTTGACGAGCCCGAGGACGAGCCCCGCCCCCAGGGTCGAGGCGGCCCCGTGGACTTCGATCCCCGGCACCACCGCGGCGGCAACGAGGATCGCCATTGCGTTCACGAGCACCCGGACCAGGAACCCCATGGCGGCAGGATCCTCTGCTTCGGCCTGCTCCCCTCGCCTTCCTGCCCGTCCCGCCCTCTGATTTCCGAAAGCCGCCGCGGGCGCAGCATCAGTTGGCGCCAGCCGGCGCGTGAAGGCGGTGGCCTCCTCCCCGCATGAGGACGCCCACCTGGGGCCTCACCCGGCGCTCCGGGGGAGGACCCCCGCGGAGCGTCTCGATGAGCTCCCACTCACCGAGGCTCATGGTGTCGTGGAATCGGCGAGACGCCCCTAGTCTAGGCGGCCTCCTTGAGCGCCGAGATCAGATCCAGGACCGCCTTCTTCGCGTCGTCGAACAGCATCAGGGTGTTGTCGGCGGCAAAGAGGGGGTTCGGGATGCCGGCGAATCCGGGGCTCAGGCTGCGCTTGATCACCACGACGGTCTTTGCCTTGTCCACGTCGAGGATCGGCATCCCGGCGATGGGGCATGTGGGATCGGTGCGCGCCACGGGATTGACGACATCGTTGGCCCCGATGACCACGGCCACGTCGGTCTGCTCGAAGGAGGGGTTAATCTCGCCCATCTCCTTGACCTTCTCGTAGGGGATGTTGGCCTCGGCCAGGAGCACGTTCATGTGCCCCGGCATCCGCCCGGCGACCGGGTGGATGCCGAACTCCACCTCGGTCCCGCGGGACTCGAGCAGCCTGGCCAGATCGCGCACCGCGTGTTGGGCCTGGGAGACGGCCATGCCGTAGCCCGGCACGATCACCACCCGGCGGGCGTGCTCCATCATCATCGCGATCTCGTCGGGGGAGGCGGCCTTCACCTTGCCGGCGTAGACCGCGTCGGCATGGGATTGGCTCACGACCGCGGCTCCCACGCCGCCGAACAGGACGTTGGCGAGCGAGCGGTTCATGGCTCTGCACATGATCTGGCTGAGGATGATCCCCGAGGCCCCCACCAGCGAGCCGGAGATGATCAGCCCGTTGTTGTTGAGTACGAACCCCGTCGCGCAGGCCGCCAGGCCGGAGTAAGCGTTCAGCAGGCAGATCACCACGGGCATGTCCGCGCCGCCGATCGAGAGGACGCTCGTCACGCCGAGGACGGAGGCCACGGCCACGAGCACCCAGTAGAAACCCGTGGGGTTCGGCTCGATTACCATCCAGGCGCCCAGGACCAGGGAGACCAGGAGCAACATCCCGTTGAGGATCTGCTGGCCCGCGAAGGCCAAGGGCCGGCCGGGGACGAGCTCCTCGAGCTTGGCGTAGGCGACGAGACTCCCCCAGAACGTGACAGCCCCGATGATCCCAGAAGCACCCGTGGCCACGGTGAACTGGTTCGACAGCGCCTCCCTTAGCGCAATGGTCTCGAGGAGGGCGGACCCGGCGACCAGCACCGACGCGCCGCCCCCAAAGCCGTTGAGCAGGGCCACCATCTGCGGCATGGCGGTCATGCGGATCTTGAGGGCGAGCACCGCTCCGATGGCGGACCCCACCGCGATGCCGGCCAGGATGACCCCGTAGCTCACGATTTGCTGATCCACGAGGGTGGCGACCACCGCGATGAGCATCCCGAGGGCGCCAACCATGTTGGCGCGCACCGCGGTCCGGGGACTGGAGAGCCCCTTGAGGCCGAAGATGAAGAGCGTCACGGCGATCAGGTAGGCGAAGTTGATGAGGGCGGCCCGCATGGCCCGTTACTTCCTCTTGAACATCTCGAGCATGCGATGGGTGACCAGGAAGCCCCCGACCACATTGATCGTGGCGAAGACCACCGCCACGAAGGCCAGGGTGGTCGTGAGCAGGGTCAGCTGGAGCCCCGCCGAGAGGATGGCCCCGATGATGGTGATGCCCGAGATGGCGTTGGATCCCGACGTAAGAGGCGTGTGGAGGGTGGGCGGCACCTTCGTGATGACTTCAAAGCCCACGAACATCGCCAGCACGAAGACGGTCAGCGTGACTGCAAAGGCTTCCATTCCGATGTCCTTTCGTCGGCAGGCACAGGCGGACCAAGCCCCAGGGCCTCGCGCACCCTGGGGTGCACCACCTTTCCTCCTCGCGTCAGCAGGGTCTCCCGGGTGATTTCGTCGCTCATGTCGATCTGGATCGTCTTGTCCTTCACCAGGTGCAGGAGGAAGGTCGAGATGTTCTTAGCGTACATCTGGCTCGCGTGGTAGGGCACCGTCGCGGGGAGGTTGACGGGGCCGAGGATGGCCACCCCATGTTCCACCACGGTCGCGTCGGGCCGCGTCAGCTCGCAGTTGCCCCCCCGCTCCGCGGCCAGGTCCACGATCACCGATCCTGGGGCCATGCCGGCCACCATCTTGGCGGTGATGAGGACCGGCGCTCTCTTGCCCGGGATCAGGGCCGTGGTGATCACGACATCGCTCTGTGCCACCAGGCGGGCCATGACGTCCCGCTGCTGGCGGTAGAACGCCTCCTCCTGGGCCCTCGCATACCCGCCCGCGCCCTCGGCGTCGGCCGCCTCCAGGGTCAACTCCACGAACTTGGCCCCGAGGCTCTGGATCTGCTCCTTCACCGCGGGCCGAACGTCGAAGGCTTCGACCACCGCACCCAGCCTCCTGGCGGTGGCGATGGCCTGGAGCCCGGCAACGCCCGCGCCCACCACGAAGACCCGCGCGGGGGCGACGGTGCCGGCGGCGGTCATGAGCATGGGAAACATCTTCGGCAGGAGGTCGGCGGCGAGGAGGACTGCCTTGTAGCCGCTCACGGTGGCCATGGAGGACAGAACGTCCATGCTCTGGGCGCGGGCGATGCGCGGCAGGAGTTCCAGGGCGAACGTCGTGGCGCCGGTGGACGCGACCTCCTTGACCGCCTCGACGGCGTAGAGGGGATCGAACGGGCCGACGAGCACCTGGCCGACGCGCAACAGCTGGAGGTCCACGCGTCCGACGTCCAGATTGGCACCGTAGGCCCGGACCTGGAGGACCACGTCCGCGGCGCGGAAGACCTCGCCGCGGGAGGACGCGATCCGCGCGCCCTTCTCGACGTAGCCGGCGTCGGGATATCCTGCGGCGGTGCCCGCTCCGCTCTCCACCACCACCTCGAGCCCGGCCTTGGCGAGCGAGGGCAGGACCCCGGGAACGAGGGCCACCCGCCGCTCGCCCGGATAGGTTTCCCTGGGGATGCCAACGATCATGGGACGCCCGGCCGTCTCAGGGTGGGGTAAGACTCCTCCAGAACGGGCGGTAACATTCTAGCGAATTCCCAGCATTTGTCACGTCGCCCCCGCCCCGATTTGCTTCACCACCCCCATACCGCGCCGGGAGGGTCGGGGCGACCTCGACGCTCTCCCCCCTTACTGGTTGCGCGGGGGTGCGTCTCGGCGCATCGGTCTGCTCCGTCTTGCCGCCCTCATCCCGCAAGTTCGCGTCACTCACCACGTCCATTGCCACTTTCCCTTTGACACCCTTCCGCGCGCCGTGGTAGAAAAAACGGGTAGTGTTCCCCTCTTCGGGGCGGAGCGCGACCGCCGCCTGACCAGCCGCCAAGCGCAGGGCGCCTGATCGTCGAGTGCCGACCCGTGACCCGCGCATCGAGATCGCGTGACTCCCGCCCGCCGGGGTGCGTCGCGGTCCACCCGGGGCGGCCCTGCGGGGAGTGAACGGGCGCGATGCACCACTTCCAGTACCGGGACGATGTCCTCCACTGCGAGGAGGTCCCCATCCCCACCATATCCCGGGAGGTGGGCACCCCCTTCTACTGCTACAGCCACGCCACCCTCACCCGCCACTTCCGGGTCTTCGACGAGGCCTTCGCCCCCATCCCGCACCTCATCTGCTTCGCGCTGAAGGCCAACAGCAACCTCTCCATCCTGAAACTGTTCGGCGGCATGGGGGGCGGGGCGGACGTCGTCTCCGGGGGGGAGCTGTTCCGGGCCCTTCGGGCCGGCATCCCGCCCGACCGGATCGTCTACGCGGGGGTGGGGAAGTCCCGGGAGGAGATCGCCTACGCGCTGAAGTCCGACATCCTCATGTTCAACGTGGAGTCCTCGCAGGAGCTGCAGGTCATCAGCGACGTGGCCAGCAACATGGGGGTGGAGGCGAGGGTGGCCCTCCGGATCAACCCGGACGTGGACCCCCGGACGCACCCCTACATCTCCACGGGCCTGCGGAAGAGCAAATTCGGCATTGACATCTCCCAGGCGGTGGAGGCGTACGAGCTGGCGCGGGAACTCTCCCGGGTCCGGGTGGTGGGGATCCACCAGCACATCGGCTCCCAGATCACCGAGGTGGGCCCCTTCGTGGACGCCCTGGCGAAGATCGCGGAGCTCACCCGGGAGCTGCGGGCGCTGGAGTTGGACATCCGCTACCTGGACGTGGGGGGCGGGCTGGGGATCACCTACAAGGACGAGGAACCACCCGCGCTCGGGGTCTTCGCAGAGGCCCTCATTGGGGTGGTGAAGGACCTGAACTGCACCATTGTCCTGGAGCCCGGCCGGGTCATCGTGGGCAATGCCGGTATCCTCGTGACCCGGGTGCTCTACACCAAGCGGACCGCGACCAAGGATTTCGTGGTGGTGGATGCCGGCATGAACGACCTCATCCGGCCCAGCCTGTACGGCTCCTACCACGCCATCATCCCCGTCCACCGGGTGGAGGGGACGCCGACCCTCACCGCGGACGTGGTGGGGCCCATCTGCGAGTCGGGAGACTTCCTGGCGAAGGACCGGGAGCTGCCGGCGGTGAAGCCGGGCGACCTGCTGGCGGTGATGAGCGCGGGGGCCTACGGCTTCACCATGGCCTCCAACTACAACGCGCGGCCCCGACTCCCGGAGGTCCTGGGGAAGGGGAACCGGTACCTGGTCATCAGGCGGCGGGAGACCTACGAGGATTTGATCCGGGGGGAGGAGATTCCGGAGGAGCTGTAGCCGGGGGACGGAGCGGGCCGCCGGGGACTCCGGCGGGAGAGGAGGGCGAGCCATGAAGCGGTTCTTCCAGGGGTCGATCGTGGCCATGGTCACCCCCTTTCGGGACGGGGCGGTGGACCAGGCGAAGATCCGGGAGCAGGTGGAGTTCCACGTGAAGCACGACACCGACGCCATCGTCCCCTGCGGGACGACGGGGGAGTCCCCGACCCTGAGCCACGAGGAGCACCGGGAGGTGGTGGAGGGGACCATCCGGGCGGTCGCCGGGAGGGTGCCGGTCATCGCCGGGACGGGGAGCAACAGCACCGCAGAGGCCATCGCGCTGACCCGGCACGCCAAGGAGGCCGGCGCCGACGGCGTGCTCATCGTGAACCCCTACTACAACAAGCCGACCCAGGCTGGCCTCCTCGCCCACTTCCGGGCCATCGCGGATGTCGTGGACATCCCCATTATTATGTACAACATCCCGGGGCGGACCGGCGTCAACATGCTGCCGGAGACGGTCGCGGAGCTGGCGGAGCATCCCAACATCGTGGGGATCAAGGAGGCCACCGGGAACCTGGAGCAGATGACCCAGGACATCGTGCTGTGCCGGGGGAAACTCTGCTTCCTCTCGGGGGACGACACTCTCACCCTCCCCCTCATGGCCGTGGGCGGGGCTGGCGTCATCTCGGTGGTGGCGAACATCGTCCCGGCCGACGTGGTCGAGATGACCCACGCCGCCCTGAGCGGGAACTGGAAGCGGGCCCAGGAGCTGCACCTCCGCCTCTTCCCCCTCTGTCAGTCCATGTTCTACGAGACCAACCCCATCCCGGTGAAGACCGCCATGAAACTCCTGCGGCTGGGCAACGGGGAG
>JBOHQK010000204.1:0-7140 GCA_050732195.1 Methylomirabilales bacterium (SeqCode)
CCCACGCCAGCGTGATGCGCCGGGTGGCGGAACAGGTGGGGCCCGGCCGGCTCATCCAGGCGGGGATCCGATCGGGGACCGCGGAGGAGGCGGCCTTCGCGGAGGCGAACACGCTCTGGCTGGACCCACGGACACCCGCCGGATTAGAGGCCACCCGGTTCGCTCTCAGGGGCCATCCGGTCTACCTCACCATTGATATTGATGTGCTCGACCCTGCCTTCGCCCCGGGCGTGAGCTGCCCGGAGCCGGCCGGCTGGACGACGGCGGAGGCGCTGGCGGTCCTCGGGGGCCTGGCCGACCTCGAGGTGGTCGCCCTCGATCTCGTGGAGGTCTGTCCGCCCGCTGACGCCGGGGCCGCCACGGCGGTGGCCGCCGCCAGGATCATGCGCGACGCCGGGATCCTCTTCTTCCACCCCTAGTGCCGCTCCAAGCACTGCGGCCCACTCCTGACAGACCGTTCTGCCGCGGGTCCTGTCGCCGGCGTGCCCCGCTCGCGGCCGGGCTCCGTCACCCGCTCAGCCCCTCCCGCAATGCGCTGCATTGCGGCAGGAGGCCGAAGGGGTCCCACTCGGCCCGGCCGCTCGGGGGCCGCGCCCGGCGCCACCCGCAGCTTGGCTGGAATCCTCGGGGCATTTCGTTGGCCCGGCACCCCGGTCGTCGCGGGAGGATTATCTCCAATTCGTTGGAGCCTCGCTATTCCTCCGCCAACTCCCGGTAAATGCGCGTGAGCGTCCCGCGCAGCCACTCTCTCCCCGGCCAGGCGTCGTACTGGGGAAGGCGGGCCTGCTGGAGGACCCCCTCCGGGTCCCGGCCGGCCGCCCGCAGGCGCCGGACTTCCGCCCGAAGGTCCAGAACGTACTGGCGCAGGCCAGCGAGGTCGGCCAGCCCGCCGATCCCCCCGTGGGCCGGGACCACCACCCTGGGCTTCAGGGCGGCGAGGCGCTCCAGAGCCCGCAGGAGACCGGCGCTGCTGCCATCGGCCAGGTTCAGGTGCCGCCGGACGTTCACCGCCCCGCCGCCGAAGAGGACCCCTTCCTGCGGAAGCCAGACGGCCGCATCCCCCTGCGTGTGGGCATCGGGCAGGTGCAGGAGCCGCACCTCCACACCGCCCGGGTAGAGCGTCAGGGAGTCGGTGAAGGTGAGGTCCGGCAGGACCATCCGGTAGCCTCGCAGGCTCTCCGCGGCCTCAGGATAGCGGGTCGCGAAGAGGGCCGTGAGGGCTCTGGGGTCCATCTTCGCCATGGCTGTCCGCGTCGCCTCGTGGGCGACGAGGAGGGCGGGCGGGCTGAAGACAAAGGCTCCCAGGTGGTGGTCCGGGTGGGACTGGGTCACGATCAGGTACCGTACGTCCAGCCGGCTCACGAGGAGCGCCCGCCGGATCCGCTCGCTGTCGGCCGGCGTGTGGCCGGTGTCCACCAGGACATAGCCGATCGGCGTCCGGATGACGCCGGCATTGGCCCGGTCCCCGTCCTTCCCCAGGTACACCAGCACCGATGGGCTCACCTGGTGGAAGGCCTCGAGGTCCTGGGCGGCCGCCGGGCCGGGGATCGCCCCCAGGAAGGCCGCGCCGAGGGTGGCGCACCAGGCGGCCCTCACCGGCCGAAGACCTCCCGCAGGACATCCGTCACCCGCGCCGCCGGGTCGGTCCGAATCCTCCGTTCCTCCTCCCCCACCATGAGGAAGAGGCCGTCCAGGCTCTTCACGGTCACGTAGTGGTCGAGGTCCAGGTCCGGGCGCCGGACCAGGGGAAGGGCCATGTAGCGGGCCGTGAGGTCCTGGTAGAGTCGGGTCACGCCGACCCGCTCCATGCTGCCGTGCACGATGGGCCGGAAGAGGCCGGAGAGCCGCGTGGATGTCCTGGCTCTGAAGTACTGCGTCGCCTCGTCCCCCTGCCCCTCCAGGATCCGCCGGGCGTCCTCGAAGGTCATCGCCGCGACGGCGTCCAGGAAGATGGCCGTCGCCTGGGGGGCCGCCTGCTCCGCCGCCCGGTTCATGCTGAGGACGAATTCCTCCACCTGGCGCGCGAGCCCCATCGCCCGGAGGGTGTCGGCGAGCCGCTGGAGGGCCGGAGGCATCGGGATCTTGATCTTCGGATTCCCGAAATAGCCGTTGACCCGCCCGGTCAGATCCACGGCGTTCTCCGTCCCCACCCGCAGGGCCTCCTTCAGGCCGGAGGCGATCCGCTCTTCGGTGAGGGCCGGCGTCCCGAACGGCGCGCCAAGCTCCCGGACGATCTGGTCAAACTGGCCGGGGGCGCAGGCCACCAGGGAGGCCGTCAGCGCCACCGTGAGGGCAGCCGCGCGTCTTCCCCCCACCCGTCCCTCCCGACGCGCAGCCGATGCCCCCGCGCGTCGGCTCACGGTACTTCCCCCCTCCGCGGCTGTCAACCCGGAATCCTCCCTCCCGTGCCGGCGCCCGCTACCCTGGCGGCTGCCTTCGACGCCGGGCCCGGCCGGATCACCAAGCGCTGCGCTGTCTACGAGATGGTCCGAGATGGTCCTGGAAGGGCCCAACGGGAGGGTGCCCGGCGATTCTCCCGCCGGCTGGCGCAGGACGGCCCCGGAGGCCGGTGTGGCAGCGAGGACCGAGTCGCGACGGCCCGCTCCGGCCCGTCAACCGCCGAGGGCCGCCATGGCCTTGGCCGCGTTGGAGACAGTAAGGATGACCGTGGCCTGCCCCCCTGGCCCGGCGGTCGTCGCGTAGGCGCACTTCACATTGACCTTGGCCCGGGCCAGTTTGCCGGCCACACCCGCCAGGGACCCGGGGCGGTTCTCGAGCGTCAGGGCCAGCGCCTCCTCGGTGCCGGCCCGCACCTTGGCCTGCTTCAGGACCGCCTGGGCCCTGGCGGCGTCCCCGACCAGGAGGCGGACCTTCCCCTTGCCCCCGGTCTCCGGCGCGCAGACCGCCTCGATGTTGATCCCCGCATTGGCGAGGGTCGCGCACAGAGTGGCCAGGACCCCGGGCTTGCTCTGCATCGTCAGCGTCAACTGCGTCACCTTCCGCATCGCTCCGCCCTCCCCGACCGCGCTGGTCCCCGTCGTTTGCCCGCCCTCCCCGGAAGCCCTTCTGCAATCGCCAAGCGCCCCGGGGCCCCTCCTCCCCGCCTCCCGTCCCCCGCAGCCTTCCGCGCTCAGGTCCGCGCCCAGTCCCCGGCGCGGGCGCTTCACGTCAGGGGGGTGCCGGCCTCCCGGGTGACCCGCACCTTCACGATCCCGGCCCGTCTCCCACCCTTCCCTCCGTGGCCGGGCCCGGGGCCGGGCGCTCGGCGGACCGGATGAACTCCTCCACGCCCGCGAACCGGGCCGTCCCCGACCAGAAGTCCCCATCCAGGAAGAGGACAAAGTCCAGCTGGCCCGGCGTCGGCAGGCCGACCGCCTCCCCCTGCCTCTGCCCAGAACGCTGCCGCGCGAACATCCGGACGATCTCATCGGGCGGGAGGGTATCCCGCCCCAGGATCCGGACCAGGGGGAACTCGATCCGCTCCCCCTCGATGAACTCGTCGTACCCGCGGTAGATCAACTCCGTGCAGACCAGCTTGTCGGTGGAGAAGAAATCAAAATCGAAGTCGTACGGCTTGCCGTAATGCGAGAACGCCCGCGCGATCGCGGCATTCTTGCGCGCCTCGGAGACGCGCGGTCGGAGGACGGCGATGTGATCCGCGGACGCCGTCTCCTCGAGGGAGGAAAAGATCACCCCCCAGACCACTGCCTCGATCGCCCGGTGCTCGTGCCCGTTCCGATCGGGTTGCCGGTACTTCTCCAGATGCGGCTGGACGAAGGGGTGCGTCGCCAGACCCCGGCGCTCCAACTCCTCGGCCGTGCCCACGTAGAGCGCCATGTGGGACCAGAAGCCCGGGAGGAACCCGTTGCTCAGGTACCAGTTCCGCCGCTCGAAGATGATATCCCCCGGCTGGAGCATCCGCTTCAACTCCTGGATCTGGGCGTGGCTGATGCGCGGCCGGGAGATCCAGACCTTCGCCTGGCTGGCAAAGGTCCCCACGATGGCAGCCGCATTGTACGTCGGCCGGCGGCGGAGGGTGTGGATCCTGCGCCACAGGATGTCCCACTTTCCCACCCAGATGTTGACGGCGTTCGCCTCGATGAACTGCTGCTGCTGCCGGATGGTGTCGTGGAGCCAGGCAAACTCCGACCCGTCCGTCAGCCCGTGGTGCGCCATCCGGGGCAACTGGGCGGAGTAGAAGTCCCAGGCCTCCCCCAGGAGGCGGACATTGGCGAGGGAGGTGATGTTGCCGTAGACCGTCTCGAAGACATCGGGTGGGACCCCCCAGACCGGCTCGGGCTCATTCAGCTTGGCGCGCGCCAGGGGACGGTCCCGGAAGGTGGTCACCAGCAGGATGCCTTCCCGGTAGAGCGTCAGGCCGGAGACGTAGGCCAGGAGGAAGCTCTTCAGGCGGAGGTCCTCCCGGGCGACGGTCTCGAAGGAGCTGTAGTACCCGAGGAGCCGGAGCAGGACGGAGCGGTAGTTCAGGTAACTCTGGAGCAGGGCCCGGATCCGGTCGTTCTCGGCCTGCGTGTAGGACCCGGCCTCACGACGACCCAGGGCGGCGACTGTGTCGCTGGTGCGCCGCTCGAGCTCCGTGAGTCCCTGGATCACGTTCCGGACTCCCACCAGGTCCCGCGCGATCTTCTCCTCCAGAGCGGCCACCGGAACGCCGGAGAGGTCCTCCGTCCCCAGGATGATCGTCTCCCCGGGCCCCTTCCGGATGGCAGCCTGGCAGGAAACACAGAACAGGAGAGCGACCAGCGAGAGGGAGCGGCAGGCGCGCTTCATGGCTTCCCCCCGCCGTCCCTATAACGGCTTCGCCACCCCCTGTCAAGCGCCG
The DNA here is from genome assembly GCA_050732195.1 of Methylomirabilales bacterium (SeqCode). Classification (GTDB taxonomy): domain Bacteria; phylum Methylomirabilota; class Methylomirabilia; order Methylomirabilales; family JACPAU01; genus JACPAU01. The sequence continues at coordinate 4,844 of JBOHQK010000204.1, forward strand.
GGGGCGGCCGCCCGCCTAGCGGCGGGGTGGCGGATCCGGCGGGGAGGGGGGGCGCCCCCCCGGTATGGCGCGGGGCTCCACGACTGAGAGACTTTGCCACACCCCCGCCCGGCCGGCCCCCCTGACGGGCCACTACGGCCGCTCCGTGCTGGAGCCCCCGGCCAGCGCCGCCGGGGCTGACGCCCCTCCTCCATCCCCGAACCCCCGCCCCCTCAGGCCCCTGCCCGCTCGCCCAAAGCAGGTTCTTGGCACCCAAGTTGCAAAATCCCCCATCGGCCCCGTGTGCGTGAGACGGGTGGTTGCCCACGAGCACCGTCAAATCATAACCAGAGGATCCGGAGCCGCCGGCCCGCGGAGGAGATAGCATGGTCCCCAACGTCCAATCCGCTCTCTCCCCTGAATGGAGACTGGTCTTCCAGATCCTCACCTCGCCCGTGGCCTGGATCCCCAGCGTCCAGGCGGCGATCGTCCGCTTCTTCTGGGATTTCTCCTCGCCGGCGGTGACTGCCCTGAAGCTCACGCTGCTCCTGCTACCGGCTCTGCTCCTCATCGTCGGCATGTGGTGCACCATGTGCGCCCTCTATACCCTGCCGTTCCGGGGGGGGCGGGGCCAGTTCATCGCCGCGATGCTCACCGCCTGGTGGGATAGCGGTCGGGCCGTCGCCTTCTTCTGGGCGGGAATCCTCCGGGCCCTGTTCCTCACCGCGGGGTGGATCTGGGGCCTCCTCCGCATCCTGGCCGCCGGCCTCTACCTCGCCCTCTTCGAGCTGGTCATGCTCCCCTTCTCGCTCATCAAGCGGGCCACGCACAGCTCCCTGCAGCCCGGCATCCCCTGGATCGCCGTGACCCTCACCCTCCTCTGGTCCATGCTGGAGGCGGGCATCTTCAGCTACACCCTCTACCCCACGGCCTCCGAGATCGCCAGCGACCTGGTGGGGAGCGGCGCCCATTTCTTCCTGCAGCCCGTGCTCTTCGTCGTCCTCGTGCTCCTCATCGCCGGGAGCTTCGCCTGCCTGCACGTCATGGTGGAGGCCATCCAGCAGCACAACTGGAAGGACATCGTCCAGATGGTGCTGGTGGAGCTGTTCGTCATGATCGTCGAGGTCGTCTTCCTCTACCGGGAACTGGTGGACGCCATCACCCCCTGGCTGGCCCAGCAGAGCGGCGGCCAGTTCCGGCTCGGGGTGACGGGTGTCCTCCTCATCTCGAGCATGGCCTGGATCGGGGTCCGCGGGATGACCTGGTTCCTCTTCGGCCGGTACGGGACGCCGACCCTCCTGGCCATCATCTCCCGGCGGGGCGTCGCGGAGGCCCGCGCCGCCGCGCAGCCGGCCGCGGGGGCCGTCTTCTCCTGGACCAAGGAGATGATCAACCACGTGAAGGCGGAGATCGGCTGGTTCCACACCACCGGGAAGGAGCTGGTGGATGCCTACGTCCTCCCGCCCCTCCAGGTGGTCGCCGCTACCATCAACTTCTTCATGCTCTTCTTCACCGGGCGCCACCTCTTCAGCCTGCCCCTCAAGACCCTCCACGCCCTCATGGAAACGGCCGAGGTGCTCAAGCTCTCGGGAGCGCACCAGAGCCACGCGTCCCGCGGCGCGGACAGCCGATAGGGCGCCAGGGGGAAATCATGGCACACCGGCTTGCCGTCCTGCTCCTCGCCGCCCTGCTGCTGGCGCCGGCCTGCACCTTCACCCAGCCGGAGGAGCCCCGCCTCTCCCTCTTCGTGGGCGTGGACGTCAGCGGGTCCTTCACGCGGACGCCCCACTTCAAGGATGCCATCCACTTCCTGTCCTACTACCTCTACGGCCACCTCAACGGCACGGGGGGACTCCAGAAGCCGCGGGCCCTCTTCGTGGGCTCCATCGGGGGGGATGCGCCGAACGAGCCCAAGGCCTTCTTCCCCATCCAGGAGTTCGAGCGGAAGAGCGCCCGCGAGATCGAGGCCAAACTGACGGAGCTCTTCAGCGTCCGGGGAAACTACCTGACCGACTTCAACGCTTTCTTCCAGCGCGTCTCGGAGGTCGTCCGGAAGCAGAACCTGATCCTGGCCCCCATCGCCATCGTCATCGTCACCGATGGCATCTTCGAGGTCGCCGGTCCCCGGGGAAAGGCGGTGCTCCCGCCCTACGAGAAGATTGACGTCTCCGGCCTGGAGTACCTGGCCCGCAACGTCACCATCCGGGTCCTCTACCCCAGCCCCAAGGTCGCCGCGGAGTGGGAACGGAAGATCCCCCGCCAGCGGGTCCGGATCTGGCCGGTGGAAGCGGAGGTCATGGGCGGCTGGCGCGAGCAGG
>JBOHQK010000205.1:0-2552 GCA_050732195.1 Methylomirabilales bacterium (SeqCode)
CCCACGCTCACTTTCGGTCTTCCGAGACCGGAGGCGAATCGGTCTGTCCCGTCCCAGTAGCGGCCGCATTCTAGCACTGGGAGCTCTACGGGTAAGATACAAGGCGACGTCAGTTGGCCCGGCACTACGGGAGGCGGCGGAAGACGCCGATGACCTTCCCCAGGATCTCGAGGCGGGCGCCGGGGCCGAACGTGAGGGGGGCCAGGGCGGGGTTCTCGGGGAGGAGCGTGACCGTCTCGCCGGAGCGCTGGAAGCGCTTGATGGTTGCCTCCTCTTCCACCAGGGCCACCACGATATCCCCGCTCTCTGCGCTCTCCTGGCGCCGCACCAGTGCCAGGTCGCCCGGGAGGATGTGGGCCCCGACCATGCTGTCCCCCTGGACGCGGAGGAGGAAGACCTCGCCGCCGTTGGTCCACTCCGCCGGGAGGGGGACTGCCCCCTCCAGGTTCTCGACCGCAAGGAGGGGACGGCCTGCCGCGACCCGTCCCACGATGGGGACCTCTCGGGGCCGGGCGAGGCGGCGGCCGGGGAAGGCGGGATCCGTGATCTGGAGGGAGCGGGACTTCGTGGCTTCCCGCTTCAAGTATCCCTTCCGCTCGAGCGCCTTCAGGTGGTCGAAGACCGATCGGGGCACGAAGCCGAAATGCCGGCCGATCTCCCGGACCGTAGGGGGATATCCCTGTTCGTCCAGGAACCGCTTGATGAACTCGAGGACCTCACGCTGTCTCGGCGTCAGACCCTGTGCCATGGTCACCTCTCGGATACCTCAAAGAGACCCTGGCATATTTTTACTATACAGGCGTATAGCCTGTCAAGGGGGTCCGGGTGCAGAGGGTGGGGGACTAGTCCGAGTGAACGCGGAGGCGCAGGCCGGGGTGAATGAGGGTTCCCTCGAGGTCGTTCCACCGCCTAAGGTCATCGGTGGACACGTCGAAGACTTGGGCGATCCGCCACAGGCTATCGCCCGGCTTGACCACGTAGGTCCGGGGGCCGCTGCCCGACCTGGGGAGGCGAGCGGTCTGGCCATTTCCCTCGGCGAGCGCCAGGTGCATCAGGGGGACCACGAGGGCCTGCCCGGCCCGGAGCCGATGGCGGTTGGGAACGCGGTTCAGGTCCATCAGGACCTGGACCGAGGTGTCGTAGCGGCGGGCGATCTGCGAGAGGGTCTCCCCGGGGCGGATGAGGTGGCGCTGCCAGGTCACCCGGCGCGTTTTCTTGATCTCGCTGAAGTTTTGGGCGAACTCGGCGGCGGTGCCGGCCGGGACGCGGAGCGTATACTCGGGCGCGTGGGGGGGCGTCACGAGGTGGTTCAGCTCCGGGTTCAGGGCCTGGAGCTCCTCCAGCGGGATCCCCGCAGCCTGGGCGACGATGCGCAGGTCCAGCGGCTCCGAGAGCGGCAGCGGCTCGGTGGGGACCACCTCCTCGGCGGGAGGGACAAACCCGTAGCGGGCCGGATCCTTCGCCAGGATGGTCATCGCCATGAAGGCCGGGACGTAGAGCTTCGTCTCCCGCGGGAGGCGGAGGCGCCAGAAATCGGCCGTCTTCTGCCGGCGGATCGTGCCGGCGACCTTCCCCTCCCCGGCGTTGTAGGCAGCGATGGCGAGCGTCCAGGACCCGAAGATCCCGTGGAGGTCGCGCAGGTACTCCGCCGCCGCCCGGGTTGCCTTCTCCGGGTCCCGCCGCTCGTCCATCCACCAGTCGATGCGTAGACCGTACTTCCGCCCCGTCCCCGCAATGAACTGCCAGATCCCCGCGGCCCGGGCCCGGGAGTAGGCCTGCACCTTGAAGGCGCTCTCGATGTAGGCCAGGTTCACCAGGTCGCGGGGGAGGCCCTGCTCCTGGAAGATGGCCCGCATCATGGGGAGGTACCGCCCGGCCCGATCGAAGGCCTCCTGGATCCGGTCCCGGCGTTCGCCGGTGAAGAGGCCGAGGTAGGCCCGTACCTTGTCGTTCATCTCGATCGGAACATCAAAGGTCTCCGCCACCTCCGGGGCCCTTTCGGGTGGCTCGGTCTCCACTCCGGCTTGGTCCAGCACCCTGGTGTCCTCGGGCGTGACCAGCGTCTCGGCCGGGACGGCGTCTCGGGGTACGGAGTCGTGGCCCTCCTGGCTGCCGTGCGGCGCCATCTCCCCGCTGCCCGGCGGGGGAGCGGTGGCCTCACGGGTGGCGGCAGGCTTGCCATCGGGCGATGGCACCTCGCCATCGGCGTTGGGGAGGGTGCCCTTCTCCGCGGGGGCCTTCACGCCGGCGGAGCCGATAGGCGCAGGGCTGACGTCGGCGGCGGGGGGCAAATGCTCGGCGGCCGGTGCCGAGGGGAGGAGGAGAATAAGGAGAACACTGGGGAGAAGGGTCAGGAGGATCCGTCGTAGCGGCTGGCTCGGATCGGGCATCCCTCTCCTCGGGGAAGAGAACCGGTCAGGCGGCAGCAGGCTAGGGTGCCGCCAGCAAATTTTTGAGGGATGGGACGACGAGAGACGCCGCCTTATACCCCTCTTCTTCGAACTTGTCAAGGTCGTCGAAAGCAAAAACACTCTCCGCCTCGATCGCTGGGC
>JBOHQK010000206.1:0-15807 GCA_050732195.1 Methylomirabilales bacterium (SeqCode)
CGGCTTTCAGCAGGGGAAGGAGGAAGTAGAGGAGGAACGCCGCCGCCGCTAGGAAGAGCATCCAGTGGACCTCGGGCGCCTTCCCCCGGGCCACTTTCAGGAAGGCGTAGGTGATAAAGCCGGCCCCGATCCCGTTCGTGATGCTGTAGGTGAAGGGCATGAAGACGATGGTCATGAGGGCCGGGAACCCCTCCTCGAAGTCGTGGAACGGGATGTCCTTCACGATCGCGCACATGAGGAACCCCACCACGATGAGGGCGGCCGAGGTGGCCTGGGTGGGGACGATCCCGGCCACCGGGGTGAAGAAGAGGGCCAGGAGGAAGCAGAGGCCGGTCACGACCGAGGTTAGCCCGGTCTTCCCCCCCTCCGAGACCCCCGCGGCGCTCTCGATGTAGGTGGTGGCGCTGCTGCTCGCGGCGGCGCCGCCGAGGACCGCCCCCAGGGAATCAATGAAGAGGACCCGGTTGAGGCGCGGCAGCTTCCCCCGGGCATCCAGCCAGCCGGCCTCCCCGCCGATGCCGATGACGGTCCCCATGGTGTCGAAGAAATCCGCCAGCATGATCGCGAAGATCGTCATGACCGCCGAGAGGAACCCGACCTTAGCGAAGACCTCCAGGTTGAGCCCCTGTCCCAGCGTGGAGAAGTCGGGCCGGGCCACGATCTCTTTCGGGACGACCGCCACCCCGGGGGTGGTGAAGGCGGTGTAGCCGCTAAGGGCGTTCAGCAGAATCGCGACCCCCGTGGTCAGGAGGATGCCCAGGAGCAGGGCCCCCTTGACCCGGCGCGCCATCAGGGTGGCGGTGAGGAGCAGGCCCACCACCGAGACCAGCGTGGGGATCGAGGTGATGTCCCCAAGGGTCACGGGAATCCCGGTCCCCGACTTCACGTACCCGCCCGACACCAGGCCGATGAAGAGGATGAAGAGGCCAATCCCGACGCTGATGGACCGCTTCAGGGCGAGCGGGATGGCGTCCATCACCGCCTCCCGGAAGCCGGTGAGGACCAGGAGGGCGATGAGCACCCCCTCGATGAAGATGACCCCCATGGCCGCGGGCCAGGGGAGCTTCATCCCGACCACCAGCTGGAACGCCACCACCGCGTTCAGCCCCATCCCCGGGGCGATGGCCAGGGGGTAGTTGGCCGCAACTCCCATGAGGATGGTCATGAGCCCCGCCACCAGGCAGGTGGCCGCCAACGTGGGGGCGAAGGCGGGCCCCATCCCCCGGAGGTCCTGGATGCCGGCGAAGGAGAGGATGGCCGGGTTCACGAAGATGATGTAGGCCATCACCATGAAGGTCGTCAGCCCGGCCACGACCTCCGTCCCCACCTTCGCCCCCTGCTCGCGCACCCTGAAGAGGCGCTCCAGCATCGCTCCCCTCCGTCCCTCACGGACCACCGCTCACCTCCAGGAGTCCCCGCTCGTACAGGCCTGCCGCCAGCTCCACGATCCGCACCTCGTCCAGGTCAACCTTCTCGACCACCTCGCCGACGGTCTGACCCCCGGAAAACGCCTCCCAGACCTGGCGGGCCTCCGCGTCCCGGACTTCCTCCGCCTCCTCGGGACGGGGCGCCAGGCGCGCCTCCGCCGCCGGCAGCCGCGCCCGCAGGCGGCCGAGTTCGTCCTGCCGCTGCAGGCCGGCCATGATGAGCTCCTGGTTTCCCGCGGTGACGACCTGCTCCACCGGGGTGTGCCAGGGCTCGAAGGCGAACCCCCCCTCCCGCCACCCCAGCATGTGGTAGACGGCGGCCTCTCTCCGGAACCGGCCGGCCACCGCGTTCGCGATGCGCCCCTCGCTGAACAGGACGTAGCCGGACCCCTTCGGGTGCGTCAAGGTGAGGGTCCCCGATTTCTTGTCCACCTCGACGAACTGGATGAGGTTGGCCAACGAGACGTCCGCCAACCCGCCGACGATCCCCCGGGGTTTGGGCTCCTGCACCGGCCCCTCCTTGGGCGGCGCGGCGGCCCGCCGCAGGACGGCTCCGACCCGCGCCAAAAGCTCGTTCCAGTTGAACGGCTTCGTGATGTAGTCGTCGGCCCCGACCTCGAAGCCCAGGATCTTGTCCTGGATCCGGTCCTTCACCGTGAGAAAGACAATGGGGATGTGCCGGGTGGCGGCATCCGCCTTCAGGACCCTGGCCACCTCGAACCCGTTCAGCCAGGGGAGCATGATGTCCAGGAGGACCAGGTCGGGGCGGTCCCGCCTGGTGAGCTCCAGCGCCTCCAGGCCGTTGGCGGCAATGACCACCTCGAGCCCCCGCTCCTTCAGCTTGGCCGCGACGAGGTCGCAAACGTTGCGGTTGTCGTCCACCACCAGGATTTTCTCGTGGGCCATCGTGCCGGCCTCAGTGCTTCAGGAGTTGCTCCGCCACATAGCGGCCCCAGGAGAGTTCGCTCAGCAGGCCCTGCCCTAAGAGCCCTGCCCGGGGGAGGTGGAGGGAGCCGCGGAGCGGGCCGAGGGGCTCCCGGATGGCACGGACCCACCAGAGCCGAGCACTGGCCACCTCCTCCTCCCGGGGAGCCGGGGGCGCCGGTCTGACGACCGCAAAGCGGGCGAAGCGGCCGGCACCGGGGAGGATGGATTCGAGACGGGCGATCAGGCGCTCGGGGGGGAACGCCGCGAGAGCGGCTCCCTCCTCGCCCCGTCCCGGCAGGAAGAGGACCGTGAGGGCCCGCTCCCCGCGGGGGGCCCGGGTACTGTCACCGGGCGGGGCGAGCGTGAGGAGGCAGAGGGGACCGCCCGGGCCGTCGGGGGCCGCGAGAGCGCAGGGGCCCAGGACAGGAGGGAGGACGGTCTCGGCCAGGGCGAGGTGGAGCACCGCCCCGGCTGAGGGGGGGACGGCCGGCGGCCCGGTCCCGTCCTCCGCCGGGCGGGATGCCTTCCGGAAGGGGGGGGACGCGTCCCGCGCGAGAAGGACGGCCGAGCAGGGGACTGCCTCCCCCGCTGCCGTCAGGACCGCCGTCACGCTCCGGAACCGGGTGAGGAGCGCCTGCACAGGCGCTCCGGTCCTGAGTTGGCCGCCGGCGCGGAAAAACTCCGCGACCAGCGAATCGGTGAGGGCCTGGGCCCCGCCCGCGGGGAGGTAGAGGCCCCCCCGCAGCCGCTCGAGGAGGAGCGCCACGGCCAGCGCAGGGCAGCACGACGGGGGTTGGGCAAACCAAAAGGCGGTCAGGACAGCCACGAGGCTCCCGAACGGTTCCCCCACGCCGTGGCGCGCGAGGAGATCCTCCACCGGCTCAAGCCCCCCGCGAACGGGCGGGAACCAGGGGAGGAGCCCCCGCCGCAGACGCGAGCTTCGGACCGCACCGGGCCGGGGGAGGAGCGGCGGCGGCAGGAGCCGCCCCACCCCGAAGCCGGCCGCCAGCCTCCCCAGATCGGTGAGGAAGGCGCGGACGGCCGACGCCCGGCCTCCGCATTCCCGGGTGAGTTCCCGGTCCAGGCGTCCGGGGTCGGCGTGCAGGCTCAGGCGATGGCGCGGGAGGATCACCTGGAGGCCAGGCTCGTGACACTTGAAGGGAGGGAGGCCCAGGGGGGCCAGGGCCTCCGTGAGGGCCGCCCCGGCCGGGAGCCCCCAGAGGAGGGGCGGGAAGGCATCGAAGCGATAGGGAGGATCCTCCAGGGCGCGGTACGGCTCCCCCACCACCTCCCCCGGCTCCAGGACCCGCGTCGGGATGCCCGCCGAGGCCAGCCTCGCCCCACAGGCGAGCGCGCCCGCCGGGCTGCCCAGGATCACGGCCCCCGCGCCGAGCCCCCTCACCGCCTCCTCCCCGCCGGCTCCCCGACCCCGTGCAGGATCCGGAGGCCCCGCGCCCGGAGGAGGGCCGCGGGCGTCCCCCGGCCCGGGACGGTGGCCTCTCGCCCACCGGAGGGACGGCCCTCCCCGGGGAGGCAGGCGCTGGGGATAAGCACCGGGAGGGTCCCGTTCTCGCGAATCACAGGACGGTCCATGTCCGGGGCAGGAAGAGGCGCTCGTAGCACGGCTCCCTGTCCCCTCAGGTCCGCTTCTGACCCATGTACTGCTCCCGCAGCTTCTTCATGATCTCGTTCACCAGGAGCGCGTTACTGGTGAAGAGACCCCGGAATCTCCCCCTGTCCTGCCGCCCTACCACGCCGTAGCTCACCTGGATGCCGTAGTAGAGGAGGAAGCGGGTCCGGTCCAGATCCGCATCCCGGGCGAGGGCGAGGGCGAGGCCATCCTCCGGGACCGCGGTCCCGTCCTCGCTGGCAAAGAGGACGGCCTGCATCCCCCGGCCCTGCAGCCCCTTCAGGCGCGGGAGGCGGGCGGGCCCCTCCGCCGCCGGCCCCACCCCAAGGAAGAGCACCCCCTCGGCAGTAGCGGACCGGAAGAGCTCCTCTTCGATGTAGGCCTCGATGGTCCCGTACTCCTTGGGGCCGACCACCCACTTCAGGTCCCGGCCCCCGGGCTCCAGCGACGCCTGGGCGGGGACGGGGGCACCGCTCCGCTCCGCCTCCGTGAGCAGCCGGTCGAGGAACTCCCAGACGGTCTCGGTCCTGGCCCGGCCCTCCCCGCCCCGGCTGAGGCCCTTCCGGGCCCGGGCGATGAGGACCCCCGCCCCCTCCCCGTGGATCGGGAAGGCAGCGATCCCGTAGGAGACCGGTGCGCCGGTGGCGAGGAAGAGGGCCTCCCCGAAGGGGGCGGCCCGCAACGCCCGCTCGATCCGGCGGGCAGCGGTGATGGCCCCCTGGTAGTCGGTTTCGGGGACGACGATGCCCAGGTCCCCCTCCGGGAGGTCCAGCACGGTATCGGCACCCCGGACGGTGGCCCGGACGGTCGCCGCCACCCCCATCGCAGCCCCCCGCGCCTCCTCCTCTCCCAGGACCTCCCGCAGACCCCCGAGCCCCACCAGGACAACGGCGCACGCACGCCCGTAGCGGCGGGAGGTCCGGATCTCCTCCTCCAGGCGCTCCTCCAGGCGGGGGAGACCGCCGGTGGCGATCCCTGCCCCAGCCGCGCCGGCACCCTCGGCCTCGCCGAGCTGCAGGGCGAGCGCGAGCGGGAGGGCCAACGGGAGGAGCTGCGCAGTCTCCGCCGCCACGAAGGGACCCCGCTTCTCCCCGCCCGCCACCAGAAGGGCCGCCCGGGGCTCACCGCCCACGGCCACCGGGATGAGGAGCGCCCCATCCCCGACCAGGTGCTGCTCCGACGGGCTGCCCCGCTCCCGGACCTCCTCCCCCCGGAGGACCGCGGGGACCCCGCGCGCGACCAGGGCCCCCAGAAGCCCTTCCCCCAGGGGGAAGCCGCGCCCCGCGAACGCCCCCGCGGGGTAGCCCAGGGTCGCCGCCGGCATGAGCTGCTGGCTGGCCCCGGCGGCGTACAGCAGGGCGGCCCGGGATGCGCCCACCTCCTCGGCCGCCAGCGCCACCAGCGCCTCCAGGCGTCGGCGCCCCCCTGCATGCCCCAGCGCTTCCTGCGCCCGGCGGAGGAGGGCCAGTGTATGGAGCTGGGCCAGATTCTCATCGAGGAGGGCGCTGTGCTCCCGCTTCGTCCGCTCCGCCTCGAGCAGGCGCCGAACCGTGACCCGGAATTCATCCGCCTGGATCGGCTTGCCCAGGTAATCGGCCGCGCCCCCCTTCAGGGCCTCGACCGCGGCCCGGACGTCCTGCTGCCCGGTGACCATCACCACCGGGAGTTCGGGCCGGGCCTCCCGGATGCGCCGGAGCACCTCCAGGCCGTCCATCCCTGGCATCACCAGGTCCAGCAGGACCAGGTCGGGGGCCGCACGCGCCAGGCGCTCCAGGGCCTCGGCCCCACTGGCCGCGGTCTCTACGCTGTAGCCGTCCGGGGTCAGGAGATCGTGATAGAGGGCGCGGAAGAAGGCGTCATCGTCAACAGCCAGGATCCGCTCGCCGGCCATGGCGTCCGCGGCCCCTCAGCGCTCCCCGCCCGATCTGCCGCCCGACCCGGCCGCCCCCCGCCCGCTCCCCTGGCGGAAGAGGAGGCGGATGGGGGTCCCAGCGAAGCCGTAGCGCTCCCGAAGGCGGTGAGCCAGGAACCGGCGGTAGGAGGGGGGAAAGCCCTGGGGGAGGTTCGTGAAGAAGATGAAGGTGGGGGGGCGGGTGGAGCCCTGCGTCACGTACCGGATCTTCACCGGCCTCCCCTTGTACGTCGGCGGGGGGGTCCGCTCGGCGATCTCCGCGAGGACCCGGTTGAGCTCCCCGGTCCCGATCCGCCGCTCCCGCTCGGCCGCGATGCGGGCCACCAGTGGGAAGAGGCGGGAGACCCGGAGCCCCGTCAGCGCCGAGCAGGTGACGATCGGCGCGAAGTCACAATACTGGAATTTCCCGCGCAGTTCAAGGGCAAACTCCTCACCGGGCGCTCCCCGCGGGGCGCGGTCCCACTTGTTCACCGCGAGGATCAGGCCGCATCCGGCCTCGGCGGCGTAGGCGGCGATCTTCTGGTCCTGCTCCACCGCGCCGGCGGTGGCGTCCAGGACCAGGATGGCCACGTCGCAGCGGTCGATGCTGCGCAGCGCCCGGAGGACGCTATAGGCCTCGACCTGGTAACCGACCTTCCGCTTCGCCCGGATTCCGGCGGTGTCCACGAGGACATAGGGACGTCCGGCGACGGTGAGGGGCGTGTCCACCGCATCCCGGGTCGTCCCGGGCTCCGGGCTCACGATGACCCGGGGAAGCCCGAGGAGCCGGTTCACCAGCGAGGACTTCCCCACGTTCGGGCGCCCCACCACGGCCACGGTGACGGCCCCGCTCTCTTCGGGCGGGGCGGCCGCCTGCGGCAGCAGGGCCTCTGCCGCGTCCAGGAGATCCCCCACCCCCAGTCCCTGCTCGGCCGAGACGGGGAAGAGCCGCTCGAAGCCCAACCGGTAGAACTCGGCGGCGCCGGCCTCCGCCCGGACCGAGTCCACCTTGTTCACCACCAGCAGGACGGGCCGGGCCGCCTCCTCCCGCAGGATCCGCGCGAAGGCGGCATCGGCCGGGTTCAGCCCCGCCTGCCCGTCCACCAGGAAGAAGACGCAGTCGGCCTCCTCCATGGCCACCCGGGCCTGGGCTTCCACCTGGGCGATCAGGGGATCGGATGCGGCCGGCTCGAAGCCGCCCGTATCCACCACGGCGAACTGGCGGCCCCGCCACTCGGTGATGCCGTAGATCCGGTCGCGCGTGACCCCCGGCAGGTCATCCACGATGGCCCGCCGCCCCCCCACCAGGCGGTTGAAGAGCGTGGACTTCCCCACGTTGGGCCGCCCCACGATGGCGATGGTGGGCCTCTGCATACCCGCCCCCTCCGCTTCCCCTATGTACCACAGGCCTCCCCGCGCCCCCAAGGGCCGGTGCCGGCGCGCCTGCCCCGGGAGCCGTTGAGGCCGCAGGGCGGGCGTGATACCATCCCGGCGGCGTCCCGGGAGGCCCCGGAGGTCCCCGTGCCCCGTCCCCGCCCCGCCGTCGCGGCGTTCCTCCTGGCTCTGGTCCCTGCATGCGCGGCCCCAACGGGCGGCCCGGCCACCACTCCCGCCCCCCTGCGAGCCCGCCTCGCCATCTCCCCCTTTGTGGATGAGACCCCCAGGGGGGCGGGCCCGGTGGCGGAGGGGCTCCGTCTCCTCCTGCAGGAGGCCCTCGCCCGGGATCCCACCCTCCTGCTCACGCGCCCTCCGGGCGAGCGGGCGGATCTGCTCCTCCGGGGGACGCTCCTGGACTTCCGGCCGGCCGGAGGCGCGGATCCCCCCGCCCTCGTGACCGAGCTCGGCCTCCTGGACCTCCGGAACGGGGCCCTCGTGATCGGCCGGATCGTGACCGGAGCGGGCCGGGGGAAGCCCCCCAGGGGCGCGGCCCTCCCGGGCCCCATGGAACACTGGGCGGGGACCGCCACCGAGGGACTCCTGCGGGCCTGGCTCGCCTCCGCCCTCGCGGCACTCCGGGAAGGTGTGCCGGCCGGCTACTTCGTCTACGACGCCGCCGGCAAGCCGGTGGCAGCCCTTCCGCCGCCGCCCCCCCGGACGGGGAAGCATCGGGTGGCACCGGATGTCCCTCCCGGCGCGGTCACGCCCACCGCCACGGTCACGGCGGAGACGGCCAACCTCATGGAGGGGCCAGGGCCGCGCTATCCCATCCTGGGACAGGTCAAGCGGGGGGAAGCGGTGCAGGTGCTGGACGAGCGGGGGGAGTGGACCAACGTCCGGTTGTCGGGGGGCCTCGAGGGCTGGGTCTTCCGCGGCCTCCTGACCGAACCGCGGGTCCCGCCCCCTCCCGGCCTGCCCGAGAAGAATCCCTAGTGCCGGGCCAACTGACGTCGCCTCACGTTGTTCTCGGTCGTCGGCGGTCCTCAACGTACCCGGGCGTACGCCTCCGGCCGCCTCCTCCCTCGGGCCTCGTGATGCTCGTCATTTGGCCCGGCACCCTAGTGTGAGCGTGAGCAATAGGCCCAATTCGTTGGACTCACACTAGCAATCGGAGGGGATGCGACCAGGGGGAGGCGCATCACGCCAGGTGCCAATCCCTCTCCACCCCAGGGCAGCCCGGATGAGGCCGCGGGCCGTGGCCGGGATCTTCAGGGCCGGCACCACGAGGGCCGCCGCGAGGCCCTCCAGGCTGAGGTCGTCCAGGAAAACATCCCGGTCGTGGCGGAAGCAGACCTCCGGCAGGAGGATCGCCTCTCCCAGATGCCGGCTCCTGAGCGCCTTCAGGATGTCGCCCCCCGTCAGGAGTCCGGCGGCGCTGATGGTTCCTCCGTAAAACGTGTTGGGGACCACCGCGGCCTCAACCCGCAGGCCCCCGACCCGGTTGAGCCGCTCGATCACCGGCGCCAGGACGGGGGCGGCCAGCTCCCCGGTGATGGCGGTGACGTGGCGCGGGATAGGCAGCGTCGCCGGCAGGCGGCGGAGGAGCCGTCCCGCCTCCCGGAGGAAATGCCGGACCATCCCGACACCGTTCTCCCGGAGGGGGAAGCCCTCGTAGGTGCCGGCTCCGGGGACGGGAAGATTCGCCAGGAGGAACAACTCGTCCGAGGGGAAGACGAAGCGGGTCCCCAGGCGGCGCCGGTAGGCTCGCTGCCAGCGTTCCGCCGTGGCGATGAGGTCCCGGGCGTCCGCCGGCGTCGTGGGGGTGAGGGGCGGGAGGCCTTCCCGGTGCGCGGTGAGACCGACCGGGACCAGGGCGACCGAGGCGGCCGCGGGGAAGAGATCCGCCAGGTCCGCCACCGTCCGCGCCAGGTGGGGCCCGTCGTTGAGCCCGGGACAGACCACCACCTGGCAGTGGAGCGTGATGCGGGAGGCGGCCAGCCTCCTCAGCTGCGGGAGCGGGTCGGGGGCGCGGGGGTTCCCCAGGATCCGGTTCCGGAGCGCGACCTCGGTCGCGTGCACGGAGATGTAGAGGGGGCTCAGCCGCTGGGTCACGATCCGGTCCAGGTCGGCCTCCGTCAGGTTGGTCATGGTGATGTAGTGGCCGGCCAGGAAGGACATCCGGTAGTCTTCATCCTTGAAGGAGAGCCCCCGGCGCATCCCCTTCGGGTTCTGGTGGACGAAGCAGAAGACGCACCGGTTGCCGCAGGCCCGGATGGTGAAGGAGCCTGCCTCCACCCCCAGGCCCTCCCCGGGGGCCAGGGTGAGCGCCGTCCGCCGCTCGGTCCCTCCCGCGTCGCGCCAGGTGAGGCGGAGGGATTCCTCGGCACTCTGGAACCGGAGGTCAATGACGTCGCGGACCGCGGCGCCGTTCACGGTCAAAAGGCGGTCCCCGGGCCGAAGCCCTGCGGCCTCCGCCGGGGAGTCCGGCGCCACCGCTGCCACGAGGAGGCCTTCGGCCTTCACCGCCCCTCCTCCCTGGCCGCCGCGGAGGCCTGCCACGCCCGCAGCCCCTCCCGCCCCAGCACCTTCACGACCGCCGCTCCCGGTACTGCCAGGAGGATGCCCCAGAACCCGAACAGGTTCCCCCCGGCGAGCACCGCCACGAGGGTGAGGGCCGGGGGAAGGCCGACCGAGCCCCCCACCACCCGGGGCGTGACGACGAAAGCCTCCACCGCGGCCACCGCGCCGTAGAGGCCCGCCACCCCCAAGAACTGCCCACCCGTCCCCCCCTGGAGCCAGGTCACCAGGAGGACCGCGCCCGCCCCGAGCAGGTAGCCCGCGTACGGAATCAAGATGGCCGCGCCCGAGAGGAGGCCCAGGAGCAGCGCCAGGTCCACCCGGAGGGCGAAGAGGCCGGCCGTCAGCAGCCCCGCCACGAGGGCGCAGACCGTGAGCTGCCCGCGGAAGAAGGCCCGGAGAATCCCGTCCACCTCGCGCGCCAGGCCGATGACCCGCTCCCGGTACCGCCCGGGGATCGCCTGCTCCGCCCGCGCGAGGAGGACCGGGAAATCGCGCAGCAGATAATAGGTGAAGAGGGGCACCACGGTCAACGCGAGCAGATTCAGGACAAACGCCACGACCCCGGAGAAGGTGCCCACGACAAAGTCCCGCAGGAGGGAAAGCCCCTGGGGGAGGAATGCCTCCACCCGCCCCATCCCCTCCTGGACCCACTCGGCGGCGCTCAGGGGGAGCTCCCGGCCCGTCAGCTCCCTGAACCAGGGGAGGAGGATCCGCTCGAGGGCCGCCAGCCCTTCCGGGAGGCGCTGCCGCGCCAGGAGGAGCTGATCCCAGAGGGCCGGCACGATCAGCACCAGGGCCAGCCCCGTCGCCGCCACCAGGGTGAGCCCGATGAGCAGGGCGGACGCCCCGCGACGCAGCCCCAAGCGGCTGAGCGCACCCACCGCCGGGTCCAGCAGGTAGGCCAGGAGGGTGGCTAGGAGGAGGAGGCCCAGGAGCCCGCGGAGGCGATAGAGGGCCCAGCCGGCCGCCACGAGGGCCGCGAGGGCGAGGACGGGGCCGGGCAGGAGACGGGAGAGGGGGGGCATCAGGGGGCGGCTCCGGCCCCGGGCGAGGCGGCCGGCCCCGTGTTGAGCTGCCGGGCACCCTGGACGATATAGTGCAGGCCCGAGAGAACCGTTGCGGCAGCGGCGGCCCAGACGGCCGGCAAGAGGGCGGGCTGGAGGGACGGCCTGAGGTCCACCCCCATGGCCAGGAGGACCGTGATGAGCTGGAGCAGGGTGGTCGCCTTCCCCAGGAGCGAGGGGGGGTTCCCGAGTCGGCCCACCTGGATGTAGAGAATGAGGGAGCCCGCGACCAGGATTATGTCGCGGCTGACCCCAATGATGACCAGCCAGAGGGGCAGGTCGCCCAGGACGCCCAGCGTGACGAGCGCGGCCCCCAGGAGCGCCTTGTCGGCCAGGGGGTCCAGGATCCGCCCGAGCTCCGTTCGCTGCCGCCGGGAGCGCGCGAAGAAACCGTCCAGGGCATCGGTGAGCCCGGCGAGGAGAAAGGTGAGAAGGGCGGCCCCCGTGGAGTCGTAGAGGAGCTGAATCACGATGGCCGGCGCCAGGAGGACCCGAAGGAGGGTGAGGCCGTTTGGAAGGTTCACGGGGCCTGCAGGACCTCCCGCAGCCTTCGCAGGGCCACCAGCGCCTCCGGCCCGCGCACACTCTCCCGGGGGCCGAACCTGCCGTCCGGCCGGCCTTCCAGGATGCCGCCGCGGGTCAGGAGGAGCGCGGCACTGAAGGCGAAGTGGTCCGCCGGCAGGTCGCTGAAGGGAGAGGCCCCGGCGGGGAGCACGGCCGCCCGCAGGTCATCCCCCTTCACCCGGAGGAGGATATCCTCCAGGATGATGGCGAACACGTCCCGGGAGACCACCTGGTCCGGGGCGAAGGTCTGGTCCGGGAAGAGGCGGAGGCCCCGGAGCGGACGCTTCAGCAGAGCCTCCACGGCCTGCCGGTGGGGAGAGTCCTCCAGGTCCGCCGCGAAGGGGTAGGCCATGGCCGGCTCGGGGGGCCGCCGGACCACCTCCGGCAGGGTGAGCCAACCCACCTCCTCCACCAGGAGGGCGGCCAACGCCCCGCGGGTCACCTGACTCTTGAGGGCGACGCGCTTCGCGATCTCGCTGACAGGCGCGGCGCGCTGGATCATCTCGAGGATCCGGACCTCTTCGACCGCCTCCTCCTCCAGGCCCCGGTTCAGGGCCAGGACCTGGCGAAGGAGGGCCGCCGCCTTCTCGAAGGTGAAGGCCGCCTTGTAGGCGCGCCCCATGGCCAGGAGGAGCTCCGGCTCGCGCGCGCCGCGGCTCCGACCGGCCTCGAACTCCCGCTCCGCCTCCTCCAACCACCCGGGCGGCCGCAGGAGCGTGAGGACCCGGATGGCTGCAGGGTGGACGGTCGCCCCGTCCCGCCGCCGGGCCTCGTTCAGCGCGGCCATCGACCCGCCGGCGTCCCCGAGGTGCGCCTTGGCAAGGGCGATCCCCAGGTACGCCGGGACGAGTTTCTCGCTCTGCGCCCGTGCCCGCTCGAACTCCGCCAGGGCGGGCCTGTACTGCCCCCGGTCCAAGAACCGCATCCCGGTGGCCACGCTGTACTCGGGGTTATCCACCACGGCCACCGGCAACTCGCCGGCGGCGCAGCCGGCCAGGAGCAGGAGGGGCAGGAGGGGAAGGCGGTCTGAGCGCCTCATCGTTGACCCCGCTCCTGCGCTACCGCCTCCGAGCGGGAGACCGGGGAGGCGATTCCCGTGGCATCCAGCAGGGCGTCCAGCGCCTTTCGGAGAGCCGGGAGCCCCTGCCCGGTGAGGGCGGAGATGGCCACGGGCCCCTCCTGCCGGGTCAGGGCGGCGGCGGCGGCCTCCGGCAGGAGGTCAATCTTGTTGTGGACGGCCAGGACCGGCTTGCCGGCCACCCCCAGTTCCTCCAGGACGCGTTCGACGACCGCGCGCTGCTCCGCCGCCTGCGGGTGGCTGGCGTCAATGACGTGCACCAGGGCATCGGCCTCCTGCACCTCCTCCAGCGTCGCCTTGAAGGCCTGCACCAGTTGCGCGGGGAGCTTCCGGATGAGCCCGACCGTGTCGGAGAGGAGCGCCGGTCGCCCGGAGGGGAGCTTGACCTTCCGGAGGGTGGGGTCCAGGGTCGCGAAGAGCTTGTCGGCCACGTAGACGCTCGCGTGGGTGAGCGCGTTCAGGAGGGAGGACTTCCCGGCGTTCGTGTAGCCGACCAGGGCCAGCGTGGGGATGGGAACCTTCTGGCGCGGGCGCCGCAGGACCCCCCGGTGGCGCCGCACCTTCCGCAGGTCCCGCCGGATGCGGGCCATCCGGACCCGGAGCCGCCGCCGGTCCGACTCCAACTGGGTCTCGCCGGGGCCCCGGGTCCCGATCCCGCCCCCCAGCCGCTCCAGGTGAGTCCACCGCCGGGTCAGGCGGGGGAGGAGGTACTGGAGTTGGGCCAGTTCCACTTGAAGCTTCCCCTCCCGGGTCATCGCCCGCTGAGCAAAGATGTCCAGGATCAGGCCCGCCCGATCAATGACCTTGCAGCCGAGCTCCCGCTCCAGGTTCCGCTGCTGACTGCCGCTCAGGTCCTCATCCACGATCACGAGGTCCACCCCCCCGCGGCAGAGGGTCCGGAG
This sequence comes from Methylomirabilales bacterium (SeqCode), assembly GCA_050732195.1. GTDB lineage: Bacteria > Methylomirabilota > Methylomirabilia > Methylomirabilales > JACPAU01 > JACPAU01. The sequence goes on from JBOHQK010000206.1 coordinate 13,441, forward strand.
CTCCTCCACCTTCCCGGCCCCGATGAGGGTCCGGGGGTCGGGCGCCGGCCGCTCCTGGAGGATCGTGTGGCGCGGTGAGGCGCCGGCCGACTCGGCGAGGCGGGCCAGCTCCTCGAGCGAATCCTCGGCAACCCACCGGGGGGCGCGGCCCGTCCGCAGCCCCACCAGCACCGCCACCTCTCGTCGCCGCTGCCCGTCCGCGGGGATGATGCGCACGCCGTGCTCCTCCCGTCCCTACAGCAGCCCGCGGCGGACCCGGCGGGCCCGGTCGCACTCGGCCCAGAGGGCCGCCCCATCGCCGGCGGTGAGGGCGGCCTCCACCCGCGCCAGGGCGGCCCGGAACCCGCGGAGGGCATCCAGGAGCGCCGGCCGGTTGGCCAGGAAGATGTCGCGCCACATGCTGGGGTCGGAGGCGGCCACCCGGGTGAAGTCGCGCAGGCCGCCCGCGCTGTAGGGGAGGACATCCCGCCCCTCGGCCTTCAGGTCCAGCATGGCGTTCATGAGGGCGTAGGCCACCGCGTGGGGGAGGTGGCTCACGGCCGCGAAGATGACGTCGTGCTCCTCCGGGTCCATGGTCTCCACCACCGCCCCGACCTCCTCCCACAGGCGCCGGATCTGGGCGAGGGCCTGCCGGTCGGTCCGGGGGGTGGGGGTCAGGACGCAGCGGGCCCCCTCGAAGAGGGAGGCGGCGGCGGCGGCGGGGCCGGAGAACTCCCGGCCCGCGATGGGGTGAGCCGGGACGTAGCGGCCCGCCGGGAGGCGGGCCTCCAGGCGACTCACCAGGGCCCCCTTCACGCTCCCGACGTCGGTGACGACCGCTGCCGGCCCCAGAGCGGGGGCGATGGCGGCGGCGACCCCCTCCAGCGCCCCGACCGGGACGGCCAGGACGGTCAGGTCGGCCCCGGCCGCGACGGTGGCCGCATCGCCGCCCGCCTCGTCCACGAGGCCGAGGGTGATCGCCTCCTGCAGGGCGGCGGGGTCCACGTCGAAGCCGACGAGGGTCTCCACCAGCCCCCGCTTGCGGCAGGCGGCCGCCAGGCTCCCGCCGATGAGGCCCACCCCCACCACCGCCACCCGGCGGAAGAGGGGTTCTCCCGCCTTCTCCCGTCGCCCCCGCACCATCCCGTCCCCTACAGGATCCGCCCCACCACCGGGGCCAGCGCCGTGAGGTCCGCCATGAGGCGCTCGAAGCGCTTCGGGACCAGCGCCTGGGGGCCGTCGGAGAGGGCGTCCTCCGGCTTGGGGTGGACCTCCACCATGAGCCCGTCGGCCCCGGCCGCCACCGCCGCGAGCGCCATGGGCGGGACCAGGTCCCACTTCCCGGTCCCGTGGCTCGGGTCCACGATGACCGGCAGGTGGGTGAGGGATTTCAGGGCGGGGACCGCGCTCAGATCCAGGGTGTTCCGGGTGAAGTCCTCGAAGGTCCGGATCCCCCGTTCGCAGAGGATGACGTTGTAGTTGCCCTCCGAGAGGATGTACTCGGCCGACATGAGCAGCTCCTTGATGCTGCTGCTCATCCCCCGCTTCAGCAGGATGGGCTTCCGGTGACTCCCGACTTCCTTCAGGAGGCGAAAGTTCTGCATGTTCCGCGCCCCGATCTGGATGAGGTCGGCGTACTTGAGGACGAGCGGCGCATCCCGGGGGTCCATCAGTTCCGTGACGATGGGGAGCCCCGTGGCCTCCCGCGCCTCCGCCAGATACCGGAGGGCCTCCTCCCCCAGGCCCTGGAAGGTATACGGAGAGGTCCGGGGCTTGAAGGCTCCCCCCCGGAGCAGGCGCGCGCCGGCCGCCTTGACCGCGCGGGCCATCTCCAGGACCATCTCCCGCCCCTCCACCGAGCAGGGCCCGGCGATCACGGCGAGCCGCTTCCCCCCCACCTCCACGCCGTTGACCGGGATCACGCTGTTCTCCGGCTTGAAGTCCCGGCTGGCCAGCTTGAAGGGCTTGAGGATGGGGAGGACCTTTTCGACCCCGGGGAGGGCCTCCAGGGCCACCTCCCGGAGGATCCGCTCGTCCCCGATGGCCCCGACGATGGTCCGCTCCACCCCGCGGGAGACGTGGGGGGTGAGGCCGTAGGCCGTGATCTTCTGCGCGACCTGCTCGATCTCCTGCTGGCTCGCGCCGCTCCGCATAACGATAACCATGGGACTCCTTCCTAGTGCCGGGCCAACTCACGTCGCCTCACGTCGTTCTCCGACCACCCTTCGGGTGGTGCCCGCGGCGGTCCGGAGCGGTCCAGAGCGTACGCCTCCGGCCGCCCTCCGGCTGCCGCCCGCCCGGGGTGAGCCGCGACGCAGCCCTGTCTGGGTATCGGGCGGAGGAGCGGCTCGCCCCGGGAAGAGGGCGGCGGCTCCGAATGCTCGTCAT
>JBOHQK010000207.1:0-4685 GCA_050732195.1 Methylomirabilales bacterium (SeqCode)
CCCTCCGGCTGCCGCCCGCCCGGGGTGAGCCGCGACGCAGCCCTGTCTGGGTATCGGGCGGAGGAGCGGCTCGCCCCGGGAAGAGGGCGGCGGCTCCGAATGCTCGTCATTTGGCCCGGCACCCCAGTGCGAGCGTGAGCAAGAGGCCCAATGCGTTGGACTCACACTAGCCCCCGGGCCGCCCGCCTGCTTCCCCTTCCCCCTCGCCGGCCGGGGCCACCTCGACCGGGGCGGCCTCCGCGAGGATCTCCTGCGGAGGAGCCTCTGGCTCATCGGTCCCCCCGGCCTCCTCCGCAATCTCGGCCACCGGGGCGGCCGTCTCGGCTGGCGCCTCCCCCGCCGCGGGCGCGGCCTCGGCGGCGGGCTCCGGCTCCTGCGGGAGAACCACCTGGTACTCCCGGGCGGCCTGGAGGATCTTCTCGGCGCTCTTCTCCCCGATCCCCTTGACGGCGGTCAACTGCTCCAGGGTGGCCTCCCTGAGGGCCGTCAGGGTGCCGAAGCCGGCCTCCGCAAGCCGCTCGGCCATCTTCTCCCCGACACCGGCTAACGCGGTGAGGGGCACGGCCGCCTCGGCCGCGGCGTAGGCGGCGGCCGCCGCCCGCTCCCGCTCCAGCTCTGCCCGGCTCTTGATGTCCACCTTCCACCCGACCAGCTTGGCGGCGAGCCGGGCGTTCTGGCCCCGCTTGCCGATGGCGAGCGAGAGCTGCTCGTCCGCCACCACCACCGTCAGGGTGTGCGCCTCCTCGTTCGTATAGACCGTCCCCACCTCTGCCGGCTGGAGCGCGCTCTTGATGAAGTCCGCGGGGCGCTCCCGCCAGGGCATGATGTCGATCCTCTCCCCCTGTAGCTCCCGCACCACCGCCTGGACGCGGGAGCCCCGGTAGCCCACGCAGGCCCCTACCGGGTCCACGTTGGGGTCCCGGGACAGGACGGCGATCTTGGCCCGCTCGCCCGGCTCCCGGGCGGCCGCCCTGATCTCCACCACCCCCTCGGCGACCTCGGGCACCTCCAGCTCGAAGAGGCGCGCCAGCATCCCGGGGTGCGTGCGGGAGAGGACAATCTGGGAGCCTTTGGGGACCTTCTTCACGTCCAAGATGTAGGCCCGGATCCGGTCCCCCGGCCGGTAGTCCTCCCTGGGGAGCTGCTCGCGCGGGGGCAGGATGGCCTCCGCCTTCCCTACGTTGACAATCACGTTGCCCTTCACCACCCGCTGGACGAGGCCGGTGATCAGTTCCCCCTCCTTGCCCTTGAAGGTGTTGTAGACCGAGTCCCGTTCCGCCTCCCGGACGCGCTGGATGATGACCTGCTTGGCCGTCTGGGCGGCGATGCGGCTGAAGCCCTGGACCGGCATCGGCATCTCGGTCTTGATCTCGTCCCCCAGCTGCGCCTCGGGGTTGAGGGCCAGAGCCTCCTCGAGGGTGAGCTCCATCTTCGGGTTGGCGACCTCCTCCACCACCTTCTGGACCTTGTAGAGCCGGAAAGCCCCGGTCCCGCGGTCGAACTCGATTCGGAGATCGTAGGCCCCGAGCGTCTTCCGGGCGGCGGAGAGGAGGGCCGCCCCCACCGTGTCGATGAGGACATCCCGCTCGATGCCCTTCTCGCGCCCGATCTGCTCGATGACCTGCTGCAGGTCCGCCGTCATCGCGTACCTCCGACCCTGGACCGTTCCAGTCTACAGTCGCCGGGGGGCTCCGGCAAGCCCCGTCTCCCCGGCCTTACCCGGGGAACTGGAGCCGGGCCCGGCTGATCACCCCCTGGGGGATCCGGACCAGGCGGGGGCCCTCCAGCTCGAGGAGGACCGCCTCCCCCTCGCACCCGCGGAGGGTCCCGGTAAAGTGGCGCTGCCCGTCCACCGGGGCGAAGGTGGAGATCCAGACCGCCCGGCCGGCGAAGCGGACGAAGTCCTCGGGCCGGGTGAGCGGCCGCTCCAGGCCGGGGGAGGAGACCTCCAGGGTGTACGCGCGGGGGATCAGGTCCTCCACGTCCAGGAGGTCCCCCACCTGCTCGCTCACCCGCTGGCAGTCGGCGAGGGCCACTCCGCCCGGCTTGTCCATGAGGATCCGCAGGACCCAGCCCGGCCCCTCTCGGCGGTACTCCAGGTCCACCAGCTCGCACCCCTCCCCCCGGAGGACCGGGTCCACCACCGCCCGGAGCCGCTCCAGGAGCAACGCATCGGGCCGTCCCACGGCCGCCTCCACAAAAGAAAAAGTGGGCATCGGGCCCACTTGTTCGACGAAGGCAACTCTACCAGGGAGCGGGGCCACGCACAAGGGGAAAATGCCGCTAGGGCTCCTCTCCCCCCTCCCCCGCCGCCTTCTTCGCCTCCGCTACGACCCGCTCCTGGATGGGGGGCGGGACCTCCTCGTAGTGGGAGAACTCCATGGTATAGTCCCCCCGGTCCCCCGTCAGGGAGCGGAGCTGCGGGGCATACTCCAGCATCTCCGCTAACGGCACCTGGGCCTTGATGGCCTGGTTCCTGGCGCGGCCCTCCACCCCCATGACCCGCCCCCGCCGGCTGTTCAGATCCCCGATGATGTCCCCCACGCACTCGTCCGGGGCCACGACCTCCACCGTCATGATGGGCTCCAGCAGGACCGGGGTGGCCTGTGCCGCGGCCTTCTTGAAGCCGAGGGAGCCAGCGATCTTGAAGGCCATCTCCGAGGAGTCCACGCTGTGGTAGGAGCCGTCGTAGAGGGTGATCTTCACGTCCACGACGGGGTAGCCGGCCAGCACCCCCCTCTCCATGGCCTCCACGATCCCCTTCTCCACTGCCGGGATGAACTGCCTCGGGATCACGCCGCCCACGATCTGGTTGGCGAACTCGAACCCCTTCCCCCGGGGCACGGGCTCCAGCTTGATCCAGCAGTCCCCGTACTGCCCCCGGCCTCCCGTCTGCTTCTTGTACTTCCCCTGGGCCTGGACCGTCCCCCGGACCGTCTCCTTGTAGGGGACGCGGGGCTTCTGCATCTGCACCTCGACCCCGAACTTCCGCTTCAGGCGCTCCACCGCCACCTCGATGTGCACCCGCCCCATCCCCGAGATGAGGGTCTCCCTCGTCTGCTGGTCCCGGCCCACCTGGAGGCTCGGATCCTCCTCCCGCAGCCGGGCGAGGGCGGCGCTCATCCGATCCTCGTCCCCCTTCGACTTCGGGGCGATGGCGTAGGAGATGACGGGGTTCGGCAGCGGGATCGGCTCCAGGAGCACGGGCGCCTTCTCGTCCGCCAGGGTGTCCCCGGTGGCGGTCTCCTTGAGCTTGACCAGGGCACAGACCTCCCCCGGGCCCACGGCCGGGACCGGCGTCTGGGCCTTCCCCCGGAGCAGGGTGAGCTGGCCGATCCGCTCCTTCACCTGCCGGGTCGCGTTGTACACGGGCGCGTCGGCGCTCAGGACGCCGCCGTAGACCCGCACCAGGGAGATCTTGCCGGCGTAGGGGTCGGCGAAGGTCTTGAAGACCTGGGCGACCAGCGGCGCCTCCTCCCGGGGGGGGCGGCTCACCCGCTGCTTGGTCTTGGGGTCCGTCCCCTCCACCGGCGGCCGGTCGGCGGGGCTCGGGAGGTACTCCGCGATGAAATCCAGGAGGGCCTGGATCCCCACGACTTTCGTGGCGGAGCCGCAGCAGACCGGAATGAGTTTGCCCAGCAGGATGGCCCGCCGGAGCCCAGCCTTCAGGTCCGCCTCCTCCAGGGTCCCCGTCTCCAGGTACTTCTCCAGGAGGGCGTCATCCGACTCCGCCACCTGCTCCAGGAGGGCGTGGCGGGCCGCCTCTGCCTCCTTGGCGAACTCGGCCGGGATGGGCCCCTCGGCGACCTTCCCGGTCCCGTCGGGCGCAGACGTGAGCGCCCGCATGCTGAGGAGCGTGATGACTCCCCGGAAGGCGGCCTCCGCTCCCATGGGGAGCATCACCGGGGTGGCGTGGGCACTCAGGTTCTTGCGGGCATCCTCCAGAACCCGGGGGAAGTTGGCCCGGTCCCGGTCCATCTTGTTCACGTAGAGGACGCGGGGGACACCCTCGGCCTCCGCGTAGCCCCAGACCTTGGCGGTCGTCACCTTCACCCCGGAGGCAGCGCTCATCAAGATGAGGGCCGTATCCAGGACCCGCACCGCGCTCCGGGTGTCCGCCAGAAAGTTAGAGAATCCGGGCGTGTCCACCAGGTTGATCCGGTGCCCTCTCCACTCGCAGAACGCCACCGCCACGTTGATGGACTTCTGCTGCTTGACCTCGTCCTCCTCGAAGTCGGTGCTGGTAGTCCCGTCCTCGATCCGGCCCAGCCGGGGGACAGACCCGGTCGCAAACAGGAGGGCCTCGGTGAGGGACGTCTTCCCATCGCCGCCGTGGCCGAGCATTCCCACGTTCCGGATCCTGGCGGTGTCGAATCCTTTCATGGATCGCCTCGCTTGGTGGGCACGTCAGGCGGAACGGAGGGCCCGACCGGAGGTCCCCGGCGCCGGAGGACCCGAAGGAGCGGAGGGAGCCGGCCAGGGGGAGCCGGCGCGGCCGCGGGGCATCCGGGAAGAGGATACGGGAGGGCCGCCGGGGCTGGCAAGGGAAAACCCCCGAACAGGACCGCCCCCCCCGGTGCGCGGACCGGGGAGGGCGGGCCACGCCTGCTGCCGGGATCGCGCCTACTCGGCGGAGGCCGCGGCAGGAAGGGACGGCGCCGGGGCGGCCCGCGGCCCCCCCCGGC
>JBOHQK010000208.1:0-4783 GCA_050732195.1 Methylomirabilales bacterium (SeqCode)
TGCTGTAGCCTGTCATATCGAAAGGGATACCGCCATCGCCAAGGTCGTCCTGAGCACTCACATCGAGCCACGCCAGAAGACCGCGCTCGAGACCCTCTCCCGGAGCACCCGTGTCCCGGTGGCCGAGTACATCCGAGAGGCGATCGACCTGGTCCTGGCCCGCTACGCCCACCTGGTGAGCGCGCCGAGCGCCGGCGGGAATGCGCCGGCGAAGGGCGGGCGGGGCCGGACCGGGCGGGGCCGCGGAGGCAGCCAGGGATGAGCGGCGGCGAGGCCCAGCTCCCCCTCCCCGCCATCCCCCCGGCGACCCCGCGCCCCAGGCTAACCGCCCTCCCCGCCTACGTGCCCCTCCGCTCGGCGGCGGCCATCTTCGCCGCCGCAGCCCTCCTCCTGGCACTCTGGCGGTTCCTGGCGGCCGGCCGCCCCACCCTCCCCCTCTGGGCCGAGGTCCTCCCCGACCTGATCCTCCTCCTGCTCGCCTGCCTGGCGTTGAGCGCCGTCTTCCTCCGGGAACTCACCCGCACCGCCAAGCTGGCCATCACCGACGGCCTCACCGGTCTGTTCAACCACCGGCACATGCAGCAGCGGCTGGCCGAGGAGGTGGCCCGGGCCGAGCGCTTCGGCCACCCGGTCTCCGTTCTCATGATTGACATTGACCGCTTCAAGCGGTTCAACGGGACCTACGGCCACCAGGCGGGCGACCGGGTCCTCGCCGCCATCGCCCGCCTCATCCGGGAGACGATCCGGGCGACCGACATCCCCGCTCGCTACGGCGGGGAGGAGCTGGCCGTCATCCTGCCCCAGACCTCTCTGGTGAACGCCTGCGGCCTGGCCGAGCGGCTCCGGGTGGCAGTAGAGGGGCTGAAGTTCCAGCCGCGGCGGGCGGCGCATCCCATCCGCGTCACCATCAGCGTGGGGGTGGCCACGTACCCGAACCATGCGGCGGGCACGGCCGAGCTCATGGATGGGGCCGACCAGGCCCTCTTCCAGGCGAAGCGGGACGGGCGCAATCTGGTCCGGGCCTTCGAGCGCCGGGAACAGCCCGGGGAGCCGATGCCGGCCGCGGAGCGGCGGCGCCCGGCGGTGGCCCTGGTGCAGCTCCCGCTCATCAAGGTGTAGGGGGGAGGGCGAGGCGAGGGGTGGCGGAGCCGGTGAAGCGGCGCAGTCCGCGCTACGAGGCGGGCCTGCCGGTCGTCTGCCGGGTGGCAGGGGGCACGGAGGAGGCGGCCCTCTCTCTCATCGGCATGACCTGGAACGTCAGCCTGGGAGGATTGCAGGCCGAACTCCCGGCGCCCCCCCCGGAGGGGCCGTTGGAGCTCCTCCTCAGGGTGGGAGATCGCACGGTGGCCGCTCGCGGGCGGGTCGCCTGGGTACACCCGACCGCCGAGGGGGTCCGCTGCGGGCTCGCCTTCACCGGGATGGAGCCGGCCTACGCGGAGGTCTGGGAGGCCTTCCTGGCCCAACAGGGGGGGCCAACCCCCCGCCGCTTCGTCCGGCTCGCCATTGACCTCCCCATCACCTGCCGGCTCCGGGGCATCCCGGGCGTTGTCCTGGCGGGGCGGCTGGGGAACGTCAGCGACGGCGGAATGCTGGTCTGGCTCCCAGCTCCCCTGGAGCTGGCGCAGGAGGTGGAGGTGACCCTCGCCACGGCCCAGACCCCGCTCACAGTACCCTCGACGGTCGCCTGGACGGACGGGGCGCCCCTTCCCGAGGGGAGGGGCCTCATCCGGCACGGCCTTCGCTTTGTCCCGCCGGCCGGCGAGGGGGCGTGCCGCCTGGACCTCTTCCTGGTCCGAGCCCTCATTGCCGAGTACCTCCGCCAGACCGGGGCCGCCCCCGCCGAGTGAGGGATGGGGCCCTTCGCCTCGTGGCGGCGGCGGAGGCGGCGGGCCCTGCTCCTGGGGCGGCGGCCCTGGAAGCCCTGGCAGCTCTGGCTCCTCGGGCTGCTCGCCGCCGTGGGCATCGCTGTCGCCGTGAACCAGATCGTCGAGTACTTCTTCCGGTACGAAGCCCCTTCCTACTACGAGCCCAAGGACATCGAACGCGAGGAGCACGAGCGGCGGCGGGCGCGCTGAGGGTCGCGGCGCCTCCGCCTCCTCCTGCCCCGGCGTGGACACCCCCCGAGGGTTCCGCTATACTATCCTCCCCGTGGCCATCCGGCCGCGCCCGCGGCGCCCTCCGGAGGCGGATTGGGCCCGGTGGCCCTCCTGGTCTTCAAAACCAGCGGCGGGCCTAATACGCCCGCGGTGGGTTCGACCCCCACACGCCTCCGCCAGCAGTCCTCGGAGCCATCGTCGAAGGCGCGATTGACGGAGTCCCCTAACGTCCATCCGAGCCAGCGCGAAAACGGGCACCAAATTACCAGGGTCCAAACGGGGGGGAAGAGCCCGGTTCAACTCCCCCCTATCCCGGACGCGGCACGGGGGAGGCGAAAAGAGGAGCGCCGGCGGCCACACCGGACCCCCGGGGGAGGGTGTCTGTCGGGACCGACTCTCGGTGGAACGGAAGGGAGAGGGCTCGGCCCCGGTTGGTGGGAGGGAAAGGAAGCGGCGAAGAAGGGGAAGGGAGGGGAGGGGAAATGGAGCGACTCGAGCAGATGACGGTAGCCCCCCTAAACCTGATGGACAAATTCCGGCAGGAGCTCCAGACGATCCTGGATGAGCGGAGGCTGCCGATTCAAGAGCAGCAGAACCGGATCAACCAACTGCGGGAGCAGATCCGCCAGGAGGGAGAAGGTCATCTCGACGCCTTCGATCAGGAGACCCAGGAGATGGAGAAGGAGCTCTTACGGAAGATGGAGGAGCTCAAGGAGATGCGGCAGCGGGCCTTCCTGATCCGGCGGGTCTTCGGGTCGATGTTCCGCCCGGGCTAGAGCAGGCAGGCGCGCCGCGCCCCCTTGGCAGCGCTCTGGGGGGCGGCGTTCCCTCCGCACACTCGTTCCGGGCCAACTCCCTTCGCCTCACTCCGTTCTCCGACCACCCTCCGTGTGGTGCCCTGGGCGGTCACCCGAGGCGGCGGGCCAGTTCGGCGGCGATGGCCTCCCGCATTCCCTCGCGATTGATGGCACGCTCGCCTTCCGCGTCCCAGAGGGCGGTGAAGGCATTGACCGCGGCGCCGGTCCCGGCGGCAGGATACCGGGTACTCCCCTGGTAGCCGAGCCACCCGAGGGGGCACCGCGCATTTTCCCCCGCGTCCCAGGCTCCCCGGAGGATGAGGCGCTTCCCCGGGGTCATGCCTCGACCTTCCGCGTCGCTGACCTCGACCGGCGCCCAGTCGTCCAGGACCGCCAGAAAGCGCTGGAGTCCCTCGGTCTCAGCCTGCCGGATCACGTGCTCGAAGGCTGCTGCCGCCTCGACGCCCATCGGGACCCCCACTGGATCGCTTATAGGGAGGTCGAGCAACCCTGTCAAGGGCGGCTCCGCCTGTCTCTCACATGCATGGCTTGACGGCGGGCGCCGGGCGGGCTACCGTTCCGGGGACGCATTGGCACCGAGATCGAGCGCGCGGGAGGCGGCCCCCCTGATGCCCAGCCGGCCCGAGACGCCAAAGCCGCAGCGTTTCCCCCTGGTCCTCCGGGTCGCCTGGCGGCCGAAGAGAGAGGCTGGCGCGGCCCCCGCCCCGGCCCAGGTCGGCGAGACCAGCGATGTGAGCGAGGGCGGCCTCTGCCTTCACCTCCCGGTATGCCTGGATTGGGGGAGCCTCCTGGAAGTGGCCGTCCGGACGCCGGAGGACACCATCCGGCTTTCCGGCCACGTCGTCTGGAGCCGGGGGGGTCCGTCGGCTCCGTTCGCCCACGGGATGGCGGTGACCCCGGAGACACCGAAGGATCGCCTGGCCTGGGAGCTCCTCCTCTTCGAGCAGGCGCGCGGACCGCACGAGCGCGCCGCGCGCCTGGCCGTGGCCGTTCCCCTCTCCTGCCAGACGGTGGCGGGGCCGCTCGAGGGCGTGGCCCACAACGCGGGCCCGGGGGGCGTCTGCCTCCTCCTCCCCCGGGTGTTGGCCGAGGGGGAGGAACTGGTCCTTCTCGTCCCGCAGAGTTCGGGCCTCCTCGAGGTCAACGGCCGGGTCGCCTGGGTAGAGGCCGAGCCGGACGCGGCCGGGCTGACCGCGCACGGCATCGTCTTCGTCAACCCCCAGGCCGGCCAGGCCGCGATGGAGGCGCTGCTCAAGGCCCACCGGCGCGCCGCCCCATCCCCGTAGGACCCCTTCCAGCGGCCGCGGCTCCCCGGGTATACCGGCCGCGCCCTCGCGCAGGAGGAGTCCAGCGATGCGGACCCCGGGGCTTCCGCCCTCCATCGCGCTTACGCTGCTGCAAGCCCACCTAGCCCGAGGAGTCCGCGATGATGACGGCGGGGAATCGGCGCGAGGCGCCGAGCGGGGCGGCACGGTCAGCGGGCGCGGGGCGTACTCGATCTTCGGGGGGACGAGATGACCCAGGTCCTGGCGAGGCTCCAGCAGACGCGCGGCACGTGCCACAGCGAACAGGAGGCGCTACGCTAGGCCCCCCTGCCTGTCGGCCTCTCCGAGGGGCCGGCCGAACAGGTCCGAGAGGCGTTCCAGGCCTCTCCGCATGTCCGCAACGAAGGCCGCGATCCGCTTCCCCAGATCCGGCGGCAGCTCCAGGAAGTGGATGCCCATCCCCTGGGGGTAGGACCGCCCCGAGCGAGGGTTGCTCCAGACTACCTTTCCTCGAACCCGGAATTCCTCTGCGAGGCCGGGCAGCCGGAACCGGAGGGCCAGGACCCTGTTGACGGCCAGGGGCTCCGCGGTGCGGACGAAGACC
>JBOHQK010000209.1:0-12036 GCA_050732195.1 Methylomirabilales bacterium (SeqCode)
CGTAGATCACGAGGGGGTGGGACTCCCTGAGCGAAAACAGGCCGAGGCAGTGGTCAAGGTCGCCATTGGTCAAGAGGATCGCCCGGACCGGCGAGTCACGGGGACCTCGCGGATGAAGCGGGGAGAATCTCTCGATCTGCTGCCGGATCTCGGGAGAGGCGTTGAGGAGAAACCATGCGTCCCCGTCCTCGCTCACTGCGAGCGAGTCCTGGGTACGCGGCGTTGCCTGGAGCCCCCCTTGCCTTGCGCCTCGACAGTTCGGACAGCCGCAGTTCCACTGAGGGAACCCACCGCCCGCTGCCGACCCCAAGACACGAATCCGCATTGCTGACGTCAAAAACAGCGCAGCCCTTCCTCTTGGCTACCCCAAAAAGAAGGGCTGCGAATTCTGCTCCCTCGCGGGCGTTGTGGATGAATTAAAATTACGCGGACTCGTCCCCGCCGAAGTCTTCCTGGTACGCGTTGATTTCCGCGTCCATCTTGATCTCGAGGAACGCCGGGGTTTCCCAGGTCATCACCTTCACCTCCCTTCGAAGCAGTAGTCGGTATGGGAAAAAAGCCCCGTGCAGGTGTCAAGAAGATAAAGGGGTTCACGGCCATGCGGGTGCCACCGTCGGGGGCCGCTGGAGCACGAGGTCGAACGTGGTCGCCCGAGAGCACATCCCGCAGGCCGGCCTTCCGAGGATCGGGCGCCGCCTCACTATCGGCGACGGGCCAGAATCCGGATGTAGGCAACCAGGTCCTGGATCTGCTGATCAGTGAACTGTCCGCCCCAGGGCGGCATGAGGGGCGACTTCCCCACGGCGGCGCCGCCCTCCTTCGTAACCTTAAAGATGTCCTGGTCCTTCAGGGTGGCCATGTACTTCGCGTCGGTGTGGTCGCGGGGCCTGGGATTCAGGGCGGCCGCCGCCAGCCCATCCCCCTTCCCGCTCGTGCCGTGGCACGCCGCGCAGAACTGCTCATACATCGCCTTCCCCTTCGCCGCATCCCCGGCGCCCCACGCCACCGCCGGGAGCTGGACGACCACGACGACCCAACACACAATCCACCGGCAGGTCACGGGCATGCCTCTTCCTCCTTGGGCCATGGACGGCCGCGTGCCGATGCCCGGAGCACGGCCATCCCTGGACCCGGTCAACCCCGCACCCGACGCCTGGCCCACCAAACCCCCCACAGCTCAAATCCAAGGACGGCAGTGGCCACCAGGGGCGGATAGATCCAGCGCGCTATGGAGGGGGGCGGCTCCAGGCGCAGGTAGTACCACGAGGACATCGAGAACTTGCTCCCGACCTCTCCGTTGTCCCCATCCCACGCCTGGAAGGCCACGGGGATGAACGTCCCGACGGGGAAGGGCGGGGTGCCGCCTCGCTTGGGCGCCGCCCGGGGCCGTTTCATGACCAGGCGGTAGCGGCCATCCTGGTGCACCGCCCGGCCCTTCGCCTGGGCGTCCTCGTTCTTCAGGGGAGTGATTGCGCCAAGGCCACTGGCGTTCGCCTCCCCCACCCCGGCGCCCGAGGTCCAGCGCAGGAGGTAGACGGGATTGGCACCGTCCCCCATGAGCACGTAGGCACGCTCGGTCCCCTCCGAGATTCTGGCCGGGAACTGAAGGGCCACCTGGTCGGCCGACGCCTTCCCCCCGACGTCCGGCCTGGAGTCGGTGGGATCATCCCAGGTCAGGTGGAAGGCGATCTCGGTCTCCGAATAGACCGCCCGCACCGCGATCATGTCGATGGACGGGTTGAAGTTGCGAGGGTCCACGATCACCTGGCCGGCCAGCGGGAAATTGGCCGGTGTCTCTTGGCTCCAGAACGGCGCCGTGGGATCCTCCGGGATCTCCCCCTGGACGAACTTGACGGTCAGGAGCGTGGCGAAGTTGGGCCTGTCTGGCCCCAGAGACTTGACATAGTTCGCCAGGTGCCAGATGTCCTCGGGCTTTTCCACGCCGTCCAGGAAGGCCGGCATCGGGCTGCCCGTGAGGCCGGTGGCCAGGCGGGTGGCGATCTCCTTTGTGGTGGTGCCGCCGCGGAAGTTCCAGGGCTTGGTCAGGTTCGCCGGCCGCACCGGGTGTCCCCAATCGTCCTTGAGCTCGGAAGCCGACGGCCCATCGCCCCGCCCTGCCGTGCCGTGGCACTTGTAGCACTCGATGGCCTCGAACATCTCCTTCCCCCGGGCGACGGATTCCGTGGAGATGGGCACCTCCCTGGGGAGCGCCACCGGTTTCGGGGCTTCCCTGAGGGTGTCTGGTGCGAAGGTCTTCAGGTACGCCACCAGCCTCCACCGGTCCTTCTCGGGGAGCACCTGCCACGGGGGCATGGAGGTCCCTGGCATCCCTTCGGTGATCACCCGGAAGAGGTCCTGATTCGAGGGAGGTTGGCCGGAGGGAGTTGTGCGGATCTTGTATCTCCCTTTGGTGAAGTCCCGGGGCTTGGGGTCCAGGTTGGCCGCGCCGGGCCCGTTGCCGTCCCCCTTGGACCCGTGGCAGTGGGCGCACTTTCTCTCGTAGACGGCCTTCCCGGCGTCGGCGTCGTCGGCCTGCTCTGCCTCCGCCCGCGCCGGGCTCCATAGTCCCTGCTCCCCTCTCGGGGAGAAGAGGGTGAGGGGAGGCCATGGTGCCCGGACCGCCGGACCCGCACCCTGGCCCTCGCCCTTCCAGGGGGAGGGCGTGACCGAGGCCTGTCCCTCCCATCGGCGGGGCTGGAAGCCGGTGGCGTCGTAGAGGTAGATGATGACCTTCCAGATCTCCTCCTCCGTGAGCCGGTCCTCCCACGCGGGCATGACCGAATTCCACGGGGCGGACTCCTTCGGCAACCCCGGCCCGCCCTTGGCAATGCGCCAGAACAGGAACGACTCTGCCAGCATGGCGATGGTGCCGGGGTCGGTGAAGTTGGCGGGAAGCGGGTTGAAGGCATGGGCGAAGTGGCCCGCCCCGTCCAGGTTGTCCCCGTGGCAGTAGATACAGTTCTTGATGTAAATCTCTTCCCCCTCGCGCACGTACATCTGGATGTTGGCCCCGCCTTTCCTCAAGGGGTTCTCCAGCCCCTGGAGCTCGATGGTCCTCCCCCGGAAGGAGATGGAGGCGGGGGGGGCCGGGTGGACCGCGCGAAGCTCTGGGGGGGCCTCCGCCTTGGCCGCGGCCTGGGTGTAGGCGTAGTAGCCGAAAAGCGGCGGCAAGAGGACCAGGAAAAGCAGCCGGACCGGGCGCTTGGCGTCGTCCACGAGCGTTGATTGGATGGGGCGGACGAAGGCCTTCCAGGAGTCGGAGTCCGAGGAGACGTAGACCAGGACCGCGAGGAAGGTGATCACCATGTAGAGTGCGACCACACTCCATGGGGCCGGCGGGCGAATGCCATATCGGAAAAAGGCAAAGGCGATACCGAGGACCAGCACGGCTTGGAAGAACTTCGAGCGAAGCATTGTTATTGCTTCGCCGCGGCGGATGCGGAGCCGCCCTTCAGCGTCAGAAGGAACGAGACCAGGTCCACGTACTCTCCGGCGGTGAGGGTCTGGCCGTAGGTCGGCGGCATCACGTTGGGGGGGTACCCGGATACGGTGCCCATGGCGCCGGGCTTCAGGATCTTGGCCATGATGTACTCAGGGGTCTGGATCTGGGCAATCTGGGAGAGGTCAGGCCCCACAGGGGAGGCACCGATGGAGCCCGCCTTGTGGCAGGCAATGCAGCCGCCCTTGCCCATGAAGACTGCCTGGCCGGCCTTGGGATCGCCGGGGAGCTTCATCTCGACCGCCACCCCCGCCCCTCCACCCGCAGGCGTCCCCGCGGTCTTGGGGATGTCGTCAAGCTTGACCGTCACGGTCCCGCCCAACGACTCCAGGTAAGCCATCAACGCCCAGAGCTCTGAGCGGTTGAGACCGATGGGCGGCTTGTCCACTTTCGGCATGATCGCGGGGTACCCCTCAACGAGGAAGGCCGCCGGGTTCAGCAGCGACTCGATCAGGTAGGTCTTGGCGGTCATCCCGGGCTTCCGTTTCGCCGCGGTGGCGCCGATCCCCGCAAGATCGGGGGCGCGGGTGCCCTGCTGACCGATTCTGTGGCAGACCTCGCAGGCCCCCTTCCCCTTGTAGATCTCCTCACCAGCCCTGACGAGTTGCTCCGGGGTCACCTTCTCCCCCTCCAGGGAGAGCTCCTGAGGCGGCTCAGACCGGATCTGGGGGATGGAGTTGGCGTAGTAGGTGTAGGTGCCCATGACCGCCAGGGCGAACGCTCCGACCTTCAGGGGGACGGGAACGCGCATCTATGCTTTGTCGCCCGAACCACCGGCGATGGCCGGGGCGGCGTGGCCGTGGGCCTCGGACCTCCCCTTCTCGCCGAGGCTCCCCAGCCAGAAGATGAACGTCACGAGGGCGAAAAAGATAATGGTGACCACGGTGATCATGTTGGCCGCGTAGCCGAGGGCCGGCGTGACCGCCTCTGGAGAGGTGTCGCGTAGGACGCCGTAGACGTGCCAGTGCTGGCGGATGCCCGACCGGGCGAACCCCATGAGCCCCATGAGCCAGGTGAACGTCACGGCCAGGAGGATCAGGACGTACTGAGAGCGGGGCGCGATGGTCCCCCAGCGGATCTGGCCTGTCGCCTTGGCCCCCCGGAACATGGGGATGTCAATGGCCAAGACGACCATGATGGCCCCCAGGACCGCCAGCACCTGATAGACCGAGAAGCCGATCCTGATGATAGACTCCACGAAGTAGCCGTAGACGCCGTAGAAGGTGACGATGGCGGCGGCGATCCCAAAGACCGCCCACTGGATGGCCATGCCGGTCTTGGCCCACGGCTTCAGCGAGACTTTGTTGGCCCGCCGGTAGAGGAGAAACGAGAGAAACGTGGTGAGGATCATGAGGTTCACGGCGGTGTTCTTCGCCGACATGACACCCAGGACGCCCAGCACCGGGTGGTGGGCGCCCCCCATGGCCCTGGCCTCCTCAAGCGTGACCACCAGGCTCCGGGGGGTCGCCCAGACCATGAAGCCCGCAGCGAGGACCATGATGAGGTACGGGACGTACTTCCGGTAGCGCTCGGAGCCGGGGATGCGCTCCATGCCGAGCCAGAGGTAGTAGTTGGAGCCGATGAAGAGGACGCCGATCAGGATGGCCTGGATGATCCAGAGCCAGGACATGAAGCCCCCCATCATGGTGATCCCCATGGTCTGGTTGAAGGCGTAGATCTCGCGCCCGAGCCAGTAGCCGGCGAAGGGGAGCACGATGAACGCGGAGATGGCCACGAAGTTGCTGACGTACCCCATCCAATCGTAGCGCGCCCGCTCCTCGTCGGTCTTGGCGGAGAGGAACCGGACGGCAGCGTAGGCGGCGGCGATCGTGCCGCCAAAAACGACGTTGCCGATGAGGCGGTGAACGTTGATCGGGATCCACGTGAAGTTGTTGATGGCCCCCCAGAGGCTTTGTAAATTTCCCGCCTCGTCAACGCCGCCAGGGGAGACCATGAAGGTGACCCAGGAGTTGGAAACCATCAGGATGGCGGTCCCGAAGAGGTTCGAGAGCACTCCCAGCGTCACGTGGATCCACTTCTTGGAGCCGGAGAGCCACTCCCACCCGTAGTACCAAAGGTAGACCGTGAAGGTCTCCAGAAAGAAGAGGAGGACGTAGACCCAGTAGGTCGGGAAGAAGATCCCTGTCATGTAGTTCCAGACCTTCGGATAGTAGCCGATCAGGAGGAAGAGGAGCGCGGCGCCCAAAAGCGCAGTGGTGGAGAAGGCGGCGAAGGTGAGCTTGACGAACTGGTGGGCGAGCCAATCGTATTTCTGGTCTCCCGTCCGCCACCCCACGATCTCAATGATGACGGCGAAGATGGGGACGCCCAAGATAAAGGCCGCGAAGTTCAGGTGGATCTGGGCGGCGCCCCAGACCGCCAGGCGGCTGCCGATCAGGGGAAAGCTCCGATAGGCAGGCGACGGCTCGACGGGCGGAGCCTGGCCCCAGGCTGCGCTGGCAGCCAGCAAGAGGACACCGGCGAAGAGAAAGAGCGCCTGCCCACGCCGGCTCGATGGCCCGTGCCCGTGGGGATGGGCCTTCCCGGCCGGCCGGCCGAGCCGCCAGATCCCGGCCTCTCCTACCCGGGGTGAATGGTCAGGGGCCCTTGGACCAGCGCACATTGGGAGTGACCGGAGCGGGTTCGGGCCTACAGGCCGAGCTCGCCTCGCACCTCGTCCATCACGTCCTCGGTGATGCGCAGGTACCCGCGCTCGGCCGCAAACCGCTCGATGCCCTGGCGGGCCATCGGCCGGATGAAGTCGGGGACGCGCTCGAGGCGCCGCTCCGCCGCCGGGTCCCAGGTGAGGGGAGGCCTCTCGGCCGCGAGGTTGGCCATGGCAGAGAAGGGGCACCGGGGGGCGGGGTCCGCCTCGGCTGCGGGCGCCGCGTCCCCGGCTCCCTCCAGGCCGCCCTCCGGCCGGGGACGCAGCATGGCCCTGACGAACCCCATGGGCTCAGCCGGATCGGTCCGGCCGCCGATCTTCACGTCCAGGGCCCGGACGAGCTGAGTTTCCCAGGGATTGGTAAGCAGGGCAACCCGGTTCCCGCACGCTGCACACGCGAACGTGACGGTGAGGGATCCCTGCTCCGGCCCCTCCACCCGTTCCAGCCTCATCGCCGCATCGCACCGGCCGCAGAGGAGTTTCATCCCACTACGCTCCCGCCGGCGGCCGGGCGAGCCGCCCGCCGCTCCACCAGGGCCCGGAGCGCCGCCGTCACGGCCCGGAGGGCGGCGGCGGCGGGCGTCTCGGGCTCGCCCATCACATACGGCACCCCGCGATCCGCAGCCTCCGCCAGACGAGGCTCGAACGGGACGCGCCCCAGGAAGGCAACCCCCAGCTCCCGCGCCATGGCCGCCGAGTCCGGCCCGCGGAACAGCGGGCCCTCTTCGCCGCAACGCGCGCAGACGTAGGCGGCCATGTTCTCGACCAGGCCCAGCGCCGAGCCCCCCCAGAGCTCCTTCGCCATGCTGATGGATCTCTTCACGGTGAGGTGCGAGACCTCCGTCGGAATGGTCACCACGACCGCCGCGCCCACCTCGGGCAGCAGGCTGGCGAGGGTCGAGACGCGGTCCGTCCCCGGGGGGAGGTCAAGCAGTAGGAAATCGAGCGCGCCCCACGCCGTGTCGCTCAGGAACTCGCGGAGGGCCGCGGCCTCGACGGTCCCCCGCCAGACGTAGCTCTCCCGCTCGGTGGGGGCATCCCACCTGACCGGCGTCCCGTCCCGGGGGAGGAGGAGGTCCATGGACAACACCTTGATCCCCAGGGGCCCCTCGGGCGGTTCGACGCCTGCCGGACCCATCCGGAGAGCAGCGCCCCGCACCCCCAGCATCTTCGCCAGGGATGGGCCGTTCAGATCCGCGTCGAGGACCCCCACCCGTGCGCCCTCCCCCGCCAGGGCCGCGGCGAGATTGCTGGTGAGAGCGCTCTTGCCGACCCCACCCTTCCCGCTGAGGATCGCCACCTTGTGCCGGACCGTGGCCATCCGGGCCTGGAGCCGGGCAGTCTGGTCCAGGAGTTGGCGCGC
The DNA here is from genome assembly GCA_050732195.1 of Methylomirabilales bacterium (SeqCode). Classification (GTDB taxonomy): domain Bacteria; phylum Methylomirabilota; class Methylomirabilia; order Methylomirabilales; family JACPAU01; genus JACPAU01. Next base: position 7,528 of record JBOHQK010000209.1, read on the forward strand.
TACCTCCGAACCGGCATCTCCGGCGAGATCCCTGTACTTCTTCACCGTCCCCCCAATGCGGAATGCCTACTCCAGAACCTGGCGCGCTGGGCGGTCGCCCGCCCCTCTCCTCGCTCCCCATGCCGCCCACAGCATGGCGCGTCTCCCATCCGACTCACAGGTCCCAGGCCGCCCGCGCCACCAGGGCCGCGGCGCCGACGGTCACCAGGAAGAACGCCGCCGCCCCATAGGCCATGGGGATTGAACCACCCCAGGGCAGCACCACCGCCTCGATCCGGGGGGTGAGCGCGACCTGCAGTACCTCCCAGGCCCGGTAGGCCATGAGGAGGGCCAACAGGCGCGCGAACCACGTGAACCCCCGCCACAGCAACCAGGGGAAGAGGACGACGATGATGCTGCCCAGCGCGAACCAGACCCACGCCCCGGCCCTGAGAGCGCGCGGGCTGGCACCCGTGGCGGCTAGGTACAGCGCCCCCCCGAGGTACATCACGCCGTAGACCCCGTAGCCCCAGGCCGCGTGCCGGAATTTCTCCTCTCGCGCCGCCATCGGGTCGCCTCATCGGCGGGTGAACAGCGCAGTGCGGGCGGCCATCCGCTGCCGCACCTCCTGCATCAGCTCTGCGGTGACGACGCCGATCCCGCGGTCGCGGGCATAGCGTTCCACGCCCTTGATGACCATCCCCCGGGCGAAACCGGGGACCAGCTTGAGCCGCGCCTGCGCTTCGGCGGTCCAGGGAAGCGTCGGCTCCGCCGCGATCCCGAAGGTCTGTTCCGCTGGGAGCTCGATCACTCGACCGCCGTAGGCCCCTGGTTGATAGGTGCAGGCCGGGTCCTCCGCCAGGTAGTCACCGTAGGTGGCGTAGGCGCGGCACCGACACCCGCCACACACCCCGGAGAACTCGCAGGCACCGCACCGGCCCCCCAGGCGCCCACCGCGCAAGTCGTTGAAGAGGGCCGCGTCCCGCCAAAGGGCGCCGAACGGGACTTGCCGCAGGTTCCCCGCCACCAACGGCATGTAGGGACACGCGGTCACGTCTCCGTCCGGCATGATCCGGCAGTAGTGTCGCCCCGCCGGGCAGCTTCCCTCAGCGAAGTTCCGGAGCAGCGGTGAAGCCGGGTCCAGCCCGTACAGGATCCGTCGGAAGAATGGGGCGCATTTCGCCCGGATCAGCATGTCCCCCGCCCGGGCCAGGGCAAGAGCCCACGGATCATCGGCGCCCCCCTCGGCCGGGCCGACCCCCTGTGCCCGGGCGAGGGAGGTCAGGATCCGCTCGTACTGCTCGGGCGTGATGTCGGTGAGCCCCTCCCCCCGCCCCGTTCGCACCAGGAAGAAGAGGTTCAGGACCCGTGCCCCCAAGGCGCGGGCCAGGTCGATCATCCCTGGAATCTCCTCCACGTTCCAGTCCGTCACGCTCATGTGGAGGGAAAAGGGGAGGCCTTCGGCGCACAGGACCTCGGCGGCCCGGACCGCGCCCCGCCACGCCCCCGGCAGTCGGCGGAATGTATCGTGGCGGGCAGGGTCCGTGGAGTCGAGGCTGATGCTCGCCCCCTGGATTCCGTGTCGCCGCATCGCCTTGGCTTGCTCCCCCTTGAGCAGAAACCCGTTGGTCCCGAGGACAACGGTGAATCCCTTATCCGCCGCGTACCCCCCCAGGTCGAAGAGGTCCGTCCGCAGGAAGGGCTCGCCCCCCGTCAGGATCAGCACCACGTCCGGGTTCACCCCGGCGATCTCGTCCATCACCCGGAAGCATTCCTCCGTGGTCAGCTCCCCCGCCGCACTCGCCCCCGGGAAGGCGCTCAGGTAGCAGTGGGCGCATCGCTGGTTGCAGCGCTGGGTCAGATTCCAGGAGATGGTGTACGGGGTGAATGCGGTCATCACTGACCCTTACCGTCCGGGGGTCTTCCCGGTCTTGTTGTACGCTTCAATCAGCTCGGCCATCATCTTTTTCCCGGCTTCAATTCCGGCCTCCACGATCTCCAGCGTGATCTCCCGAGTCGCCCGTTCCGCGGCGGCCTCCTCCACCCGCTTTTTGGTCATGTCCCGCATGTACCCCTCGGGGACCCGATGGAGGCGAGCCACCGCCTCCTCCGTCCAGGTGAAGAGATCGTCGGTCCTGCCCGTGGCGCGGGTGGCGCGGAGCATGTGCTGCTCCGGCGTCAGGGCGTCCCGGTCCTGCATCACCCGCTGATCCTCAACGATCTCCGCCACGATCGGCCACGCCAGTTCCTTGCTGATCGCCTCCACCTGCTGCACCCGTGCCGCCTTCTCGATCCGGGCCTTGGCGCGGCGGCGCATGTACCCCGAAGGAGCCATCCGCAGGACCCGGTTCGCCTCCTCCGTCCAGCGGAGCTTGAGCCCGTCGAAGGTCTCCTCCTCCCGGATCGCCCCCTCTGAGGCCGCTAGGGCCTCCACCGTCGCCTTGTCCAGCTTCTCGAACTTCGCCGCGTCCGCGGCGCAGACCACGCAGACCGCCGGCTGCACGCCCCGCACCGTGTGCCCGCAGACCCGGCAGATGTATGCTGGGATGTCTGAAGCCCGGATGTTCTCCACCGCCAGCTCGAAGGCCAGCGCCTGCGCCTTCGCCGCGGTCCGGCTGGGCATGAAGATGTCCATCACCTGCTCGATCACGGAGTTGGTGATCACCGAGTGTCCCCGCTCCAGCGCGAAGCGGAGGACCGCCGTCCTGGCAATGGCCTTCACGAAGCCCGGCACCTTCTCCATCCGTTGCTCCGCCTCCGGCGTCCAGGCGATGCTGGCCTCCGCCTTCACGTCCATGGGGGGATAGAACTTCCGGCTGGTGATCAGGACGTGGCAGGGGGCCAGCCGCAGCAGGTTCTCGGTGTTGGAGCCGATGTCCATCCCCTCGTCGCTATGGACGCCGATCCGGCCCAGGACCAGCATCCAGGCTTCCGTCTGGCGGACGTACCGGAGGATCCGCTCGAACGCCTTCCCGTCCAGCAGGGTGATCTTCAGGTCCACCCCCTGGTCGCGGGCCACCTCCCGGGCGACCTCCAGGTGCGACTGATAGATCTTGGCCAGGCCGGTGTCGATGACCTCCTCGTGGAGCTGCTCCTGCTCCTTGAACCTGAAGACCTTGGCCGCCTTCTCCGTCAAGACGTCGGCGAGGCTGTGGAACACCGTGTAGTGCAGGACGGGGTCGTACACCCCCACCGCCTCCACCCGGCGGTGGAACGCCTTCCCCAGCGCAATGGCCGCCTGCAGGCCGGCGTAGGACTGCAGGCTCCCGTCGATGCCCACCACAATCGCCGCATCGGGGACCGCGTCGGGCGGCATGACGGTCTTCACCACGAGGGTGTCCGTCTGGATCCGGCGGACCGTCCGCTCGCAGACGCTCCCCAGGCTGCTTTCCTTCACCGCCCCCATCCCCAGGGCCCCGATCACCACCAGGTCGTAGTCCGACTTCTGGATGTCCCGAGCCAGCTCGGCGTAGTTCTTGCCGTCGATCATCACCTTTCTGCAAGTGAGCCCCGCGGCCCGCGCTTTCTGGGTCATCACCTCCAGGTAGGAGTCTGAGATGAGCTGCAGTCCCATGGTGATCAGGGAGTCGTGGATCCTCCGCTGCTTCTCCATCTCCTGCTCGTCCTGGTACTCCGGCGGCAGCGTGTACTCCATTTGGCGGAACCGGTAGTCGTGCATCTTGGCCGCGTACACATGACTGCCCACGAGATCGGCCCCGAATGCCTTCCCCAGGGCGACGGCAACGTCGATGGCGGCATTGGAATGCTCGGAGTTGTCCACCGGGACGTAGATGTGCCGGTACACGAAGACCTCCTCAGCTCTCTGAGCTCGAACCCACCGCGGCCGAGCCCCGCGCGGCGATGGTCACCTCGAGCAATCCACCAGTGAAACCGACCACTCCCCTCGTGATGCCCTGTTCCACCCTGCTCTTGAGGTTTGCCAAGAAGACGTCCCACCTTGCGGAGCAGCTCCCGGACCGCTCCGTGAGGCCCTTGGTCCAGGTGGCGTTGAAGGCGAGAAGGAACGGATATGAATCATGGAGCATGTCGCCAAAATTTTCAAGGGGGTTCGCAGCCATCCACCGTAACAAAACGCGCTTCATAAGTTCGCAAACCCTGGAGACGGCAATCGCCGCCCCACACCACGCGCCGCCAGCATGACGCGCAGGGTGACTCGGCCATCCGCACGGCCTGCCTGTTCGCGCGGGATTGGTGAGACTCCAACGAATTGGAGACAATGCCCACGCAACGGCTGGGGTGCCGGGCCAAATGGCGAGCATCACGAGGCCCGAGGGAGGAGGCGGCCGGAGGCGTACGCTCTGGTACGCTCCGGACCGCCGACGACCGAGAACAAAGTGAGCGACTGTCTTGGCTGTCAAGAGATTTCTCACGCCCCGTGCGCGTAGCTCGGGTTCCATCGGGTCTGCTGCTTGAGCATCGCATTCAGGATCGTGAGCAGCTTCCGCATACACGCGGTGAGCGCGACCTTCGGGAGCTTCCCGACCGCCCGCAGGCGCTGGTAGAAGGCCC
>JBOHQK010000210.1:0-2816 GCA_050732195.1 Methylomirabilales bacterium (SeqCode)
GGACGGTAGCGGGTCACTTCCAGCGTAATGGTCTCCTCGGTCATCAGTCCTCCCTCATAGGTCACTTCGAGCGCGCACCCGCGCGCCTGCGACGCCGGCCCCGGCCCGGGGCGCGCCACCCTCTTAATACTTGCGTTCCTCGGGGGGCCAGCGGGTGATCGTGACCGGCGCGTAGGTGATTCGCGGGCCCTCCGGCGTATGGGTGGCAAGCGAATGCTGGAGGAACTGCGCGTCGTCGCGTTTGGGAAAATCGGTGCGGGTGTGCGCCCCACGGGACTCCTCGCGTGCGAGCGCCGAGTGGGCGACCGCCTCTGCCACGTCCAGCATGCAGTCAAGCTCCAGCGCCGCGATCAGCTCGGTGTTGAAGACCGCGTCGCGGTCCGCGAGGCCGATGTGGGCGAAGCGGGCGCGGAGCCCGCGCAGGGTCTTGCAGGTCTCCTCCATCGTCGCCCTGCTCCGGTAGATGCCCACGCCGTTCTCCATGGCTTTCTGCATCTCCTCCCGGATGTCGGCGATCTTCTCCCGCCCGTCTGCCCGGAGGAATCGCGCATCCAGGCGCCTCCGCTCGTCGCTGGCCAACTGGGCGAGCGGATTCGACGGAAGGGCCGGCCGCTCCAGCGAGTACCGGGCCGCGGCCCGACCGGCCCGCGCGCCGAAGACGAGCAGCTCGGTGAGCGAGTTCGAGCCCAGTCGGTTCGCGCCGTTGATGGAGACGCACGCCACTTCCCCGGCGGCGTAGAGGCCGTCGAGCGACGTCCGGCCGTGGATGTCGGTGGAGATCCCGCCCATCATGTAGTGTACCACCGGGCGGACGGGGATGGGCTCGGAGACCGGGTCGATCCCCACGTAGTTCCGCGTCAGCTCCCGCACGAAGGGCAACTGCTTGTCGATCACCTTCTCCCCGAGGTGCCGGAGATCCAGGTGGACGTAGTGGCCGTAGGGCCCCTCGAAGGTCCGCCCCTTCTGATACTCCTGGATGTGGCAGCGCGAGAGGATATCGCGCGGGCCCAGTTCCATCTTGCGGTGCACCGGCTTCTCCGTCGGGGGACCGAGCCCATAATCTTGAAGATAGCGGTAGCCATCCTTGTTCTTCAGATGGCCGCCCTCGCTCCGGGAGGCCTCGGTGATGAGGATGCCGGTGCCGGGGAGCCCCGTCGGATGGTACTGGACGAACTCCATGTCCTTCAGGGGAACCCCGGCGTGGTAGGCCAGCGCCATCCCGTCCCCCGTCTTGATGGCGGCGTTGGTGGTAAACGGAAAGATGCGCCCGCCGCCGCCGGTGCAGAGGATGACCGCCTTGGCCGTGATGGCCTGCACCTGGCCGTCGTGGAGGTTGAGCGCGGCCACGCCGCACGCCTTCCCGTCCTCGACCAGCAGCGAGGTCGCGAACCACTCGTCGTAGCGCACGATCTTCTCGTACTTGAGCGAGGTCTGGAAGAGCGCATGGAGCATGTGGAAGCCGGTCTTGTCAGCGGCGTAGAGCGTCCGGTTCACGGTCATGCCCCCGAAGGGGCGGACGCTGACGCGGCCGTCGGGGTCCCGGCTCCACGGGCAGCCCCAGTGCTCGAGCTGAATCACTTCCGCCGGGGCCTCCTGCACGAACGCCTCCACGGCGTCCTGGTCGGAGAGGAAATCGCCCCCGAAGATCGTGTCCTTGGCGTGGAAGTCGAGGTGGTCGTTCTCCCGCATGACCGCCGCGGTCCCGCCCTCGGCGGAGACCGTGTGGCTGCGCATGGGATACACCTTGGACAGCACCGCGATGGAGAGCCGGTTCGACTCCTCCGCCGCAGCGATGGCCGCGCGCAGCCCGGCGCCGCCTCCTCCGATCACCAGCACATCATGCTCAAGCATCGCCCCTCACCCCCCCGCAGCCTCGGCCGGCGACCGCCGGTCCGCGGTTAACCGGGGACCTGGCGGTACCGGGCCTTTCCTTTCTGAAAGAGATCCCGGCCCTCGATGTCATTGACCACCACGACCGGGAAGTCCTCCACCACCAGGCGCCGGACCGCCTCCGGGCCCAGATCCTCGTAGGCCAAGACCTCCACCGCCCGGATCCGCTGGGAGAGGAGCGCCCCCGCTCCCCCCACGGCGCCGAAGTAGACCGCCCGGTGGCGGCGCATCGCCTCCACCACCTCGGGAGAACGGCCCCCTTTCCCGATGGTCCCCTTCAGCCCCAGGGCCAGCAGGGCGGGGGTGAAGGGGTCCATCCGCGAGGCGGTGGTGGGCCCGGCAGACCCGATCACCTCTCCAGGGCGGGCGGGGGTGGGGCCCACGTAGTAGAGCACCTGGCCCGCGACCTCCACCGGTAACGCCTCGCCGCGGGCCAGGGCTTCGGCGAAGCGTTGGTGCGCGGCGTCCCGGGCCGCCAGCAGGGGGCCGCAGAGCAGGATCCGGTCGCCGGCCTGGAGGCCGGCCACGTCGGCGTCGGAGAGCGGCGGCGTCAGACGGCGCACGGCCCCGGAGCGGGGCGACGGGGATCCCGCCGCCCCGCCCTCCCGACTACTTCTTTGGGGGCGCCGGCTTGGCCGCCGGCTTGGCCGCTGGCTTCAGCTTGGCCTGCAGCTCGGCCACCTGCTTCTTCAGGCCGTCGTTTTCCTTCGCGAGCATCTCCACCTGGCCCTTCAGGTCGCCATTCTGCTTCTGCACGTCGGCCACCTGCTTCTTCAGGGCATCAGTCTCGGCCTTCATGTCCGGACCACACCCTGCCACGGTCACGACCAGCAGGGCCAGCAGGCTCCCGGTCAGGGCCCTCCGCAACGCTGTCATCATGACGATCCCTCCTTCACCTCTTCCGCGAGTTGGACACCTCTCACGAC
>JBOHQK010000211.1:0-11785 GCA_050732195.1 Methylomirabilales bacterium (SeqCode)
CGGCCGGCCCGCGTCACCCGCTCAGCCCCTTCCGCAATTCCGCGAATTGCGGCAGGAGGCCGAGGGGGTCCCACGCGGCCCGGCCGCTCGGGGGCCGCGCGCGGCGCCACCGGCGGCTCGACTGCAATCCTCGCCGCGATTCGTTGGCCCGGCACCCCAGTGCGAGCGTGAGCAATAGGTGCAATATGTTGGACCCACGGTAGGGCCGGCGGTGCGGGGAGGGCCTAGCCCGTCAGCCCGCGGAGCGCCTGCCAGGCGAACCAGGCGGCAAACCCCAGCAGCGTTACGCTGGAGGCGAGCGAGATCCCCCGCAGGGCCGTCGGCGTTACCAGCGGCCGGCCGACCTGGAGGGCAACCGCCAGAGCCGTGAACCAGGTAAAGGTCCCGGCCGCCACCCCCGCCACCAGGCGGAGGGCGAGGCCCGCCGTCACCGTCTCGAGCATCCCGGCGTACAGCCCGCCAAAGACCGCTGCCCAGGACGCTACCGTCATCGGGTTGCCGAGGGTGGCTGCCAGGGATCCGAGAAAGGTTCCCCAGGCGGTTCCCGCCGCCGGCTCCCCCTCCAGCAGGACCGGCCGTCGCAGGCTCTGGAGGAGGCCCGAGCCGCCGAGGTAGGCGAGCATCCCGGAGCCGAGCAGCCAGAGGAGGATCCGGACGCCCTCCCTCCCCACGAGGGCAGCCGCCCCGAGGGCGGCCAGCAGGGCGTACAGGCCATCCGCCACCGTGGCCCCCAGGCCAACCAGGAAGGCCGCCCGGAACCCCCGTTGCAGGCCGGTTCGGATGGCCAGGATATTGATCGGCCCGAGGACTGCCGCCACCGAGAGACCCAGGAGGTAGGCCGTCCCCAGGACCGCCACGTCTCCTCCTTCCGCAACCGGGTTGACGCCCTCATCGCCCGTCTGCTACAAACCACGCGGAAGCCCGGGGGCGGCGCGCTGCCGCGGACCCGGGTACCCGGGAGGCGCACCGGTGCAGCTCATCGTCTTCCTGCTTTTCTGGTTCCTCTGCATCGCCGGGGTGGTGTTCCTGGCCTACCGGCGCGCCCAGCGGGACTAGGCCTTATCCGTCCAGGATTCGGAGGAACGCCTCCGCATCGGACAGGTCGGCCAGGAGCACATCGGGCCTCGCCTGCTCCAGGGCCGCCGCGCTCTCCCCTCCCGTCGCCACCGCCACGGTCCGCGCCCCCAGTGCCCGCCCGCTCTCCACGTCCAGGTGGGTGTCGCCGATCACCACAACCTGCGCCGGCCCGTCCGCCCCGGGGCCGCGCCGCGCCTCCCCGCGCGCCGCGCCGCGGCGCAGGAGTTCGAGCCGGTCCTCGGCGTCGGAGCCGAAACCGCCGAAGGGGAAGAACCGGTTCAGGTCCGCGCGGGCCAGCTTGATCCTGGCCCCCACCTCCACGTTCCCCGTCCCCAACCCCACCAGGCAGTCCCCCCGCGCCGCGAGGCGCGTGAGGAGCGCGGGCACCCCCGGGAGGACCCGGTAGGTCGCGGACCGCTGCACCTCCTCCTCCAGGTAGGGGAGGTAGCGGTCGCAGATGGCCACCGCCTCGTCCGCCCCCATCGGCCGGTGAAGCTTCCGCTCGACGATGTCCCGGATGATCCGCAGGTCGGTCCGGCCGTGAAACGGCACACCCCGCCCCGCACCCTTCAGCCCGTACAGGTCCTGGAAGGCCCGGTCCAGCGCCCGCACCCCGGCCCCGCCCGTGAGGACGAGCGTGCCGTCCAGGTCGAAGAGGAGGATGCGCGCCGCCATGGCCTCAGGCGGGCTCCCGGGGATCCTCGGGGGTGCTTGGGCTGACGCGCGGGGCGCGGGCAGGCGAGGTCATGGTGCCCGTAGGGTATCCCAGCCCCTCGCGGGAGATCAAGGATGGGGAGTCAGGAGGATGCGGCGGGGCTCGCCAGGGCGGCGTCCCCCTTGCCGGCGTCCTTGGCCCGGTACAGGGCCCGGTCGGCCTGGTAGAGAAGGTCCTCCGCTGTCCTGATGTCCGGTCCGGGGTAGACCCCCACGCCGGCGCTGGCGCTCAGGCGGATCCCCCCGGCGGCCCCCCCCAGCGGATGCGCCCGGATGAGCCGGCAGATCCGCCGGGCCTCAGCGAGCGCGCCGGGCTCGTCGGTCATGGGCAGCAGGACCACGAACTCCTCGCCGCCGTAGCGGGCCACCACGTCCGATCCGCGCACGTTCTCCTGGAGGAGCCTGGCCACCAGTTGCAGAACCTCGTCCCCCCGGGCGTGCCCCCACTGATCGTTCACCTGCTTGAAGTTGTCCAGGTCGTAGAGGACGCAGGCGAGCGGGTGGCGATGCCGCTGGGCCCGGGTGAACTCTTCCTGCATGCGCTTGCGCAGGAACCGCCGGTTCGGCAGGCCGGACAGATCGTCCAGGAGGGTGAGCTGCTCCAGGTGGGCAGCGTTGAGTTCGAGGCTCTCGTAGGTGTGCGCGTTCTGGAGGGCGGTGGCGGCCAGGTCGGCGATGACCTGGCACAGCTTCAGCTCCCGGGGGGAGTGGAGGTGGAGCGCCTTGGCGGTCCGGAGGAAGAGGGTTCCGATGACCTGATTCCGGAGGATGACCGGGAGGACATAGATGGAGGTGAGGTGGAGCCGCCGCATCTGGTCCCGCATCGGGGCCAGCAGAGGGTGCGTGTGCACGTCGTCGATGAGAACGGGCGCCCTCGTCCGGATGGCCTCTTGCATCTCCGGGTACTTGGCGAGCTGGATCTTCAGGCGGTCCACGGTGGCGTCGTCGTGGGAGGCCAGCACGTAGGCGTACAGGGGGTCGTCCGCGATGAGGACCAGCGAGCAGCGGACGGACGCGATGATCCGGGCGGTCTCCCGGACGATGATCTGGAAGATGTCCCGCGACCGGAGGGTGGAGGAGACCGCCTGGGAGACCTCCAGGAGGGACCGCAGGTCGTTCCGCTCCTTGGCCACTGCATCGTGGCGATGCTTGACCCTGAGCTGCGCCTCCACCCGGGCCAGCAGCTCCTGCAGGTCGAAGGGTTTGCGGACGAAGTCCTCAGCCCCTGCCCCGAGCCCCTGGAGCAGGTCCTCCTTCCGACTCAGGGCGGTCAGCACGAGGACCGGGATGGCGGCGGTATCCGGGTCCGCCTTCAGGGCTCGGCAGACCCAGTACCCGTCCAGGCGCGGCATCAGGATGTCCAGGATGACGCAGTCAGGGCGGAGGTGCTTGATCGCCTCCAGGGCTGCCTCCCCATCGGGCACCTCTGACACCTCGTACCCGGACCTGGCCAGGGCCTCGGTGAGATGGGCCCTGAGCTCGCGGTCGTCGTCCACCAGGAGGATCCGGGGGGCTGGGGTAGGCTCGTTGCTCATTGACTGGCTCCTGCGCTGGGAGGGCCGGAATCTCGCCCGGCGAAAGGGCACACGGCGGGCGGCGCAGGCGGGAAGTGCAAGAGTCGGACCAGGGGAGGGTTAGAGCGGGACCCGGTTCTGCTTGCAGTAGCTGGCGAGGATGAAGAGGGCCTGGTTCAGGCGTTGGATCCGGTGGCTCTTTCGCCGGATGCTGTCGACGTCCCCCGTCTCGACGGGCTCGCCGCGCGCCTCGCGGAGGACGATGTTCAGGTTCTGATTGATGGTCTTCAGCTCGGGGGGCGTGAACTTCCGCAGGATGGGTGGGGTCAGGGTAAAGTACCCCTCGGCGATGTCCTTCGCCAAGCCCTTCGGGCTACCGGCGATTGCCATCCCACTCCCTCCCGGGTCCGGATCATACCACGGACCCTCTGGACGGCAAAGCGTGAGTCGCTTGTCCGGGCCGGAGCGCGTACCAGGCCGCCGCCATCGCGGGGCGCCCGGGGACTGCCTTCCGCTCGAGGAGCGCCTTCAGCCTCGCTGCCTCCTCGGGTGGGCACTCGATGACCTGCACCCCCATTCCGGGAGGGAACGGGTTGTGGCCCCCCGCGTTTGCCCACACCACCCGGCCCGCGAGGTGCAGGGCCGGCCCCTCGGGGGGGAGCAGACGGAGGTGCACCAGGCTCCCGAGGGGGAAGGGATCGGAGCACCGGACGAAGAGGCCGCCCCCCGCGATGGGGATATCCGGGAGGGTCACGGCCTCGATTGGGACGGTGCGTTCCTGGGGAGGAGGAGTGGACCGGCCTGGGGCGGGGGGCCGCGTCAGGGCCCGGACGACGGCCTCCGGGAGCGGGACGAGGAACCTGAGACCGTGGGGCCGACCCGGCACCGGTCCTGCCAGGCCCACCCGCAGGCCCGTCCAGCAGACTTCGGCCTCCCGGGCGAGAGGTCCCGCGGGCGTTTGGAGGCGGACGAGGAATCTCCGGCCCTCGGGGAGGGGGGCCGGCGCGCTGATCCGGAGCCCGCCAGACCCCAGGTCCATTCCCCAGCCCGTCCAGGAGACCTTGCCGTCAGCCCCGCCCGCCTCCATCGTGCTGCCCAGCGGGAACCGGGGGAAGCGCCGCCGACAGCCCTGACCCAATCTTTCCATCATCCCCTCCTTGGGCGCCACCGCAGGCGCCGCCCGCGAGGACGGCAAGGGAGGTGCCAGGGAGCGGCCGGACAGGGACGGGAGTCCCGAGCCCCACTGGGCGCGGCCACTTGGGCGCCGCACGGGCCCCGCTCGCAGCACGGAGGTCGGCGGCAACCCTTTCCGGAACGGAACGGACGCCCCGGAACGGGCACTGCGGGAGCCCGGAGTCAGTGGATCCGGGGTCCGGGCGGGGTGTCTTCAGGCGTGGTGTACCAGGGGCGGAGCAGATCGCCGCTCCCGCTGCCACGGTGCCGGAGAGAGGCGATGAAGGTCTCGATGCGGGCGGCCGCCTCCGGGCTCAGGTTCAGGAACTGGACCCCCATGCCCGGTGGGAAGGGATTGCGGCCGGCGTGGGCGTTGGACCAGACCACGCGACCCAGCAGGCGGACCGGCTCGGGGTCCCCCGGGATCGCGAACCGGAGGACGATCTCGCGATTGAGGGGGGGCGGGTCCGGGGTCTGGATGAAGATGCCCCCGCGGCTGATGTTCAGGCAGGAGGTGGCCACCACGCGCTCCGTGATGGCGTACTCGACCGGCAGTTCCACCGGCACCCTGGGGTGCTTGGGGACCTTGCGCAGGGCGAGCTGGTGGGTGACGACCTGCTCCACCATGGCCCGGGAAAGGAGGTTCAGGAACCGGACCCCGTGCGGGAAGATGTGGTCGCCCAGGTCGCTCTGCTGCAAGGGGCCGATCCACCGGACCTGGCCGCCGAGCCGCAGGGGGCCCTGGGGGACGGTCAGGTCCAGGAGGACGATCTGCTGCGCTGCGAGAGGGGCGGGAAGGAGCATGCGGATGCCCCCCTCCCCCAGGTCCTTCACCTTCCCTTCGAGGCCTCGGGGGTCGGGCCAGCGGGGGGGGTGGCAGGCGAGAGGGAGAAAGACGTCGAAGCGGGCGTGGCGGCGCTCCTCGGTTCCTCGGCTGGCCATGGGGCACCCTTATACACCGGAGACCGCAGCGGCGGCAAGGGCCGCCGGGCAGCCTACCAGGAGAGGGGGTCGCTGCCGGTGAGGTCGGTCAGGATGAGGACGAGCCCGGCCGGGCCGGTGCGGCTGGTCACGGGGCTGAAACGGACCCGGAGCGGTCGCCCCTCCTGGTGGACGGTGAGGCAGTCGGGGGATTCGCTCCCCCGCCGAAGCCCCTCCCAGAGGTGCCGCACCGCCTCCCGGTGGGCGGGCTCGAAGATTTCGTGGAGGGGCCGCCCGATGAGGGAGCGCTCCGAGGCCCCCAGGAGCCGAACGGCGGCGGGGTTGGCTTCCGTGACCCGGCCCGCGCCGTCGGCGAGGAGTACTCCGTCCCGGATGTGCCGGAGGAGCAGATCCTGCTGCTGCTTCAGGTGGAGGAGCTCGGCCACCACCTGCCTCGGCCGGAACCCCTCGAAGCCGTATACCTGTGGCTCCCCGTTCCCCTGCCCCACCTTGCCCAGCGCCTCCAGGAGGTTCCGCCCCACGATGGGCAGCGGCCCCTTCGCCACGAAGGCCTCCCCCCGGAGGCCCGGGAGGGAGAGGAGGTCGGGGGCGGCCAGGCTGCTGAAGACGATGACCGGTGTGCGGGCAAGGTGGGGATCGGCATCCAGGTAGCGGCAGAGGCGCGCCCCGTCAATCTTGGGCATCACCACGTCCAGGACCAGGACATCGGGCGGCGCCGCGGCGATCCGCTCGAGCGCCTCCAGCCCATCGGCCGCTACCTCCACCACGTACCCCGCCTCCCGCAGCAGCTCCCCCACCGCCTCCAGGATGAAGTGGTCGTTGTCCACGAGGAGGACCCGGGTCGCGTGCGCCTTCATGACCGCTCCACCGCCAGGATCCGCATGGCCCGCCCCGCCTGCTCGGCGTGGGCCTGCCAGAGGAGGTAGGCCACCATCTTCTCGACCCGCTGGTACAGCCGGTCGGGGGTGCTGTCGGCCGCCTTGTTCAGGTAGAGGGCTGGCTGGGTCCGGGCCACGAGGCGGCGCACCCCGTCGTCGCAGCGCACCCCCGACAGGTAGATGATGGGGAGGGGACGGGGCCGGTGCAGGCCCCGCTCGAGGGCTCGCAGCGCCCGGGCGGCAACGCCCCCGTCGAGGTCGGGCATGAGCAGGTCCAGGATGACCAGGCCCACCTCCTGGCTGGCCACGAGACGTTCGGTGAGGCGGGTCAGGAGCTCCGCCCCGCTGCCGGCGGGGAGGACCTCCTGGGTCAGGTGCCGGGTCAGGAGGAGGTCCGTGAGGAGGGTGCGGAAGAACTTGTCGTCGTCGGCTAACGCCACGCAGGGGAGGGTCTGCAGCCGGTACTCGGCCTCCAGCTCGAGGGAGAGGCCGCAGGAGGAGCAGTGGATGGCCACCTCATTGCCGCGGACGACGGGGAAGGTGAACACCTGCTCTCCGCAGGAAGGACAGTACTTGAACGTCTTGCTCGGCTCCGGCATCGCCGACCTTCCCCCCGGGACGGCGGAGGGGCCCGTCCGGGCGGGGGAAGGGTGCGACTTGCGTGCCAGGGAGCGGGTCCTGACAGCGCGAAGGGCCAAGCCGCCTGAAAGAATGACCCAGAGGCCCCCGGGGATGGTGGCTCTGGTCGCTGGGGACCCGTCGAGGGCCCGGTGAACCCTTCCCTGGCAAGGGGTTGGGCCATCGCTGGCGTGGGGTAAAAGGTAACCGGGGAATGGAAACGCTGCGGAAATGGGGGGTGGGACCGGGAGGACGCCGGCCGAGCTCCGGGTCACGCGAGCCAGAGGAAAAATGCCCTGGCAGAAGAGGGGATACGGGTAGGACCGGAGGCTGGGGTGTTTCAGTCTGGCGAAGCGGTGCCAGGGTGGAACGGCGCATCCTCGCCCGAAGGGCCCTCCGGCACAGGGGAACGGGGGCCTGGAGCAGCGGTAAGTCTGCGCGGCCTCGGAGCCTTGTGTCGGTCGGACCGTCGAGGGTCCGCTCCTCGCCTTAGCGGCACGCCATTTGGCAGTACTGCACGGCGCGGCCCAGCAGGCTACCGGGACCGCAAGGAGGCCAGCCATGCCGATCAACCGCGTCATCCTGATGGGACACCTCACACGGGACCCCGCGTTACGCCGGGTGGCCAGCGGGACGGCCGTCTGCACGCTGGGCCTCGCCGTCAACCGCCGCTACCGCAACGGGGAGGGGGCGTGGCAGGAGGAGACGACCTTCGTGGACGTGGTGGCCTGGGGGAGGCAGGCCGAGGTCTCCGCCGAGCGCCTGGCGAAGGGGAGCCCGGTCCTGCTGGAGGGGCGGCTCCACCTGGACCGCTGGGAGACGGAGGAGGGGCAAAAGCGGAGCCGTCTGAGGGTGGTCGCGGAGACCATCCGGTTCCTGCCGAAGGGACCGGTGGGCGGCACCGAGGAGGAAGGGGGGCCGGGCGGCGGGGAGGCTCCGGTCCAGCGCGGGGCGCCCGCCGCGCCGCCCGCCTAGCGCCACTCCAACGAATTGGAGCTAATGCTCAGACGACACCTGGGGTGCCGGGCCAAATCATCCGGCCCAATACTGGCCGGCCGTTCTGCCGCGGGTCCTGTCGCCGGCGTGCCCCACACGCGGCCGGGCCGCGGCACCCGCTCAGCCCCAGCCGCACTTCGCGGAATTTCGGCCGGAGGCCGAGGGGGTGCCCCTCGGCCCGGCCGCTCGGGGGCCGCGCCCGGCGCCACCCGCGGCTCGGCTGTAATCCGAGGTGCACTTCATTGGACCAGCACTAGCGGGATGGGGTGGGGAACGGGGGTGGGCAACCGCTGGATCCTCCTGTCCGCTGGCGAGGCCTCCGGGGACCTGCTGGGGGCGGAACTGGCCACTGAACTCCAGCGACGCGCCCCCGAACTGGATCTGGCAGGGATGGGGGGCGACCGGATGGCGGCCGCCGGGGTCACGCTGGCGGTGCAGGCCCGCGACGTGGCGGTGGTGGGCCTGACCGAGGTCCTGGCGCAGCTTCCCCCGATCTGGCGGGCCTACCGGATTCTCGCCGGCATGTTGCGGGGCCTGCGGCCAGACCTGCTCATCTGTATTGATTTTCCGGAGTTCAACCTGCGCCTTGCCCGCGCCGCCGCCCGGGTGGGGGTCCCGGTCTGCTACTACATCAGCCCGCAGGTCTGGGCGTGGCGGCGGGGGCGGATCCGGACCCTCCGGCGCCTCGTCCGGAAAATGCTGGTCATCTTTCCCTTCGAGGAGGCCCTCTACCGCGAGGCCGGGGTGGAGGTCTTCTTCGTGGGCCACCCGGTCCTGGATCGGGTCAAGGCGGTCCCGCCCCGAGAGGCCTGCCGGGCCCGCCTCGGCCTGCGGGACAAGGAGCGGCTGGTCGGCCTCCTTCCGGGCAGCCGTGAGGCCGAGGTCCGGCGCCACCTGCCGGTAATGGCAGGGGCTGCGGCCCGCATCGGGACGGCGCTCCCGGGCACCCGCTTCGCCGTGGCGGTGGCCGATACGCTCTCTCCCGACGGTCTGACCCCCCTCCTGTCCCCGGGCGGGAGAGCCGACATCCGCCTCGTCACGGGAGACACGTACGGCGTGATCCGGGCCGCCGATCTGGTCATCGCCGCCAGCGGGACGGCGACGCTGGAGGCGGGGGTCCTGGGGACACCGCTGGTCGTGATCTACAAGGTCTCGCCCCTCACCTACCTGGCCGGGCGGCTCCTCATCCGCGTTCCCTTCATCGGCATGGTGAACCTGGTGGCTGGCCGTCAGGTGGCGCCGGAGCTGATCCAGGGAGATGCGACGGCAGAGCGGATCGCTGCCGAGGCCCTGAGGCTCCTGCGAGACCCGGCCCACCTGGCCGCGGTGCGGGCCGAGCTGGCCCGCCTCCCGGGGCTCCTGGGGGAGGGTGGGGCCGCCGGCCGAGCAGCCGAGGTCGTTCTGGCCTGCCTCGCGGAAGCCCGCCGCTGATGCGCCGGATCCTGCGGTGGCTCCGGCGCTCGCGCGCCGTGCTGGCTACCGGGGCGTGGATCGGCGCCGCCGGCCTCTGGCTCCTCCGGCGGAGCCTCCGGCTCCGGGTGGTGGGGCTGGACTGGGCCGAGGCCTTCCACGCTCAGAAGGGGCGGCCGCTCATTTTTACGTTCTGGCACGGGCGGCTCTTAATGATGCCGTTCGCCTGGTCGGGACGGCCGGCGACGTTACTGGTGAGCCGCCACGCTGACGGGGAGGTTCTCAGTAAAATTCTCCGGCGCTTCGGCCTCCGGAGCGTTCGGGGCTCCACTTCCCGGGGGGCGCACGCCGGCCTCCGGGCGATGCTGCGGGCCTACCATGGGGGGTCCCACCTGGCCTTCGCCCCGGACGGCCCCCGGGGGCCGCGGGAGCGAGTCCAGATCGGGATCATCGAGTTGGCCCGGCGGACGGGGGCCCCCGTCGTCCCCATCGGCTTCGGGGCCAGCCGCGGTTGGTTCCTCCCGACCTGGGACCGGTTCTTCCTTCCCTGCCCGTTCGCCCGGGGCGTCTTCGTTTTCGGCGACGGCCTGCTCGTGCCCGCAGGATCGGACCGGCAGGCGCTGGAGGCGGCCCGGGGCGAACTGGAGCGCCGGCTGGCCGCCGTGACCGCGGCAGCCGATGCGGCGGGGAGGGGCTGAGTGTACGGCCTGTACACCCTGGGCCTGCTGCTCGCCTTCCTGGCCATGACGCCGCGCCTCCTCTGGCGCTACGGACGGGGAGGGGCGTTTCGGGCCGGGATCGGTCAGCGCCGCGGCCGCTACGCGCCCGAAGACCTCGAAGGCCTCAGGGGGACGCGGCCGGTATGGCTGCACGCGGTGTCGGTGGGCGAGGTCCTGGCAGTGAGCGGGCTCCTCCGGGCCCTGCGGGAGAGACGCCCCGATATTCCGGTTCTTGTCTCAACAGTAACCGAGACGGGCCAGGCCGTGGCGGCGGAACGCCTCGCGGAAGCCGACGCCCGGATCTATTTTCCTTTTGACCTGCCAGGGTGCGTCCGGCTTGCGCTCGAAGCCATCCGACCCCGTCTGGTCCTGTTGGCGGAAACCGAGATCTGGCCCAACTTTCTCCGGGCCTGCGGGGACCGCAGGGTCCCGGTCGTCCTGGTGAACGGCCGGATCTCCCCCCGCTCCTTCCCCCGCTACCGGCTGGCCCGGCCGTTTCTCCGCCGCGTCCTGCGGGACCTCACTCTGTGCCTCATGCAGGGGGACGCCGATGCCGAGCGGCTGCGCACGCTGGGGGCGGCGGCGGACCGGGTCCGGGTCACGGGCAACCTGAAGTATGACCTCCGGACCGCGCCGGTCCCGGCGGGCGAGCGGCGGGCCTGGCTGACGAGCCTGGGCATCCCCGAGGGGGCGGCCGTCCTCCTGGCCGGCAGCACGCACCGGGGGGAGGAGGCGGCGGCCGTTACGGCCCTCTGTGCGCTGCGGCAGGTGGACCCGGAGGCCCGCCTCATCCTGGCGCCCCGTCACCCCGAGCGCCTCGCGGAGGCCGAGGCGGCCGCCACCGCCGCCGGGCTCGCCTGCGGGCGCTGGAGCGCCCGCCCCTTCCCGCCCCTCTTCCATCCACCCGTGATTCTCGTGGACACGATCGGGGAGCTGGCGCGCCTGTACGCCCTGGGGACGGTGGTTTTCGTCGGGGGGAGCCTCACCCCCGTCGGCGGGCATAATATCCTCGAGCCCGCCCAGCACGGGTGCCCCATCCTTTTCGGCCCCCACATGGCCAACTTCGCCGAGATGGCCGCGGCCTTCCTCGCCGAGGGGGCGGCGGTCCAGGTGCCGGATGCGCCGGGCCTGACCGCGGCCGTGTTGGCGCTCGCGCGGGACCCGACCGGCGCCAAGCGGCTGGGGGAAGCGGCGGCCGCTCTCCTCGAGCGGCACCGCGGGGCCACGGTGCGCACGGTGGCCGCGCTGGAAGCCTTGCTGTGAAGGTGGGGGGTGCGGTCCGGGCGGTGGCCCGGGGGGAGGAGGCTCCCGGCGGAGCGGGCGGCGTTCTCCTGCGGGCCGGCCTCCGCATCGCCTCCTGGGCGTATGGGACGGCCGTGGTGGCGCGAACGGCCGCCTACCGGGCGCGCCTCCTCGCCACGCACCGGGTCCCCTGCCCGGTCGTCAGTGTGGGCAACTTGACGGCGGGCGGAACCGGGAAGACGCCCTGCGTGATCTTCCTGGCGCGCCACCTTCAGCAGCACGGCTTCCGGCCAGCGATCCTCCTCAGGGGGTACGGGAGGAGGGGTGGCACCGGCCTCCTGGTCGCGTCAGCCGGTCAGGGACTCCTGGTCCCCGCCGCCGAGGCGGGGGACGAGGCGAGCCTGCTCGCGGAGGTCCTCCCGGGGGTCCCGGTCATCCTCGCAGCGGACCGGGTCCGGGGGGCTGAGGTCGCACTCTCCCGCTGTGGGGCGGACCTCCTGAT
>JBOHQK010000212.1:0-12854 GCA_050732195.1 Methylomirabilales bacterium (SeqCode)
GTGCCCCCGGCCGACCTCTCCGAGGAGGTTTTTGGCCGGGACGATTGCGTCGGTGAGGTGCACGGGACGGGTGGAGGAGCCCTTGATCCCCATCTTCCGCTCCTCGGGGCCGACGGAGACGCCCGGGGAGGTCCGCTCCACCAGGAACGCGCTGAAGTCCTTCCCGTCCACCTTGGCGAAGACGGTGAAGAGGTCGGCGAAGCCGGCGTTGGTGATCCAGAGCTTGGTCCCGTTCAGCCGGTACCCGCCGTCGGGCGTGCCGACCGCGGTGGTCTTGGCGGCCAGGGCATCGGAGCCCGACCCGGCCTCGGTGAGGGCGTAGGCGCCCAGCCACTCGCCGCTGGCCAGGCGGGGGAGGTAGCGGGCCTGCTGCTCGGGCGTCCCGAAGTAGACGAGGGGGAGGGTACCGATGCAGGTGTGGGCGCCGTGGGAGACGGCAAAGGAGGCCGCGGCCCCGAGCGGCTCCGCCAGCAGGAGGGAGGCCGCCTTCCGGAGGGCCAGGCCCCCGTGCACCTCCGGGACATCCGCGGCTAACAGGCCCAGTTCGCCGGCCCGCTTGAGGAGGCCGACCAGGACCCCCGGCTCCTGGTGCTCGATCGCCTCGAGGCGGGGGAGGACCTCCTGGGCCACGAAGTCGGCCGCTACCTGCCCCATCATCCGCTCCTCGGCCGTCAGGTCCTCCGGCGTGCAGACAGCCGCCGCGGGCGTCTCCCCCAGGAGGAAGGCGCCGCCGAGGACGCGGGGGGCCTCCTGCGCTCGGATGGCCGTCATGGCGTGCTCCGCTCCCCGTCGCGGGCAAAGAGGCCCGCCGCCCCCATCCCGCCCCCGACGCACATGGTGACGAGGCCGATCCGCCCGCCGCGCCGCTCAAGTTCGTACAGGAGGGTGGCGGTCAGTTTTGCTCCGGTGCACCCCAGGGGATGCCCGAGGGCGATGGCCCCCCCGTTCACGTTCACCTTCGCCGGGTCCATGTCCAGCATCCGCATCACCCCCAGGACCTGGGCGGCAAAGGCCTCGTTGAGTTCGATGAGGTCCACCTGCTCGAGGCGCAGGCCCGTCTGCCGGAGGACCTTCGGCACCGCGTAGGCCGGGCCGAGCCCCATCTCCTCCGGGGGGAGGCCGGCCACGGCGTACCCGAGGAAGCGGGCGAGGACCTTCGCCTTCAGCGCCTCGGCGCGCCGCCTCGCCATCACCACCACCGCGCCGGCGCCGTCGCTCATCTGGGAGGTGTTCCCCGCGGTGACCGTCCCGTCCTTCTGGAAGGCGGGCGGCAGTTTCCCAAGCGCCTCCAGGGAGGTGTCCGGCCGCGGGCCCTCGTCCCGGTCGAAGAGCAGCGGCGGGGCGCCCTTGCCGACCGGCACAGGGAGGGGGATGATCTCCTCGGCGAAGCGCCCCTCCCGCTGGGCGGCGACCGCCCGCCGGTGGCTCTCCAGGGCGAAGCGGTCCTGGTCCTCCCGGCCCACCGCGCACTTGGCCGCCACCACCTCCGCGGTGAGCCCCACGCTCAGGTAGACGTCGGGGTACTCGGCCACCAGCGCCGGGTTGGGGGCGATCTTGAACCCACCCATCGGGACGAGGCTCATGCTCTCCGTCCCCCCCGCCACCACCACCTCTGCCGCGCCCGTCTGGATTCGCTCGGCGGCGAAGGCGATGGCCTGGAGCCCCGAGGCGCAGAACCGGTTGATCGTGCAGGCTGGGACCGAGACCGGCAGGCCGGCTCGGAGCCCCGCCTGCCGCGCCACGTTCAACCCCTGCTCCGCCTCCGGCATGGCGCAACCCAGGATGAGGTCGTCCACCGCCTCGGGCTTGAGCCCCGGGACCCGGGCGATGGCGGCCCGGATGGCCGCCGCCGCCATCTCGTCCGGGCGGCTGTGGCGGAGCCTCCCCCGCGGGGCCTTTCCCACTGCTGTCCGGACCGCCGACACAATGACTGGCTCGTCCATTATCGTCCTCAATTGCGGAGCGGCTTGCCCGTCTTCAGGGTGTGCCGGATCCGCTCCTGGGTCTCCTTCCGCCCGAGCAGGCGGAGGAAGGCCTCGCGTTCCAGGTCCATGATCTCTTCGGCCGTGGCGGTGCCTGGGTGCGGGCGCTCCCCCCCGGTCAGGACGCGGGCGAGCGACGTGGCGATCTCCCGCTCGTAGGTGGTGATGTGGCCGGCCCGATGGGCCAGGTGGATGCCCAGGGCCAGCGTGGCGAAGCCCGGCTCCCCCAGGACCGGGATGGGGCCGGCGGGCGGCAGTGGCGGCCCGCCCCCCCGCGCCAGGTGCAGGGCTGCGGCCTTCGCCTCCCCGAGCAGCCGGTCGGGGTTCATGACGATCTCATCCTCCGGGCGCAGGAGGAGGAGCCGCCGCGCCTCCTCCGCGGAGGCGGAGACCTTGGCGAAGGCGATGGTCTCGAAGGCCCGTTTCAGGAGCGGCTGGGGGTCCAGGCCGGAATCCGGCGGGAGGAGGGCCATGTGGCGCCTGAGCATCTCGGCGCAGCCCCCGCCGGCCGGGATAAGGCCCACGCCGGACTCGACCAGGCCCATGTAGGTCTCGGCCGCGGCCACCGCCCGGTGGGCCGCCAGCGTCACCTCGGCCCCACCCCCCAGCGTCCGGCCGAAGGGGGCGGCCACCACGGGGACTGCCGCCTCCCGGACCGACCGGACGGCCCGCTGGAAGGCCCGGACCATCCTGTCAATCTCGTCCCAGTCCCCCTCCTCGGCGGCGAACAGGAGCAGGCTCAGGTCCGCCCCGGCCGAGAAGTGGGCGCCCTGGTTGCCGATGAGGAGGGCGGCGAAGTCGGTGGCGGCCCGGGAGAGCCCGCGCTCCAGGAGGGCGACGGCATCCCCGCCCAGGGCGTTCATCTTGCTGTGAAACTCCAGACCTAGCACCCCGTCCCCCAGGTCCACCAGGCTCGCCCCCCCGCGCCGCTCCACGAGAGCGCCACTGGCCTTCCGCCGGACGACGGAGAGGGTTGCCGGGTCTTCGGGGGCCGGCCGGTGGCCCCGGGCCGCCAGGTCGAAGACCGTCCGCGCTCCCTTCGTCTCGGCGTAGAAGGCCCGCGGCTCGGCGGCCAGCACCGCCTCGACCAGGGGTGGCAACGCTGCCCCCTCGGCCGCAAGACGGCGGGCCACCTCCTCGACGCCAAGGGTGTCCCAGGCGGCGAACGGGGGCAACTCCCAGCCGAAGCCCCACCGCATCGCCTTATCCATGGCGAGCGGGCCGTCGGCGATCTCGGGCACCCGGGTGGCGGCATAGCGCAGGGTCCCTCCGAGCAGGCGCCAGGCTAGCGCTGCCGCCCGATCGCCGCCTCCCAGGAGGCGCCGCAGCCGCTCCCCGGGGTCCTCCACCCCCCGCAAGGCCTCGAGCGCCGGGAAGGGGGCCCGCTCCGCCGGACGGTACTCCAGCGTTTTCACGTCGAGGGCCAGGCGGGTCCTGTCGGACCCGCTCCGGTAAAAGCCGGCGCCGCTCTTCTCCCCGAGGCGCCCCGCCTTGAGGAGCGCCTCGACCAGCGCCGGGAGCCGGAACCGGGGCCGCTCCTCGTCCCCCTCCGCCTGCTCCCCGATGGCCTGAACCACCCGGGCGAAGGTGTCCAGCCCGACTAAATCTAGAGTCCGGAGCGCCGCGGTCCGGGGGCGGCCCAGGGGGGGGCCCGTGAGGGCGTCCACCTCCTCGACGGAGAGCCCCTCCTCCTCCATCACGCGGAAGGCCAGCAGGGTGGCGTGGACCCCGACCCGGTTGGCGATGAAGCCGGGTGTGTCCTTCGCCCGGACCACCCCCTTCCCCAGGGCCGAGGCGCCGAAGGCCTCCGTCCCTTCCAGGACGGCCGGGTCGGTCTCCGCCGTCCCCGCGATCTCCAGGAGGCGCATGTAGCGGGGCGGGTTGAAGAAGTGGGTCCCGAGGAAGTGGCGACGGAAGTCCTCGGAGCGGCCGGCCGCCAGGCGCCCTAGCCGGAGGCTCGAGGTGTTGCTGCTGACGAGCGCCCCGGGCGAGCGGTGGGCATCCACGGCGGCGAAAAGGGCCTGCTTGATGCTCACGTCCTCGGCGACGGCCTCCAGGATCCAGTCCACCTCCTTGAGCCAGCCCAGGTGGTCTGTCAGGTTCCCGACCCGGATGGCGTCCCCCATCTCGGGCAGGAACAGGGCCGGCGGGCTCGCCCTCCGGAGGCCGTCCACCGCCTCCCGCGCCAGCCGGTTGCGGACCTCGGGGCTCGCGAGGCTGAGGCCCCGGGCCTCCTCGGCCGCCGTGGGCGCGGTGGGCAGGACATCCAGAAGCGTGGTCTTTAGGTGGGCGTTCGCCAAGAGGGCGGCGAGCTGCCGCCCCATGACCCCTGCGCCCAGGACGGCCACCGACCGGATCCGCCTCATGCGCTCCTCCTCGCCCAGCGGGGCAGCCAGAAGAGGCGGGAGAAGAGTCGTCCCCCCAGGGTAATCCAGGCCGCCCGGGGCGGGGCGTCGGCCTGGTAGATGCGCTCGATGGCCTCCCGGTGCCGGGCCGCCACCACGGCCCGGCGGACCTTGAGCGTCGGGGTCATCTCCCCGCTGGCGAGGCTGAAGGGCTCCTGGAGGAACAGAATCCGGCGAACCTTCTCGTGCGGGGCGCAATCCGCGGTCAGCCGGTCCAGGTCGCCGAGGAGGAGGAGCTCCATCCGGGGATCCTTGAGGAGGTCCGCCCCGTCCCCTCCGATCCCGGCCCCCGTCGCCCGGGCCCGGAGGGCCTCCTCCCGGGGGACCACCAGGGCGGTGAGGTAGGCGCGCCCCTCGCCGACGACGACCACGTCCCGGACCGCGGGGTGGCGGCGGATCCGCTCCTCCAGGCCCCGCGGGGCGATTTTCTTCCCCGCCGCCGTCACCAGCAAGTCCTTCTTCCGGTCGGTGATGACCAGGAAGCCCCCCTCATCCAGATGGCCGATGTCGCCCGTGTGCAGCCACCCGTCCTTCAAGGCGGTCCGGGTGGCCCGAGCCTTGCGCCAGTAGCCGGCCATGACATTGGCCCCCCGGACCAGAACCTCGCCGTCCTCGGCCACCTTCACCTCCACGCCCGGCAGCGGCGGCCCCACGGTGCCAAGCCGCATGGCGTCCGGACGGTTCAGGCTGACCACGGGGGAGGTCTCGGTGAGCCCGTACCCCTCGTACACCGGGAGACCCAGGGCGTGGAAGAAGGTCCCGACCTCCGCGGGGAGGGGTGCGCCGCCCGAGACGAAGAGGCGGATACGCCCGCCCAGGGCGGCCCGGACGCGGGCGCCGACCAGCCTGTCCGCTACCGCCGCCTTCAGGCGGACGGTGAGGGGAGGGCTCTCACCCGCCTGCCGGGCGGCGAACGCGCTCTGGGCCGCGGCCAGGCCCCACGCGAAGAGGCGCCGGAGCGGGGCGGGCCGCCCCTCGGCCTCCGCCAGGATTCTCGCCCGCAACCGCTCGTAGAAGAGGGGGACCCCGATCATGAGGGTCGGGCGGACCTCCCGGATGTTGTCGGCGAGCGCCTCGAACCCCTCGGCGAAGGCTACCACGCCCCCGCAGAGGAGGGCCAGGTAGGTCCCGGCGATCCGCTCGAGCACGTGGGAGAGGGGGAGGAAGGAGAGGGCCACTTCCTCAGGGCCGAGGGGGGCGAGTGCCTGGAGGGCGACGAGGTTGGCCACCAGGTTCCCGTGGGTGAGCATGACCCCCTTGGGCTCCCCCGTGGTCCCGGACGTGTAGATAAGGGTGGCGAGGTCCTCGGGCTTCGGCTCCTCCCCCGGCCAGGGTGGCCCCCCAGTCTGGGTGAGGAGGTCGGCCAGCGTCAGGTCCCCGGGCGGGGCCGCAGAGGGCTCAAAGAGGATGACCGCAGGCGCTCGGGTAAGCCACGAGGGCCGCCCCACCTTCTCCCGCTGGCTCGCCGTCGAGACCAGAACCAGATGGGCGCCGGCGTCCCGGAGGATGGCCTGGACCTGGGCCGCCGGGAGGGTGGCGTGCAGGGGAACGCTGACCGCCCCGAGGCGGACCAGCGCGTAGTCGGCCAGAAGCCACTCGGGGCGGTTCTCCGACAGGAGGGCGACGCGGTCCCCCCGGCGGACCCCCTGGGCAGCCAGGGCGGCGGCGAGGACTTCTCCATGTCGGGAGAACTCCCCGGCCGTGAGGTCCTGGTAGGCGCCTGCCCGCTTGGCGCGCAGGAAGGGGGCAGCGGGGGGACGGGCAAGCGCCTTCCGGTAGATGTCCAGGAGTGTCACCGGGACCCGCCTCCTCCCCGGCCGGAGACAACACAGGCCGGGGACCGACGATGATCGCCTCCGCCATCACCCCGGCACCCGGCCTGCGCCTCTTTCCCGTCTCCGGACAGAGCCTGGGTCAGGTCCACCCCCGTCGGTCCTGTGGCGGGCGGGCTATCCTGGATTTGCCCCGGCGGCCCGCGCCCCTCGAGCGTGCATCCCCACCGTGTCCCCGGAGGGGCACGGCGGGCGGTGATAACGGTGGAAGCAGGGCGCCGGGCCTCACCTGCTGCGGGCGCAACGCCCTGCATCTCTGCGTTAAATATAGGCCAAGCGGGCCTCCTTTGAAAGGGGGTCCTCACCCCTTCAGACGAGCAAGGAGGGTGCCAGGATTCACCCGGGATCGGGATTCCGCCCGGCCCAAGGCACCCCTGCCGGGAAATTGGTGTATACTGGCGGCCACTCGGGGCCGGCATCCCGATCCGGTGGCTGGGCGCCAGGCCCGGCCACCGGGCCTGTTCGGGAGCAGTGTCGGGTTTCACGACGCCCGCCCGGGAACCGTCTGGAACGCTTTCACCCGCGCTACCCGCGTATCCCCCTAAGCTTCAGGTCTGATCGCCACGGGACGTGCCGCGCCTGAGGGAGGACGGACAAATGGCCTTCACGGCGGATTTGCGGAGGAAGGCGGACCCCATCTGGCGGAAGGTCGCCGCCCATCCCTTCGTGCGGGGGCTCGGGAGCGGGCGCCTGACGCGGCGGCGCTTTCGGTTTTACCTGTGCCAGGACTACGTCTTCCTGGTGGAGTACAGCCGGGTCCTGGCCCTCGCGGTGGCCCGGGCAGATGATCTAAAGACCATGGGGGAGTTCGCCGGGGTCCTCCACGCCACGCTCCACGTCGAGATGGACCTGCACCGGCGCTACGCGCGACGCTTCGGCATCAGCACGGCGGCCCTGGAGCGGACCGTCCCCGCCCCCACCGCCTACGCCTACACCCGGCACCTGTTGCAGGTGGCGGCCTCCGGGACCATTGCCGAGTTGTGCGCGGCGCTCCTCCCCTGCCAGTGGGGCTACTGGGAGCTGGGGACCACCCTCGCCAAGGGGCAGCGGCCGGGCAGGGCGAACCCGTACGGGGACTGGGTCCGGACCTACAGCAGCGCCGACTTCGGCAAGTTGGCGCGCTGGCTCCGGGCCCTCACCGACCGCCTCGCGGCGGGGGCGGGGAGGGTCGAGCGGGAGCGGATGCGGCGCCACTTCCTGATGAGCAGCCGGTACGAGTACGGCTTCTGGGAGATGGCCTACCGGATGAAGCGCTGGCCGCTGTAGGGGGGCGCTTGCACTACGCCTGGGTCATCGCGGGGGTCACCTTCCTCGCCCTGTTGGCGGCCTCGGGGGTCCGGTCTTCCTTCGGGGTCTTCATCAAGCCCCTGGAGCAGGACTTCGGCTGGGAGCGGGGGGTCATCGCCCTTGCCGCTGCCATCTCGCTTCTCATCTACGGGGCCAGCGGGCCTCTCGCCGGCCGCCTGGTGGACCGGTACGGCCCCCGGCGGGTCCTGGCCCTGAGCGTCCTCCTCTGCGGGGCGGGCGCCCTCCTCTCGGCCACCGTCACGCGTCTCTGGCATCTGTACCTGTGGGCGGGGGTCCTGTCGGCCGTGGGGGCGGGCGGGGCCGCCCTGGTCACGGCCTCCGCCGTCGCGGCCCGCTGGTTCGACCAGCGCCGTGGCCTCATGATCGGGATCGCGGGGGCCGGGACCTCCGCCGGGCAACTCCTGTTCATCCCGCTGGCCATGGGCCTGACGCTTTACCTGGGGTGGCGCCTTTCCTTCGTCTGGATGGGCGCCATCCTGGTCTTCCTGATCTTTCCCGTGTGCGCCTGGCTCCTGCGGGACGACCCGGCTGAGAAAGGGCTGCTCCCCTACGGGGCCGCGCCCCCCGGGTCCACCGGGGGGACGGGAGCAGCCGGCCTCGCGCTCCCGCGACGGACGGCGGTGAGCGAGGCGGTCCGCTCCGCCGACTTCTGGTACCTGGCCGGGGGCTTCTTCATCTGCGGCTACACGAGCAACGGGATGATCGGGACACACGTGGTGCCGCACGCCGTGGACCGGGGGCTCGGCGAGATGACGGCGGCGGCGGCCCTCGGGCTCATGGGGGCCATGAACGTGGTGGGGACGCTGGCCTCCGGCTACCTTTGCGACCGGTTCGGGAAGAAGGTGCCGCTGGCCTGTTTCTACTTCTTCCGAGGGGTTTCCATCCTGTACCTCGTCGCCGTGGACACCCCCCTTTCCCTGAACCTCTGGGCTGTCCTCTTCGGCCTGAACTACATCTCCACCGTCCCCCCCACCTCCACGCTGACGGCCGACCTCTTCGGGCGCCTCTCCGTGGGGGTCCTCTTCGGCTGGATCTTCCTGAGCCACCAGGTGGGGGCGGCGGCTGGCGCCTGGATCGGCGGACGGCTCTTCGACACTACCGGCTCCTACACCGCGGCGTTCCTCTCGGCGGCGGTCCTCGCCTTCGTGGCGGCCGGGCTCAGCCTGATGATCCGGGAGGGCCGGCCTGCCCGCCTTGCCCCCGAGCAGGTGGCGGCGTACTGAGGGGCCGGGGGGGGGCGACCTCTTGGTGCGGGCCGGCGGCGGAGGAGTTCTCGGGGCGGGGCGGCGCGAGTTACCGCACGGCGTAGGCCCGCTCGGCGGTGAAGGGCTGTCCGGCGGGGTCGGGGAAGCGTCCCTTGATGATGAGAGTGTAGGTGCCGGCGGGCGGGACGCCGCCCGGCATGGCCTCCGGCGGGAGGGTGATCACCTCTCGCTGGTTGGCCTCGAGGCGGGCCTCCAGGAAGACCTGGTAGATGATTCCCTCGGGGCCGCGGATCTCGGCCCCCTGGATGGCGACGGGGCGGTCCAGGGCGAAGACGAACCGGAGGCCGGCGGTCGCCTCCCGCTCCCAGCGCCCCTCGCGGATTGCGGGGGTTGGAGGGAGCGGCGGGGGGACGGCCGCCCGCCGCGTCGTGCCGATGGCCGGCAACGCCTGTCCCCCCTCCGCCGCCTGCTCCGGCGTGGGGCGGTAGTGGGCGAGGGCCTCCGGCAGCCAGCCTCGGATGTTCTCAATCCGTCTGCCGGGGCCCGGGTGGGTCGAGAGGAACTCCGGAGCCCGCTGTCGGCCTTCTTTCTTCTGCATCCGCTCCCAGAGGCTGAGGGCCGCGTGCGGGTCGTAGCCGGCCCTGGCCATCAGGATGAGGCCGATGTGATCGGCCTCTGACTCCTGGGTCCGCCCCCAGGGGAGCAGGACCCCGACCGTGGCCCCGAGACCGTAGGCCTCCAGAACCCCGCGGGTCACCCCGGGGTCGCTCCCCGCCATCCCGATCTGGATCGCGGCGGCTCCAAACTGCGCCAGCAGGCCCTGGCTGAGCCGCTCCGCCCCGTGCCGGGCCACCACGTGCGCCACCTCGTGGGCCAGGACGGCGCCGAGGCCAGCCTCCGTCTCGGCCACGGGGAGGAGGCCGGTGTAGACCCCCACCTTCCCCCCGGGCAGCGCGAAGGCGTTGACCGTCTTGTCCTCCTCGAAGACGGAGAACTCCCACTCGGCCTGGATCCCGGAGGCGGCGGCGACTCGGCGCCCGACCCGCTCGACGACGGTGGCGAGCGCAGGGTCGCGGGAGCGCTTGCCCTTCTTGCTCACCGCCTCGAAGGCCTGGGCGCCGAGCCGCGCCTCGTAGCCCGGGGATACGAGGATGAGCTGGGAGCGCTGGGTGAGGGGTGCGGTGGCGCAGGAGGCCCCCAGGCCGGCCAGGAGGGCGGCTACGGCCAGGAGCCGCGTCCGCCTCCAACTCGATCGCCCTATCGCTCCCATTCGCGCCCGCTCCCCTCTTCGGTCCACCGCTGGACTCCTTTCATCTTAGGCCCGGAGCGGACGGGACGCAAGGGCCAGGCCTTGCCTCCCCGACCGGCCTCGGGTATTGTGGGGCGTCTCCGGGGAGACAGGGAGGAGGCGTGGGATGGCGGACGCCGCGCGGATCCAGCGGGACGTCAAGGGGACGGTGGGGTACCTCGACCAGGTCCGGAAGCAGGGGGCCCTCCGAGTGCAGGCGGCCACGCCGGCCCGCCTGCGGCGGGCGATGGCGGAGTTGAGCTGGGCGGACCTCGCAGGGCGCCCGGCGCCAGGCAAGTGGTCCATCAAGGAGATCATCTGCCACCTGGCCGACGTGGAGGTGGTGAACGGCTGGCGCTACCGGATGATTCTCGCCCAGTCGGGGTCCCCCCTCACCGCCTTCGACCAGGACCGTTGGGCGAACGAGACGGCCTACCCGCGACAGGACCCGGCCCTGGCGCTCGAGGCCTTCACCGCTCTTCGGAGCCGGCACTTGGCCCTGATCCGGCAAACGCCCCGGTCCGCCTGGACCCGGTTCGGGGTCCACGAGGAGCGGGGGCGGATCACGTTCCGCGATCTGGTGGAGTGGGAGGCCGCCCACGACCTGAACCACCTGGCCCAGGTGGCCCGCCTCCGCCGCCTCCGGGCCGCCCGCCGCCGCCCACGGAAGCGCTGACACCCGCCCCGACGCTCCCTTTTGCGGCGAGGGCCTCGGCCCAACTCTTCTCCATCCCCGGACCGCGCCTGCCAGAGCCGGGACAAGAGCGTGAAGCGCGCGACCGGCCCTGGCTCCCGCTGGATCACTGAACTTAGCCCAGAGATCATTTCAGCGCCACTCGCAGTTGACGCGCCATATACGGGAGCCCACGCTGCGCGCGGCCAAGGGGAGCGCAGCATTCGATGGCTGAAGACTTCACCCTCTATCAAGGCCCTCGCCTCCACGAGTTCTACCGGACCCTCTTCACCTCCGACCGGGGTGCCGAGTTCGACAACTGGTTCCATCGCTATTGCGGGTACCTCACGGATCCGTTCCAAGCTCGTCGCTTTTATTCTTACACCCGGTACTTGGCTGAGCTGTCCGGACGGCCCGTTACCCCCGCAACGCGGATTCTGGATGTGGGGTGCGGCTTCGGCCCCGCCTGCCTCGCGTTCTTCCTGATGGGCTCACGGGAGGTTTACGGCCTGGAGATCCATGAACCCATGGTCCGGACGCTCCGCGTTTCCCTGGAGATCCTGGGCCTGCAGCCCTTCATCCAGGTCCAGCGGGGGGACGCGGGCCGGTTGCAGGACTACTACCCGCCCGACGCTTTCGATCTCGTGCTGTCGAACGAGGCCCTCTCCCACTATGAGGACGTGGACGGGTTCCTCCGGGGGTGCTATGCGCTCCTTCGCCCCGGGGGCGCGCTGGTTATCTCGGACACGAACAATGGCTCGAACCCGTGGATCCGGTGGAAGACCCGGCGGATCTGGGCCCGATTCGAGTTGGGGCCGCCGGGACCCATCCACCGGCACACCGTTGACGCCCCTTTCATCGAACTACGCCGGAGGATCATCCGAAGCGAGGCCCCGGTCCTTTCCGACGCCGAGGTCGAGAGCCTGGCGCGGGAGACCTTCGGCCTGCGCGGACGCGAGGTCCGGGAGGCAATCCGGCTCTTCGTTGAGCGGGGGATCCGCCCCGGGCGGCGCTTCCGGTGGGGGGCCTGTCCCATGAACCCAGAGGCGGATCAGTACATGGAGTACCTCTTCTACCCACTTGCGCTCGCCCGCCGGGTCGCAGGATTTGGGTTCCGGGCCCGCGCGCAGGCTTATCTGGGGGGTGCGACCCGTGGGGGGATCGTGGCCCGGCTCAACCGCTTCTGGGTCCGCCTCACGCCCCTCACGGTCCACTGCTCCCAAGCGTTCAACCTCATCGCTATCAAACCCTAAACAGGAGCAGCCGGCCCGGGATCCTCGTGGGACGAGTATTGACCGGCCTCGCCCTCACCCGGCAGGAGTGAGTCTACCTTTTCCTTGTCGGCTGGCCGGGCCTGCCGTATGCTGGCAGCAGGCCACCGGTTCTTCCCTGCGGGGCCGCCGCCTTTCTCCATCCATCCGCCGCGCCCTTCCCCGGCGCCTCCCTCCGAGGGGCGTGGCGATTCCGTCGCGCGCATCGCGGGACGCGGCTGCGCCCCGCCGAACCCCCGCCGCCCCGGGACCGGGCGGGCGGAGGGCGTCTGCCCCGGGCCCGAGGGAGGGTGCCCCATGGCCATCGTGAAACGGCTGAAGGAGTTCCTGGAGAAGGAGGGGGTGGCCTACCGGGTCACCCCGCACGTCGAGGCGTTCACCGCCCAGGAGACCGCCGCCGCCGCCCGCATCTCCGGGAAGGCGCTGGCGAAGGTGGTGGTGGTGAAGCGGGGGGGCACCTTCGCCCTGGCCGTCCTCCCGGCCGCGTGCAAGGTGAGCACGGAGCATCTGCGGGGGATCCTCGGCACGCCGGAGGTGAGCCTGGCCAAAGAAGCCGAGTTCGTCCCCCTCTTCCCGGACTGCGACGCGGGGGCCATGCCCCCCTTCGGCAACCTGTACGGGCTGGAGACCCTCGTGGACCAGGAGGTGGCGGCGCTACCGGAGATCGTCTTCCGGGCCGGGAGCCATCACGAGCTGGTGGGGATGGCCTACCCCGACTATGCCCGGCTGGCGAAACCCCGGGTGGGCGACTTCTGCGTCCACGACTAATACAAACGACAGAATGAAAGTGACAAAGTCCGGGTCCTGCCGCCGGCGCCGCCCCGGCCCCCGGCCCCCGTGGGGAACCCTCCCGTGGTTCCCCCCATCGGCCAAAGGCCGATGGGACCCCC
>JBOHQK010000213.1:0-10523 GCA_050732195.1 Methylomirabilales bacterium (SeqCode)
CTGCAGGTGGGCGGGGGACTCCGGCGGCTCGCCGACGTGGAGACGGTCCTCACGGCCGGGGCGACCTGGGTCATCCTGGGGACTGCCGCGGTCGAGAACCCGGCCCTGGTCCGGGAGGCGGCCGCGCGGTTCCCGGGGCGGATCCTGGTGGGCATTGACGCCCGGGGCGGGCGCGTGGCCGTCCGGGGGTGGCAGGCCGAGACGGGCCGGGACGCGGCGGAGGTCGCGGCGGAGGCGGAGGCCCTTGGCGCATCCGGCGTCATTCACACCGACATCGCCGCCGACGGGATGCTCCGCGGCCCGAACCTGGTCGAGCTGGAACGGGTCGCCGCGGCCGCCCGCGTCCCCGTGCTCGCCTCGGGGGGGATCGGCACGGTCGCCCACCTCGAGGCGGTGGAGACTCTGGCGCCCCGCGGGGTGAGCGGGGCCATTCTCGGGCGGGCGCTCTACGAGGGGATGCTGGACCTGGGCGCGGCCATCCGCCGATTCCAGGGTAGGGCGTGAGGTGCTGGCCAAGCGGATCATCCCGTGCCTGGACGTCAAGGACGGGCGGGTGGTGAAGGGGGTGCGCTTCGTGGACCTCCGGGATGCAGGCGATCCCGCGCAGGCGGCCGCCGCCTACGACGCCGCCGGGGCCGACGAGCTGGTCTTCCTGGATATCACCGCCTCGCACGAGCGGCGGAAGATCCTCCTGGAGGTGGTCCGGCGGACGGCCGAGGAGGCCTTCATGCCCCTCACGGTCGGGGGAGGCATCGCCTCGCTCGAAGACATCCGGGCGCTCCTCCTCGCCGGCGCGGACAAGGTCTCGGTGAACACGGCGGCCGTGCAGGACCCCGACCTCATCCGGGAGGCGGCCGGGCGGTTCGGATGCCAGTGCATCGTCCTGGCCATTGACGCCAAGGCGCGGCCGGGCGGGGGGTGGGAGGTGTTCGTCCATGGGGGGCGCACGCCCACGGGTCTCGAGGCCGTGGAGTGGGCCCGGCGCGGGGCGGCCCTCGGGGCCGGTGAGATCCTCCTGACCAGCATGGACCGGGACGGGACAAAGGACGGCTACGACCTGGCCCTGACCGCCGCCGTGGCGGGCGCGGTGCCGGTCCCGGTCATCGCCTCCGGCGGGGCCGGCCGGGCGGAGCACCTGTACGCGGCCCTGACGGAGGGGGGGGCGGACGCGGCGCTCGCCGCCTCCATCTTCCACTTCGGCGAGTTGAGCATCCCGCAGGTGAAGGCGTACCTGCGGGAGCGGGGCGTCCCCGTGCGACCCTAGGGTGGCTCCAACGAATTGGACCTAATGCTTACGCGACGGCGGGCGTGCCGAGCCAACGAATTGCGGCGAGGAATGCAGCCGAGCCGCGGGTGGCGCACGCCGGCGACAGGACCCGCGGCAGCACGGGCTGTCAGGATTGGGCCGCATCACTTGGCCCGGCACTAGCGGCGTGCAGCCGGCGCCGGCGGCCGGCGGGGGCAGTGGTCTCGTTTCGAGAGAACGGGGAGGGGATGGACGAGCTCCTGGCCAGGCTGACCTTCGACGGGGAGGGCCTGGTCCCTGCCATCATCCAGGACGACGCGAATGGCGACGTCCTCATGGTGGCCTACATGAACCGGGAGGCCGTGGAGAAGACGCTGAGGAGCGGCCTGACCCACTTCTACAGCCGCTCCCGCCGGCGCGTCTGGCAGAAGGGGGAGACCTCCGGCCACATCCAACGTGTGCGGAGCCTTCACCTGGACTGCGACGCCGACGCCCTCCTGATCCGGGTGGAGCAGGAGGTGGCGGCGTGCCACACCGGCAACCGCTCCTGCTTCTTCACGCGGCTTGAGCCGGGTGGGGTCCTGGCAGAGGAGGGGCAGCCCCGCTTCGACCCGGCCCAGGTCTACGGGAGCCTGCCGGCCGTGCTCCAGCGGGTCTTCGCCACCGTGCGGGAGCGGAAGGCCGCGGCCCCCCCCGGCTCCTACGTGGGGGGACTGTTCGCCGCCGGCCGGGACCGGATTCTGAAGAAGATCGGTGAGGAGACGACCGAGCTTCTCCTGGCGGCCCAGGGGGGAGAGCGGGAGGCCATCCGCTACGAGGTGGCGGACCTCTGGTTCCACACGCTGGTCCTCCTGGCCGAGTGCGATCTCACCCTGGAGGATCTGGCGGCGGAGCTGGCGCGCCGCGAGGGGAAGCGGAAGCCGGAGTACGGGCCACCGGAGGGGAGGTGAGGGCGGTGTCGGAGTGCCTCTTCTGCAGGATCGTGGCAAAGGCAGTCCCCAGCAAGGCAGTCTACGAGGACGGCGAGATCTACGCCTTCGAGGACATCAACCCCCAGGCGCCGGTCCATGTCCTGCTGGTGCCCAAGCAGCACCTGGCCCACACCCTGGATGTGACGGATGCCTCGGCCCCCCTGCTGGGCCGCCTCGTCCTGGCGGCCAACCGGATCGCCCGGGAGCGGGGGGTAGCGGAGAGCGGATTCCGGTTGGTCCTGAACACCAACCGGGACGGGGGGCAGCTCATTTTCCACCTCCACGCGCACCTGCTGGCGGGCCGGCCGATGGGGTGGCCCCCGGGCTAGGGCTTGGAGATTCCGGTTGACAACAGAGCGGTCGCCCGCCTATATTTAGGATGATCGACTTGCCCGCTGCACCGATTGGCGAAACCCTTTGGATCCGCGGGTAGTATGCCCCGGGAAACAAAGGGTTTCGCGTCTTTGTATACTTTGAGCATCCCAGCGAGAGAGGGGTGGGTGCTTTGACCAACGTGGTCGTGAAGGAGGACGAGAGCTTCGAGAGCGCGCTCCGTCGGTTCAAGAAGCAGTGCGAGAAGGCGGGCGTCCTCTCCGAGCTGCGGAAGCGCGAGCACTACGAGAAACCCAGCGTTCGCCGCAAGAAGAAAGCGCTCGCGGCCCGCAAGAAGGTGCTGAAGAAGATGCGGCTGATGCAGGGGCCCTGATGGGGCTCCGGGCCCGCCTTGACGCCGACCTGAAGGAGGCCTTGAAGGCAGGAGAGAAGATCCGGGCGTCGGCCATCCGGATGCTGCTCGCCGCCGCGAAGACCCGGGAGGTCGCGGAGGACCGGCGCGGCGACCGTCGGGCTCCCCTCTCGGACCCGGAGGTCTTCCAGGTCATCGCCAGCGCCTGCAAGCAGCACCGGGACTCCATCGAGCAGTTTCGGGCCGGCGGGCGGCAGGACCTGGTGGAGAAGGAGACAGCGGAGCTGGCCATCCTGGAGGCGTACCTGCCCCGGGCCCTGGCGCCCGAGGAACTCCGGGCCAAGGTGGCCGAGGCGCTCCGCGCGACCGGCGCCAGCTCCCCCCGGGACATGGGGAAGGTGATGAGCCACCTGATGCCCGAGCTGGCCGGCCGGGCCGACGGGAAGCTGGTGAGCGAGATGGTCCGGGAGGCGCTCGGCAAAACCTGACGGAGGGCTATGGGCGGGATTGACTGGCTCTTCGGCGCGGTCCTGGCCGGCCTTACGGCGCGCGGCGTGTGCAGGGGACTCCTGGTGGAGTCCCTTGCGTTTTCTGGCCTGCTCGCCTCGGCTGCCATCGCCCTCCTGGGGGCGGGCCGGGCTTCCGCCGCCCTGGCCGCCCTTGGTGTGCCGAGCCCCTTCAGCCTCGTCCTGGCCGGCGCCGGCCTCTTCCTCCTGGGGCTCCTCCTGACCGACGCCGCCGAGCAGCTCGCCCGCACCCGTCTCAAGGGCTGGCGGGGGACCCGGACCGACCGGGCCGGGGGCGCCTTCGCCGGCGCCCTGAAGGGGGCCGCCCTCCTGAGCCTGGTGGCTGCCCTCCTCCTCCACGACGCCGCCCCGTTGCTCATTCGGCGCCCTGCCGAGGAGGGGGCCCTGCCGCGCCTCCTCGCCCCCGCCGCCCGCGGTCTCACCCGGCTGGCCCGGCCTCTCGTCCCGGCGGACCTCCTGGAGCGGGGGAAGGCCCTGGCGGCGGAACTGGCCGGCCTGGAGGTCCGAACCCTCGCCCCGGCCGATCCGCCCCGCCGTGCCCCGGCACCCAGGGTTCGGCCTGCGTAAGGCTGGCCGCTCTTCGAGTCCCTCCATGGATGAGCACGCCCTGAGGGTTCTGGAGTTCCCCGCGGTCCTGGCCTGCCTCGCGCGGGAGGCGGGGACCCCCCTCGGCCAGGAGGCGGCGGAGGCGCTCGGCCCCGGCACAGATCCGGCAGCCATCGCGGAGGCTCTCGACGCCGTCGCGGAGGCCCGCGAGGCGCTGCTCACGGCTCGCCTCCCGATGGACGGGATCCACGACATCCGGGAGGCGGTCGCGGCGGCGCGCGTAGCGGGGGCGTGCCTGGACCCGGTCACGTTGGGGGAGATCGCTTCCACCCTCGAGGCGGCCCGCCGGCTCCGGGCCGCTTGCGCCGCCCTGAAGGGCTCCTGGCCCCGCCTGAAGGCGGCCGCCGCGCGGCTCACCCCGCCGGGCGAAGTCCTGGCGGAGCTCCGGCGGTGCCTGACCCCGGACGGGGCCGTGGCCGACGAGTCCAGCGCCGAGCTCACCCGGCTCCGCAAGCAGGTGGCGGCCCAGCGGGAGGCGATCCTGGCCACGCTGCACGCCCTCCTGCAGGTCGCGGCTGCCCAGGGAGCAGTCACCGAGAGTTTCGTGACCCTCCGCAATGACCGCTACGTGATCCCGGTGACTCGGGAGGGCCGCAGCCGGGTCCGGGGGATCGTCCAGGACCAGTCGGCCAGCGGGGAGACCCTCTTCCTGGAGCCGGAGGGGGTGGTGGAGCAGAATACCCGCCTCCGCCTCCTCCGGCAGGCCGAGGAGCGGGAGGTCCGGCGGGTCCTGACCCGGCTCACCGGGCTCGTGGGCACAGAGGCGGACGGCATCGAAGCGACGGTGCAGGCCCTGGCGGCCCTGGACCTCCTCCTGGCCAAGGCCCGCCTGGCGGACCGCTGGGGCGCGGCCCGCCCGGCCCTGGCCGCCGACGGCCGGCTCACCCTGCGCCGCGCCAGACACCCGCTCCTGCTGGAGCAGGCGTCCCAGTCGGATGCCCCGGTCGTCCCGATTGACCTGGAGGTCGGAGGCCGCTTCCGGGTCCTGGTCATCACCGGGCCCAACACCGGCGGCAAGACCGTCGCGCTGAAGACCGCCGGCCTGCTGACCCTCATGGCCCTCGCCGGGCTCCACATCCCGGCCTCGCCCGATTCCGCCGTCCCGGTCTTCGATGGCCTCTTCGCCGACATCGGGGACGAGCAGAGCATCGCCCAGAGCCTCAGCACCTTCTCCTCCCACATCGGGCAGATCGGCCGCATCCTGAGTCAGGCCACGGCCCGCTCCCTCGTCCTGCTGGACGAGTTGGGGGCGGGGACCGATCCGGCGGAGGGGGCGGCCCTCGCGGTGGCTCTCCTGGAGGCGCTCCTTCGGCAGGGCCCGGCCGTCCTCGCCACGACCCACCTGGAGGCGGTGAAAATCCACGCCGCCCAGACGGCGGGGATGGAGAACGCCAGCGCCGAGTTCGACCTGGAGACCCTCCGGCCCCTGTACCGACTGAGCCTCGGTGTGCCGGGGCGCTCCTTCGCCCTGGAGATCGCGTCCCGCCTGGGGGTGCCCGCCCCCATCGTGGCCCGGGCTCGCGAGATCCTGGGGCCGGCCGCGCTCACCGCGGGGGACCTCCTGGCGGGCCTGGCCTCGGACCGGCAGGCCGCGGAGGCGGCCCGCCGCGAGGCGGAGGGCCTGCTGGCGGAGGCGGCGGAGGCCCGGGAGCGCTACCAAACCCTGTGGAGCGAGCTGCAACGCGAGGCGGCGGCCCTTCGGCGCCAGGCGCGATCCGACGCCGCGGAGGCCGTGGCGGCCGCTCGGAGGGAGGCGGAGGCGCTCGTGGCCCGCCTGCGCACCTCCGGCGCCGACCGGGAGGCCATCAGGGCCTTCCAGCGGGACCTGGCGGATCTGGCGCGGAGGACGGGGGAGGGGGTCGCGCCACCCCCGGACGCCGCCGGGGCACCGGACCTGCGGTTGGGCCAGGCGGTCCACCTTCCAGCCTACCGGCAGCGGGGGACGGTTCTCGAGGAGGTGGCGGCCGACGGGACCGTGGCGGTTCAGCTCCCGGTGGGGAAGGTCCGGGTTCCGGCCGGCCAGGTCCACCTGGTGGGGCCCGAGGAGGAGCCGGCCGCCGTCGCTGCGACGGTGCCCGCCGTGGAGGAGCTCCCCCTGGAGCTGAACCTGCTGGGGGCGCGGGTGGAGGAGGCGGTGAGGAGGGCCGAGCAATACCTGGACGACGCCTTCCTGGCCGGGGCCCCCCGGGTTCGGATTGTGCACGGGAAGGGGACCGGGGCGCTCAGGCGGGCCATCGCCGAGTTGCTCCGGGCGCATCCGCTGGTGGAGCGCTTCTCCCTGGCCGAGGCCGGCGAGGGGGGGAGCGGCGCCACGGTGGTGGAGTTGCAGCGGCGCTGAGGCGTGCCCCGGCGGGGAGTTGGGGGGAGCATGGCCGGTCTGATCCCGAGCGAGGTCGTCGCGACCGTCCTGAGCAGCACCGACATCGTGGACCTCATCGGAGGCTACCTGCCGCTGACCCGCGCCGGCCGCTCCTTCAAGGCCCTCTGCCCGTTCCACAGCGAGAAGACCCCCTCCTTCATGGTCAACCCTGACCGGCAGATCTTCCACTGTTTCGGCTGCGCGGAGGGGGGGGATGCGGCCCGGTTCCTGATGCGGCGGGAGGGTTTCTCGTTCCCCGAGGCCATCGAGTTTCTGGCCCAGCGGGCGGGGATCTCGCTCCCCCGCCGCCGTAGTGGCGGCCGGGAGCAGGAGGACGGTCGCCTCCGCGTTTACGAGGTCCAGCGGGCCGCCTGCGAGTACTTCCGGCAGAGCCTCCAGGCGAAGGAGGGGGAGGCCGCACGGGCTGCCCTGGCGGGCCGGGGCATCCTCCCCGAGACCGTGGAGCGGTTCCAGTTGGGGTACGCGCCCGACGCCTGGGAGGGCCTGGTCCGCTTCCTCACCCAGCGGGGCTTCCTCCCCCGCCTCATGGAGGCAGGCGGCCTGGTCATCCCCCGGCCTGGGGGGAAAGGGCACTACGACCGGTTCCGGGACCGCCTCATGATCCCCATCCAGGACCCGGCGGGGAAGGTCCTGGGCTTCGGGGGGAGGGCGTTAGGGGGCCAGGAGCCGAAGTACCTGAACTCCCCCGAGACCCCGATCTACCGGAAGGGGCGCCAGCTCTACGGGGTACCTGTGGCGGCCCGGGCCCTCCGGGAGACGGGTCGGGCGATCGTCGTGGAGGGGTACTTTGACTGCATTGCCCTGCAGCAGGCAGGGATCCTGGAGGCGG
Source organism: Methylomirabilales bacterium (SeqCode) (assembly GCA_050732195.1). Classification (GTDB taxonomy): domain Bacteria; phylum Methylomirabilota; class Methylomirabilia; order Methylomirabilales; family JACPAU01; genus JACPAU01. The sequence continues at coordinate 7,245 of JBOHQK010000213.1, forward strand.
TGGCGGTCCTGGGGACCGCGCTCACGCGCGAGCAGGTCTTGCTCCTCCACCGGTACGTGGAGGAGGTCACCCTGGTCTTTGATCCTGACCGCGCCGGCCTCCAGGCCGCGTGGCGGGGGCTCGAACTGTTAATGGAGGCTGGGCTCGGAGCATCCATCGTTGCGCTCCCCGAGGGGACCGATCCGGACGGCTTCATCCGGAAGGAGGGGGTGGAACCCTTCCGGGCCCTCCTCGCCTCCGCGCGGGATCTGGTGGACTTCGACCTCGGGCAGGGGACGCCGGGCGGCGGAGTCGAGGGGGCGGCCCGGGCCGCCGATCGGATCCTGGCGGTCCTGGCCCGCCTGCCGGACGGGATCCGCAAGACGCGCTACGTCCAGAAACTCGCAGAGCGGCTGGGGGTCCCGGAGCGGGCGGTCCTGGCGGACCTGGCCCGGCTCACCCAGAGCCGGCCGCCCCGGCCGGAGCCCGGCGGCGCGAGTGCGCCGCGCCCGCCCGTGGCGCCGGAGGAGAAGCTCCTCCTCCAGCTCCTCCTCCTCTTCCCGGTCCTGCGCGAGGGCGTCCGCGCGGAGGCTCCCGCGGTTCAGGGGGAGGTCACCCGCTCTATCCTGGAGGTGGTGGCCGGCCCGGACGGGCGCCAGGAGGCTACGCTCGCCCGGGCCCTCGCCCACCATCCCCGGGAGGATGTGCAGCGACTGGCCTCGGAGTTGCTCGTCGCGGACCCGGAGGCGTTCCCCGAGCCCGGACGGATGCTCCAGGACTGCCTCGAGCGGCTCCGGCTGCGGGCCGAGCGGCCTCGGCTCAAGGAGTTACAGCGACAGATCGCCGAGGCCGCCCAGCGGGGGGACCGGGAAGCCGAATCACGCCTCCTGGCGGAATACCAGGAGCGGGCCCGCCGTGCTGGCTAGACGCTGCTGGAAGCCCTATACTAGTGACTTGGACACAGACGCTCCCCGCCGGATGACGGGGAGGGGAAGGAACTGGCGTCCCGGACTGGCATGAGCAAGGGGGGGTGAGCCCGATGGCGGAGGCAGGCCGCGTGGAGGAGCTGAAGGCCCTCATCGCGCTCGGGAAGAAGAAGGGCTACCTCACGTATGAGGAGATGAACACCCACCTGCCCGAGGACGTAACGTCCCCGGAGCAGATCGACAATATCCTGAGCCTGTTCGACGAGATGGATATCGAGGTGATCGACGCCCCGGAGAAGGCGAAGCGGCCGGGCCCCGAGGCCCCCCCCGCGGCGGAACCGCCCCAGGAGACGGAACTGGACCTCTCCCCCGCCCCTGTGGGCCGGACCGATGACCCGGTCCGGATGTACCTCCGGGAGATGGGGAAGACCCCCTTGCTGACCCGGGAGGGGGAGATCCGGATCGCCAAGCGGATCGAGGAGGGGCGCAAGGAGGTGACGGAGGCCGTCTGCCGGTCCGGGGTCGCGGTTCGAGAGGTCCTCTTCCTGGCGGAGCGGCTCCTCCAGGGGAAGCTCCACGTGGCCGACCTCGTGGCCCTGAACGAGTTCGACGAGATCTCGGAGCAGAAGGAGCGGGAGCTCGCCAAGAATCTGGCCCCCACCCTCCGGGCCCTCAAGCGGCAGCACGACAGGATGGAAGCCCTGGCGGTGCTGCGGGCGCGGGCCCTCGCCCGGCGGAGCGCGAAGCGGGCGGAGAAGCTGGGGGCGGAGCTCCAGACCTCCCGGGATGCCCAGGCTGCCCTCCTGCGCAAGCTGAACTTCAACCCGCGGGTCATCGACCGGATCGTGGCGCGGATGCGGAACCTCCTGGAGCGGGTGGAGAAGGCGGAGCGGGAGGTCCGGGAGCTGCAGCGGGCCGGGAAGTTCTCCCAGGCCGACGTGGCCGCCTTCATCGCTGCGGGGGATCGCAACGGGACCGCCGTTCGCTCCGTGATGCGCCGCTCCCGCCTCTCCAAGGAGCGCCTCCAGGAGTACGAGCGGATGATCCAGGCCGCTGCCAGGAAGATCGAGAAGGTGGAGCAGGAGGCGGAGGCCTCTTCGGCGGAGATCCGGGAGGTGTTGGAGGCGATCCGGCGCGGGGAGCAGAAGGCGCTGGAGGCGAAGAAGGAGATGGTGGAGGCGAACCTCCGCCTGGTCATCAGCATCGCCAAGAAGTACACGAACCGGGGCCTCCAGTTCCTGGACCTGATCCAGGAGGGGAACATCGGCCTCATGCGGGCCGTGGACAAGTTTGAATACCAGCGGGGGTACAAGTTCTCCACCTACGCCACCTGGTGGATCCGGCAGGCCATCACCCGGGCCATCGCGGATCAGGCCCGGACCATCCGGATTCCGGTCCACATGATCGAGACCATCAACAAGCTCATCCGGGCCTCCCGGCACCTGGTGCAGGAGATGGGGCGGGAGCCCACCCCGGAGGAGATCGCCCTCAAGATCGACCTCCCGGTGGACAAGGTCCGGAAGGTCCTCAAGATCGCCCAGGAGCCCATCTCCCTGGAGACCCCGATCGGCGAGGAGGAGGATTCCCACCTGGGGGACTTCATCGAGGACAAGGGGGTGGTCTCGCCGCTGGAGGCGGTCATCGGGATCAACCTGAGCCACCAGACCCACGAGGTCCTGAAGAGCTTGACCCCGCGGGAGGAGAAGGTCCTCCGCCTCCGGTTCGGCATCGGCGACGGCTGCGACCACACCCTGGAGGAGGTGGGCCAGCGCTTCGACGTGACCCGGGAGCGGATCCGGCAGATCGAGGCCAAGGCCCTGCGCAAGCTCCGCCATCCGACCCGCAGCAAGAAACTCAAGTCGTTCGTGGAGGCTGGAGGCGAGGGGTCAGGGGTCGAGGGGGGGGATGCCCCCTCCGAAGAGTCCTGATCCCGGCTCCCGGGCGGGGGGCCCATAGCTTAGCGGGCAGAGCGACCGGCTCATAACCGGCCAGGCCCTGGTTCGAATCCAGGTGGGCCCACCACGCCGCGCCCGAGCCGTCCTCAGACGTCCAGGAGGCCGCGTGCCCGTTCCCGAGGTCGAGGACCTGATTACCCTTCAGGAACTGGACCAGCGGATTGCCACCGTGGATGCCGCTGCCCGCGCCATTCCCCCCCTCATCCAGGAACTGGAGAGCCGGCTCCAGGCCTCGCGGAGCGCCCGTGAGGCGGCCCGGGGGGCCCACGCCCAGATGGAGAAGACGCGCCGCCTCAAGGAGGGCGAGCTCAAACAGGTCGAGGAGCAGGCCAAGGAGAAGCAAGCGCGCCTCTGGGAGATCCGGAAGAACGAGGAGTACAGCGCCGTCCTGAAGGAGATCGAGCTGCTGAAGGCCAAGC
>JBOHQK010000214.1:0-11584 GCA_050732195.1 Methylomirabilales bacterium (SeqCode)
TCGGGGCGGGGGGCCAGATGCTGAAGCGGATCGGCGAGCGGGCCCGCCGCGAGATCGAGGTGCTGCTCGGGGCGCGGGTCTTCCTGAAGCTCTGGGTCAAGGTCCGGCCCAAGTGGCGCCAGAGCGAGGAAGAACTGCGCCGCCTGGGCTACCTGCAGCCCTAGGACGGGTCGCATGCCGCTGCGGGCGACGCAGGCCATCGTGATCGGGGGGCACAACCTGGGCGAGGCGGACCGGATTGTGGTCTTCTTCAGCCGGGGGGCGGGGAAGGTCCGGGCGGTGGCCTCGGGCGCGCGGCGGATCCGGAGCCGGTTCGGCGGGAGTCTCGAGCTGTTCACCTACGGGCGGCTCCTCTACTTCGAGCGGCCCAACCGGGACCTGCACCGGGTGAGCGAGTTCGCCATCCTGCACCCCTACGCCGGTCTGTGCGTGGAGCTCGGCCGCCTGGCGGCAGGCGCCTATGCGGTGGATCTCCTGAGGGGCGCGGTGGAGGAGGGAGAGGCGCCGGGTGGCCTCTTCGACCTTCTGTTAGGCATCTTGACCGAGCTCGAGGAGGGGCGGCCGGCCGCCCCCGCCCTGCGGGCCTACGAGGTGCGCCTCCTTGCTTTGCTCGGCTACCTCCCCGAGCTCAGGCGCTGCGTGGGGTGCCGCCGCGCCGTACCGGAGGCAGGGTCGGTCTCCTTCAGCCCCCGCCAGGGGGGGCTCCTCTGCCCCGTCTGCCGCGACGCCGCGCCCGATCCCTTCCCGGTGGGACCGGAGGCGCTCGGGTTCCTGCGGGGGGCCCTCCGGGCCGAGTTCCGGGCGGCGGCCCGCGCCGCGCTCCCGCCCGCGGCGCTGGAGGAACTGGGGGCCCTCCTGCGGGCGGCCTACCAGGAGCGGGTCGGCCGCTCCCCCCGCTCGGCCACCTTCCTGGAGGCCGTGGCCGCGAGCCCGGCCCCGGCCGGTGGAGACAGCCGATGAGGGACGAACAGCCAGCCAGGAGGGTGGAGCCGGCGCGGTGCGCGACGCTCCCCTTGACGAGACACGCGGAACCCACGGAGGCGCTCGATGGTGGACTATGGGAGCATTGAGCGGCGCCTGTCCGATGCCCTTCGGCTCCGGCGGCGTCCCGTCGCGGTCACGTTCGGGGAGAGCCCGCCTGCGGGGGTTCCCCGGTTCGCCGGAACGGAGCCCTCGGGGTGCAGCTTCTGGCGGCTCGCCGCAGCAGGGCGGACCTTCTACACCGTCCCCCGGGACCACTACAACTGCGCCATCGGGAGCTACACGCACAACATCCCCCTGCCCCCGGATCGCGCCCGGGAACTCGACCAGACGCTCACCTTCATGGCCGGGATCGGTTACCTCAGGATGGAGGAGGTTCCCGGGATCTCCCGCCTCCCCCGGACGCCGGGGATCGTGATCTACGCCCCCCTCGGGGACACGCCGGTGCACCCGGACGTGGTGCTCTTCGCAGGCCGGCCCGGGCGCCTGATGCTCCTGCAGGAGGCTGCTCTGCGCGGTGGGGTCGGGGTGCAGCCTTCCTCCCTCGGCCGCCCGACCTGTATGGCGCTTCCTGCTGCCCTCGCGTCCGGCGTCGTCGCCAGCACGGGGTGTGTCGGCAACCGGATGTACACCGACCTGGGGGAGGACGAACTCTACGTGGCGGTTCCGGGGAGGGACCTGGCCAGGCTTGCGGAGGCCGTTCAGACCATCGCCGATGCCAACGCCAGGTTGGCGGAGTACCACCGCGGGCGGCGAGAGGCCCTGGCGACCGACTAGCGCCCGGCGCAGCAAGGCCTGAGCACCGCATCCGGATCGTCCCCGCGCCCGCGCCCCTTGACACAGTTTCCGCCGTGCGGGTATGCTTCCGGGGCGGCGCGGACGGCTCTTGCGCGCCGGCAGTCACCCCACAGCCCTCCCCGGGGGTCCCATGTACTACCAGGACCTGGTCCTCGCCCTCGAGAACTTCTTTGCCAAGAAGGGCTGCGTCATCCAGGAGCCCTATGACATCGAGGTCGGGGCCGGGACCATGAACCCCGCCACGTTCCTCCGGGTGTTAGGGCCCGAACCCTGGAACGTGGCCTACGTCGAGCCCTCCCGCCGCCCGACCGACGGCCGCTACGGCGAGAACCCGAACCGCCTCCAGCACTACTACCAGTTCCAGGTCATCCTGAAGCCCTCCCCCGACGACATCCAGGAGATCTACCTGGACTCCCTCAGGGCCTTCGGCATTGATCCGCTGAAGCACGACATCCGCTTCGTGGAGGATGACTGGGAGAGCCCGACCCTCGGGGCGTGGGGACTGGGGTGGGAGGTCTGGCTGGACGGGATGGAGATCACCCAGTTCACCTACTTCCAGCAGGCCGGGGGCATCGACCTGAAGCCGGTCTCGGGGGAGCTGACCTACGGGATCGAGCGGATCGCTATGTACCTGCAGGGGGTGGACAGCGTCTACGACCTGAAGTGGACCAAGGGGGTCACCTACGGGGACGTCCACCACAAGGGGGAGGTGGAGTGGTCCATCCATAACTTCGACGAGGCGGACATCGGGCTCCAGCTCAAGCTCTTCGACCTGTACGAGGGGGAGTCCCTCCGCCTCATCGAGAAGGGGCTGGTCCTGCCGGCCTACGACTACTGCCTCAAGTGCTCCCACGCTTTCAACATCCTGGACGCGCGGGGGGCCATCAGCGTCACCGAGCGGACCCACTTCATCGGCCGGGTCCGCACCCTGGCCCGCCGCTGCGCCGAGGCGTACCTGAAGCAGCGGGAGGCCATGGGGTATCCCCTGATGAAGGCCTGGCCCCCGCCGGGCAAGCGATCCGCCCCGGCTATCCGGCGGCCGGCCGGCCGCGGTCGCAAGCCGCGCTAGGGGAGACCCCGAGCCGTCCGGACCCGTTCCCCTCCTACCCGGGACCCCGATGCCAGCAGCGACCCGGACCCGCGAGCAGGCGCAGGAACTCCTCCTGGAGATCGGGACGGAGGAGATCCCGTCCGTCTTCCTCCCCGATGCCCTCCGCAACCTCGCGGCGACGGCCGAGCGGCTCCTCAAGGAGCAGCGCCTCCCCTTCCACGCGGTCCGCCCCTATGTCACCCCGCGCCGGCTGGTCCTGGTCGTGGAGGAGCTGGCCACCGCGCAGGAGCCCCGCCGCCGCAAGGTGGTGGGGCCGCCCAAGGGGGTGGCCTTCGATGCCGCCGGCAAGCCCACCAAGGCGGCGGAGGGGTTCGCCCGGGCCCAGGGGATCCCGGTGGCGCAGCTCACGGTCGAGCCTACCGACCGGGGCGAGTACGTGGTGGCGGAGTTCGTGGACCGCGGCGCGCCCACGCGGGAGATCCTCCCCACCCTCCTCCCGCGGCTCATCACCGGCCTCTCCTTCCCCAAGATGATGCGGTGGGGGAACGCCACCGTCCGCTTCGTCCGGCCGATCCGCTGGCTCCTCTGCGTGTACGGGGGGAAAGCGGTCTCCTTCGAGGTTGACGGTGTCCGGAGCGGCACCGTGACCTACGGCCACCGGTTTCTCAGCCCGGGCCCCGCCCGGGTGCGGGACTTCGCCTCGTACCAGCGGGCGCTCGAGCGGAAGCAGGTCATCGTGGACCAGGCCCGGCGCCGGGACCTGGTCCGGGAGCTGGCCACCCGGGCCGCCTCGAAGGTCGGCGGGGAGCCGGTCCTCGAGGAGGACCTGGTGGAGAGCGTGACCCACCTGGTGGAGTTCCCCAACGTCGTCTGCGGGGGATTCGACCGGGAGTTCCTGGCCCTGCCCCGGGAGGTCATCATCACCCCGATGCGCAAGCACCAGCGCTACTTCCCGGTGGTGGACAAGGCGGGGAACCTCCTCCCCCACTTCGTCGCGATCTCCAACATGCAGGCCCGTGACATGGGGGTCATCCAGGCGGGCAACGAGCAGGTGCTGCGGGCCCGCCTCACCGACGCCGCCTTCTACTACCAGGAGGACCGGAAACGGCCCCTGCCGGAGCGGGTGGCCGCCCTCAAGCAGGTCATCTTCCAGGAGAAACTGGGGACGGTCTACGACAAGACCGAGCGCCTCACGGCCCTGGCCGGCGCCATGGCGGCCGCCGTCGCCCCCGACCTGACCGAGGTGACGAAGCGGGCGGCCCGTCTCTGCAAGGCGGACCTGACCACCAGCATGGTGAAGGAGTTCACCGAGTTGCAGGGGGTCATGGGGCGGGAGTACGCCCGGCTGGCCGGGGAGGAGGCCCGGGTCTGCCAGGCCATCGAGGAGCACTACTGGCCCCGGTATGCCGGGGACCGGGTCCCGGCCTCGAAGGCGGGGGGGTTCGTCGCGCTTGCCGATCGCCTGGACTCCATCGTCGGGTGCTTCGGCATCGGTCTCATCCCGAGCGGCTCCGAGGATCCCTACGCCTTGCGGCGGGCCGCCACGGGGGCCGTCCAGATCCTCTGGGAGGTGGGCCTCTCCCTCGACTGCGGCCCCCTCATCCGGACCGCCCTGCAGGCCCTGGGGCCCCGCCTCAGCCGGCCGGCGGGCGAGGTCGAGCGGCAGGTGGGGCAGTTCCTGGCCGCCCGCTTCCTCGGGTTGATGGGGGAGCGGGGGATCCCGGCGGACGTGGCGGCCGCGGTCCTCCCGGCCGAGAAGGCGCCGGCCGACGTCCCGGACGCGGCGCGGCGCGCCCGGGCCCTCCTGGACCTGAAGGCCTCGGCCCAGGACTTCCAGCAGCTCACGGTCGCCCTGAAGCGGGTGATGAACATCCTGCCGCCCGACTTCACGGGGAAGGTGGAGCCAGCGCGGCTGAAGGAGACGGCGGAGCGCGAGCTGCACGGCGCCGTGGCCCGGCTGCGGGACCAGGTCACGCGCCTGGTCGCGGCCCGCGACTACCTGGAAGCGCTGCGGCGGATCGCGACCCTGCGCCCCGTGGTGGACCGGTTCTTCACCGACGTGATGGTCATGGTGGAGGATCCCGCACTCCGCACGAATCGCCTCGCGCTCCTTGCCGAGACCGCCGCCCTCTTCTCCCGGATCGCCGACTTCCGCCAGCTCACCACTCCATAGTCGCGCGGGCCGCGGCGCCCGACCGGAGTGCCCGAAGCACGGCGGCGGGGGTCCCCCCGCCCGGACGGAGCAGACGCATGGCCAAGAAGTACGTCTACTTCTTCGGGAAAGGCAGGGCCGAGGGGAAGGCCGTCATGAAGGACCTGCTGGGCGGGAAGGGGGCCAACCTGGCCGAGATGACCGCCCTGGGCATCCCCGTCCCGCCGGGGTTCACCATCACCACCGAGGCGTGCGTGGAGTTCATGCGGCGGAAGGGGCAGTACCCGCCGGGCCTCTGGGAGCAGGTGAAGCGGAACCTGGCCCGCCTGGAGGAGGCCATGGGGGCTCGCTTCGGCGACCCCAGGAATCCCCTCCTGGTCTCCGTCCGCTCCGGCGCCCGCGTCTCCATGCCGGGCATGATGGACACGGTCCTGAACCTGGGGCTGAACGACCGGACCGTGCGGGGCCTCATCGCCCGATCGGGCAACCCCCGCTTCGCCTACGATTCCTACCGCCGCTTCGTCCAGATGTTCGGGGCCGTGGTGCTCGGGCTTCGGCCCGCGAGCCAGGAGGAGCAGGACCCCTTCGAGGTGGCCCTGGAGCAGAAGAAGCGGGAGGAGGGGGCGACCGAGGACACCGATCTCCGCGCCGATGCCTTGAGGGACCTGGTGCGCCGCTTCAAGGCCCTCATCCGGCAGCAGAAGGGGGTCCCGTTCCCGGAGGATCCGCAGGAGCAGCTTCGGCTGGCCGTGAGCGCCGTCTTCGATTCCTGGAAGAACCCCCGGGCCGTCAAGTACCGGGAACTGCACCGGATCCCGGCCGACTGGGGGACCGCCGTCAACGTGCAGGCCATGGTCTTCGGGAACCTGGGGGACACCTCGGCCAGCGGGGTGGCGTTCACCCGCGACCCGGCCACCGGGGCGAAGCACCTCTACGGGGAGTTCCTGGTGAACGCCCAGGGGGAGGACGTGGTGGCGGGCATCCGGACCCCCCAGCCCATCGAGCGCCTCCGGCTCCTCATGCCCAAGGCCTACCGGGAGTTCACCCGGATCGCGGGGCGCCTGGAGAGGCACTACCGGGACATGCAGGACATCGAGTTCACCATCCAGGACGGCCGCCTCTACGTGCTCCAGACCCGCACCGGGAAGCGGACCGGGACGGCGGCGGTGAAGATCGCCATGGACATGGCGAGGGAGGGCCTCATTGACCGGCGGACGGCCCTCCTGCGGGTGGACCCGCATCAACTGGAGCAACTCCTGCACCCCATGATTGACCCCACGGCAAGGGTAAAGCGGGTGGGGAAGGGCCTGCCCGCCTCGCCGGGGGCAGCGGTGGGCCGGGTGGTCTTCACCGCCGACGCGGCCGAGGCCTGGGCGGCCCGGGGGGAGAAGGTCATCCTAGTCCGGATGGAGACCTCTCCCGAGGACATCGGCGGCATGCACGCGGCCCAAGGAATTCTCACCGCCCGGGGGGGCTACACTTCCCACGCCGCGGTGGTGGCGCGGGGGATGGGGAAACCCTGCGTGGCCGGCTGCGGCGACATCACGGTCCACGAGGCGGAGCGCACCTTCGGGGTGAAGGGCCAGACCGTCCGCGAGGGGGACTGGATCACCCTGAACGGCACGACCGGCGATCTCATGCTCGGGAAGGTCCCCCTCATCCAGCCGGAGCTCTCCGGAGACTTCGCCACCCTCATGCGGTGGGCCGACGCCGCCCGCACCATCGGGGTCCGGACCAACGCCGACACCCCGGCGGATGCCCGGGCCACCATGAAGTTCGGCGCCGAGGGGATCGGCCTCTGCCGCACGGAGCACATGTTCTTCGAGGGGAACCGGATCGAGGCCGTCCGGGAGATGATCCTGGCGGAGGATGAGGCCGGCCGGCGGAGGGCGCTGGCCAAGCTCCTGCCGATGCAGCGGGGGGACTTCCTGGCCATCTTCGAGGAGGTGAAGGGGCTCCCGGTCATCATCCGGCTCCTGGATCCCCCCCTGCACGAGTTCCTCCCCAAGGCGGAGGAGGAGATCGTGGCCGTGGCGCGCAGGATGGGGGTGCCCGTGGAGCGCGTGCGGGACAGGGCCGAGAGCCTGCGCGAGATCAACCCCATGCTGGGGCATCGGGGGTGCCGCCTGGGGATCGCCTTCCCGGAGATCACCGAGATGCAGGCCCGGGCCATCTTCGAGGCGGCATGCCTCCTGGCGAAGCAGCGGAAGAAGGTCTTCCCCGAGATCATGATCCCGCTGGTGGGGATCGGCCAGGAGTTCCGGCACCAGCGGGCCATCGTGGACCGGGTCGCCGGGGAGGTGATGGGGGAGGCCGGCGTCCGGGTCCGGTACCTGGTGGGGACCATGATCGAGATTCCCCGGGCGTGCCTGGTGGCCGACGAGATCGCCCGGGACGCCGAGTTTTTCTCCTTCGGGACGAACGACCTAACCCAGACCACCTTCGGGTTCTCGCGGGACGACGCCGGGAAGTTCCTGGCGCAGTACCTGGAGCAGGAGATCCTGGGGGAGGACCCCTTCGTCAGCGTGGATGAGCGGGGCGTCGGCGAGTTGATGCGGCTCGGCATCCAGCGGGGGCGGAAGGTCCGGAAGGACCTGGAGGTGGGGATCTGCGGGGAGCACGGGGGGGACCCGGCCTCGGTCGAGTTCTGCCACCGGATCGGCCTGGACTACGTCTCCTGCTCGCCATACCGGGTCCCCGTGGCCAAGCTGGCCGCCGCGGCCGCGGCGTTACGAGGGAAGGTCCGGGTGACGGAGATGGGAGAGAAGTAAGAGGCGCATCCGAAGGGGGCGCAGGACGCGGCCCGCTTCCGCAGGGCGGCGGGCGCGCGCGGAGGTGCGCATGGCTCCTGTGGTCCATCGTCGGGCGAAGGTCCCGCCGTCCCAGCGGCTGCCCCGGCGGCGGGGGCAGATCTTCCTGAAGCGCGTGTACGATCCGGCCGCGCCCGGGGATGGCTATCGGGTCCTCGTAGATCGGCTGTGGCCCCGGGGGCTCACCCGGGACGCGGCCCGCACCCAGGCGTGGCTGAAGGACCTGGCCCCCTCCGATGGCCTCAGGACCTGGTACGGGCACGAGCGAGAGAGGTGGCCGGAGTTCCGCCGGCGCTACCGGGAGGAACTCAGGGCCCCGGGGAACCAGGCCGCCCTCAAGGCTCTGGCGGAGCGGGCCCGCCGGGAGGCGGTGACCCTGGTCTTCGCGGCAGCCGACCCGGACCGGAACAACGCCGTCCTCCTGAAGGAGGCCCTGGAGGGGATCCTGGAGAAGCGGACCGCCGGTGCCGAGGCCGGCCCGCCCCGCGGGGGGCGGGGCGGCCGCGCCGGCCGCTCTTAACCGGGGGCCACCGAGGGCCGGGAGGGATGACAGAGCGGGGGGCTCCCCGTGGCCTCGACGGTGACGGTGGCCGGGATCTCCGGATCCACCCTGCCGTCCACCACCAGCCGAACAGAGGGCGGAAGGGTCCGGGACAACCGCCCGACGGTCTCCCAGATCTCGTCGCGCGAGCAGGCCCGCATGTCAATGGCCACCACGCTCCGCGGCGAGAGCAGGGCGGAGCGGATCCGAATCGCGACGCGGCTCAGAAAGTCGCGCGAGGCGAACTGCTTCAGCACGGTGCCGAGCACTCTCGACTGGCGGCGGTCCCGGAGGTTGAGGAGCGCCATGAGCCCCACCACGGGGCCGTACGTCAGCGCGATCACCACGAGCAATCCACCGACTTGCATCAGCGCTTCCACTCGCCTTACCTCCCCTGGGTCCGCTCCCGACCGGGTACTCCCCCGGAGCCCTCGTTGGCAAGACGACCCTGGCGATGGGTTTTGAAGCGTTCCAGAGATCCAGCGCGGACCGGTTGGTCGCATTCACGCAGGCCTAGGCGTGCAGGCCGAAGGGCAGCGGTCGCGCGGCATGGGGGCGGCAGACGGGGCAGGGGCGGAACCCGGCGGCCCTGGCGTCGGCCAGGCGGGCGAAGTGGACGCGGTCCCGCTCCGGGGTCGGCCGCCGCGGGCGGTCGCAGCCGCGCCGGCAGACCACCCCGGTCGGCGCGCTGCCCACCAGCGGGCTCACGGAGATCTCCAGGCTCAGGAGCCGTCCCTTGAGGTCGGGGCCCAGGCCGTAGCCCCCCGTGGTGCCGTCCCCCCGGATCACGCGGTGGCAGGGGATGACCAGCGGGACCGGGTTAGAGCCGAGCGCGTTGCCGACGGCCCGGCTCGAGCTCGGGGCGCCGATCGCCCGCGCCAGCTCCCCGTAGGTCCGGACGTCGCCGAACGGGATCCGGGCCGCGGCCTGGAGGACGCGGCGCGAGAACGGGTGGAGCGGGCGCAGGTCCCACGGCACGTCGAAGAACGCCCGCTCCCCCGCCAGGTACTCCCGGATCTCGGCGGCTGCGCGTTGCACCCACCTCCGGCCGGGGCCGCTCGCGGGCGGAGCGACCGCGCCCTCGTGCAGGAGCCGGATGCCCGTGAGGCCGACCTCCGACGCGGTGATCAGGAACCGCTCGCCGAGATTCTGCATGGGGGCCCCCGCGGGATTCGCCAGCGCACCCATCACGCGGCCGAGCAGCGAGGGCGGCGCCGGGACGGACCCGATCGCCCTCGCGAGGTACCGCTCCGAGGCCCGCTCGGCCGCCCACCACTGCCGGCAGGGCGCGCAGGCCTCGAGGTGGGCCCGCGCGGCCCCGACAGAGCTCTCCGCCTGAAGCCGCTCCCGCACCTGCTGGCACCTCATCGGTCTCCTCCCCCGAGCCCCAGGCGGATGAGCCGCTTGCGCAGGGCCGCCTTGCCGCGCTTCAGGTGTCCCTTCACCGCTTCTTCCCCCATCCCTCGCGCTCGCGCCACTTCCGCCACGCTCAGCCCCTGCCCGTACCGGAGGCCCAGGGCCAGCCGGGTCTCCAGGGGCAAGGCAAGCAGCGCCTCCTGCAGGAGCCGCCGGCGCTCGGCGAGGGCGTAGTCCTCCTCGGGCCCCGCCCGCCCGTCGGATTCGTCGGGGGGCGGGTCGGGCCTCCGCCCCTGCCGGAGGCGCCGCCGGTAATGATCCACGCAGCAGTTCGCCACCACCCGGCCGAGCCAGGTGGAGACCTTCCAGCGAGGATCGTAGGTGGCCGCCCGCTGGAACACCTTGAGGAAGGTGGCGGAGGCTACCTCTTCGGCGTCGGCCGGATCTCCCAGAATCCGGTAGGCCACGGAGAAGATCCGGTCCTGGTGCCGCCGGACGAGGGCCTCGAAGGCCCGGGCGTCCCCGGCCTGGATCCGCCCCACCAGGACCTCGTCGCTCGCCTCCACCCCCACCCCCCGCCCCGATCCCGTCCTCCCTCACCCTCCTTATACGCCCGCTCCGCCTCCCGTGGGGCGCCACAATCTCGCGCCCGACCGGAATCCGAGGGGGTGTGAGCACGCCCGGGATTGGCTTGACGGAGGGGCGGGGCCCCGGTACAGTCGGCCATCGGGCACGGCGCCCCCGTCGTGCCCCTTCGCGTCTTCCGGGATACCCCGTGTCCGCCCGATCGGGAGTCCCCTTCCACTGCGCAGGCACCGGTGCGAGGCGTACCGGCCCGGGCGACCCGATGGATCAGGCCACGAGCATTATCCTGGCCCGGCCCGGCGTCAAGGGGGACGTGCGACCGGGCCGCTCGCGCCGGGCAGATTGTGGGCGGGGTCACCCCGGACCCCGGCGGGATGGAAGTGGGGCGCACCCCGGTGTACCATAGGGTGCGGGGGGCGAGGTCCTCTTGCGAGGAGGGGGGCGTGAGCCTCCCGAGCCGGGTCCTTCAGGCCGGCCCGCCCAAGCCCCGCGGGCCGATTGCCGGATGAGACGAGGCATGGGAGCCTGGCTGAAGCGTGCCCTCCCCCTGATCCTGGGGCTCCTCTATGTCCTGAGCCCCTTTGACCTCATCCCGGATGTCCTGATCGGGGTGGGGTGGTTCGACGACCTGGCCGTCCTGGCCCTCCTGGGCTACTTCCTGTGGCGCCTCCAGGGGCGCGCGGCCGCGGCGCGCCGGGGTGGGGGGACTGCCGGGGAAGGGGAGGCCGGGCCTCGGGCCGAAGAAACGCGGGAGCGGGAGGAGGATCCGTACGCCGTCCTCGGGCTTGAGCCGGGCGCGTCCCGGGAGGAGGTGAAGGCGGCGTACCGACGGCTGGTTGCCCAGTACCACCCGGACAAGGTTACCCATCTCGGGAAGGAGTTCCAGGACCTGGCCCATCGGCGCCTCCTCCAGATTCAGCGGGCCTACCAGCATCTGAGCGGCCACAGCCGCCGCTTCTGGCGCCGCGGGAGCTGACCGGCCGCGCCGCCCCGTGAGCCGAGGCGGGACCTTCACCACCGGCCTCCGGCCCTCCCGCCCGACGCCCGCTGCCGCGGCGGGCCTTTTCATTTGTCAGGGCCGGCAACGATTTGGTACCTTCATCGGGTGGCCCGCGCCGGATGCCCGGCACCCGCGGGAAAGAGGGAGAGAAATGGCCTCGGCAGAGCAGATGCTGGAGACGATCGGCCGGTGGGCCGAGGAGGCGGCGGCGAAGGACGAGGAGACCCTCCTCGCCGGCCTGCAGCGGATCCTGGTGGCGTATATGCGGCAGCACGAGTCCACCTACGTCTGGGGACGGGTCGGCGAGGCC
>JBOHQK010000215.1:0-5222 GCA_050732195.1 Methylomirabilales bacterium (SeqCode)
GGGCCGCCGAGAGGGCCGCGAGGACCATGAGGGCCCCAATCACCCGCTGCGCCCCACCCCCCACGCTGCGGAGGATAGCCTCCGTCACCACCTCGAAGAACCGCCGCCGCTCCAGGAAGCCGATGACCACCATCATCCCCACCAGGAACAGGATGACGTCCAGGCCGGCGAACTCGATCAGGTGGGGGAGGTCCAATACCCCGGCCGCCAGGAGGACCGCGACGCCCCCGAGGGCAAAGGCGAGGCGGAACTTCCAGAAGAGGAGGGTCCAGGCGATGAAGCCCGTGAAGATGGTCGCTGCCATGACCTGCCGGGCGGTGAACCCGGCGAGGAGGGTGAGGCCGGCGACGGCCATCGGGCAGCCGAGGTAGAGGAAGAGCTGCCTCACGCCGGGCACCCGACCCAGATCCCGCCGTTCTCCACAATGACCGGCAGGGCCCGCAGGACCTCCCCCACGCAGGGGCCGGCCACGCAGAGGCCCGTGTGCGGCTCGTAGGTGGCGCCGTGGGTGCCGCAGACCAGGTACGCCCCGGCGGCGTCGAAGAAGCGGTTCTCCACCCAGTCCATGGTCATGGGGAGGTGCTGGCACTCGTTCACGTAGGCGTAGTAGGTTCCCCGGTAGTTGATGAGGAACCCTTCCAGCGTGGCGGCGCCGCACGTCAGTGTGAACTTGCGCGAGGTTCCTGGGGCGAGATCGTCGAGGGCGGCGACGCGCTGGCGAGGAGGGCTGGCCATGGGCCGCTCAGTGGACGGTCCGGGACTCCTCCCGGGAGGGGCCGGCCATGATGTGGGAGGCGTGGTGGAGGATCATCCGCCACTTCCCGTCCAGCTTCTGGAAGAGGTTCGTGGCCAGGACAGAGGTGACCGCGACGTTCCCCTGCTGCTGGCTGAGGAGGTTCTCTGTCAGGACGACCCAGGCGAAAGCCCCCGCCACCTCGATTCGGAGGTCGGTCAGGGTGAAGCGGACCTCGCCACTGTTCTTGAAGATGAGCGCCCAGGATTCCCGGACCGCCTGCCAGCCCCGGAGCAGCCGCCAGCCGGGGTGGATACAGACGACGCCAGGCGTCTGGGCCCAGACCGCCTCCATCTCCTCGAGGCTGAGGTGCTCGAAGGCCTTGTAGAACCGCTCGTTGGCCTCCCGCACCAGCGTGAGATCGTCCCGCGCGCTCCCCACGGCCCTCCCCCGGCTCACGCCTCGGCGAACCGCACCGCCGGGCAGTGCGGCAGGACCCCCTCCTCCCAGCCCATCCGGAGGAGGACCTCCACGGCCCGGCGCCCGTTCGCGCCGAAGTCCAGGGTGTAATCGTTCACGTACATCCCGATGAAGCGGTCGGCCGTGGCCCGATCCAGCCCCCGGCCGAACTGGAGGGCATGGGTGAGAGCTTCCTGCCGGTGCTCCAGGCCGTAGCGGATGCTCGCCTTCAGGAGCCGGGAGAGGTCCCGCACGGCCGGCTCCCCCAGGTCCCGCCGGACGGCGTTGGCGCCGAGGGGGAGGGGCAGGCCCGTGCTCTCGTACCACCACTTTCCCAGGTCCAGGGCGCAGTTGAGGCCGTGCTGGCGGTACGTCAGTTGCCCCTCGTGGATGAGGAGGCCGGCCGCGACGCGCCCCTCGGCCACCGCGGGCAGGATCTGGTCGAAGAGCATCTCCACGAACGGGAACTCTCCCAGGCAGACCCGGAGGGTCAGGAAGGCGGTGGTGAGGCGACCCGGGACGGCGATTGTCGTCTCCCGCAGCGCCTCCGGGGTTCGCGCCTCCCGCGCCACGACGATGGGTCCGTAGTTGTCGCCGATGCTGGCCCCGTGGGGGAGGAGCGCGTAGCGGTCGGTGACGTACGCGTACGCGTGCAGGGAGAGGGCGGTCACCTCCAGGCGGCCCCGGAGCGCCCACTCGTTCAGGGTCTGGATGTCCTTGAGAATGTGCTCGAAGCGGTAGGGCCCCGGGTCCACCTTCCCGGATGCCAGGCCGTAGAACATGAAGGCATCGTCCGGGTCCGGGCTGTGCCCCAGGCGGATCACGCGTGCGGTCATACGGCTTCGGTCCTTTCGAGGAATCCCACCGCTGTGCTTCCCTGCTCCCGCGGCAACAAGGATGGAGCCGCCGCCCTTTCCCCGGGGCCAGCCGCTCCTCCGCCCGATACCCAGACAGGGCTGCGTCGCGGCCAGCCCCGGGCGGGCGGCGCCGACGCCGACGCCCGCTTGGCCGTCAGTGCCGCAGATGCTTCTCCAGGAACTGCAGCATTCGCTGCCAGGCGTCCTTCGCCTCCTTGGGTCGATAGAATTCCCGGGTGTCGTTGAAGAAGGCGTGCGGCGCGCCGGGGTAGATCTTGAACTCGAAGGTCTTCCGGTGCTTCTCCAGGGTATCCCGGAGCCGCTCGATGTCCGGGAGCGGGACGCTGGCGTCGGCTCCCCCGTAGATGCAGAGGATGAGGCACCGAATGTGCCCCACCAGGTCCACCGGCGAGGCCGGCTTCCTCTCGGTGATCTCCTTGTAGATGAGCCGCCCGCCGTAGAAGACGACGGCGGTCGCCAGGTCCGGCGTGTGGCACGCGCTGAGGAGCGTGACCGTCCCCCCCATACAGAATCCCACCACGCCGACCCGGTCCCGACGCACCTCGGGGAGACTCCGCAGGAAGGCGGCGGCGGCCTGGACGTCCCCCACAAGGCGCCGGTCGGGGAGGGAGGCGACGAAGGCATTGCGGGCCGCCGCATCCCGGAGGGCCTGCGGCTGCGGCGGCCCCTCCCGGCTGTAGAGATTCACCGCGAGCCCGACGTAGCCCTCGGCGGCGAAGCGCCCCGCCACGTCCCGGATGTGCTCCGTGAGGCCGTGGATCTCGTGGATCACCACCATGCCGGGGAAGGGGCCGGGTCCCGCCGGGCGGGCCAGGTACCCCTGGACCCGGTCCGGGCCATTGCTGAAGGTGACGGTCTGTCCCCCTGCCCCCACGGTGCCCTCTACTTCAGCGTCTCCCCCGGTTTCAGCGCGATGATCTCCAGGCCCTTGATGTCGGCGGTCAACTTGCGGAGGGCCTCCGGGGTCCCGGTGAGCGGCGGGAAGGTCCCGTAGTGCATCGGGATGACCCGCTTGGCGTTGAGCAGCCGGCAGGCCACGGCGGCCTCCCGGGGGGACATGCCGAAGAGGTCCCCGATGGGCAGCATCGCCAGCTCCGGGTGATACAGGTCGGCGATGAGCTTCATGTCCGAGAAGATGTTCGTGTCCCCGGCGTGGTAGAACTTGAAGCCGTTCTCCAGTTCCACCACGTACCCCACCGCTTCCCCCCCGTAGAGGATCTCGTCCCCCTCCAGGATGCCGCAGGAGTGATCGGCGTGGACCATCGTGACGCGGATGCCGTCCACCCCCTGCGTCCCCCCCTTGTTCATGGGGAGGGCATTGGCGACCCCCTTCTTCTCCAGCCAATGGCACAACTCGTAGATCGCCACCACCTTCGGCTTGTGCTTCTTCCCCAGGGCCACCGCTTCCCCGATGTGGTCAAAGTGGGCGTGCGTGAGGAGCATGAGGTCCAGGCGGTCGAAGGTCTTCAGGTTCTCGGGGCACGCGGGGTTGCCGGCCACCCAAGGGTCAATGAGAACGACCTTCTTGCCCGGGGTCACCACCTTGAAGGTGGCGTGGCCGAGGTAGGTGATGGCGACATCCCGGTTGAGCGGCATGGCGGCCTCCTCGAGGGGAAGGGAGGGGACGGGGCGGGCGCGGCCCGGGCGCAGCGGCCGGCCTCCGGCCCATCTTAGCCGCAACGCGGAGGCCAAGGCAAGCGCGCCGCCGCGGGAAGCCGGCGGGGCGCCCCGGACGTGGAGGGAATGCTGTCCGGGTCCCGTTACGGCTCCAGGGGGATGGCCAGGCCGCCGCGCAAGACGCGCAGTCGGCGCCCCCGCCAGGCGACCTCGGGGGAGAGGTAGGCCGCCACCCAGACGGCGGCGCGCAGGAGATCGAGGGCCGGCAGCAGCCAGAGCCAGCGCAGCACCTCGGGTGTCCGGGCGAACCGGAGGGACGTGACGGCCATCGAGGCAGCGGCGAGGGCGGCCATGCCCGCCGGGAGGAGCCAGACGGCGGCATCCGCCCCCTGTCCCGCCCGTAGCGCCGCGTACAAAAGGGCCCAGAGGAACCCGAACTCGGCCAGGGGGTAGCAGGCGTAGAGGGTTGGGAAGAGCCGGCGAACGGTCACGTACCACCGGTGCATCAGGCTCCACCACTCGCGCAGTGCCCCCCGCCGGTGGATGATCCGGACCGGCGAGGGGGTCAGGGCGACCTGGAGCCCGGCCCGCCGCACCGCCTGCCCCAGCGCCGCGTCATCGGCGATCTGCCCGGCAAGGGGGAGAAGCCCGCCCACGGCCCCGAGGGTCTCACGCCGGATCGCCATGCTCGCGCCGCAGGCTCCCTCCACCCGCTGCAGCGCGACCGCAGGCGCGATCAGCAGGACGCAGTCGTTGACCGCCAGGGCGAGGAGGGCGGCGGCCGCCGTCTGGGCCCCGGCGATGACCGGCGCACCGAAGGCGAGGCCCACCCTCGGGTCGGCGAGCGGGCGGACGAGGTCCTGGAGGTAGCCGGCCCCGGCCCGGACGTCGGCGTCGCTGAAGACCAGGACCGGGTGACAGCTCGCCTCCACCCCCACCATCATGTTGTGGACCTTCCCCAGGGTGGCCGAGTGGCCCCGCTCCCGCACCAGCAGACGCGCATTCGCCTTCGGGTGCGCGCCCAGGAGGCGGCGGATGAGGGGCACCGCATGGTCGCGCTCCTCCTCGACGCAGAAGAGGACCTCCTTCTCCCCCGGGTAGTCCAGCGTGAGGAAGGTGGCCAGGTTCGCCTCCACCTCCTCGTCCAGGCCGCGGATCGGCTTGATGAGACTGACCGCCGGCCAGCCGCGCGGCGGGTCCGGGAGACGGCGGGCCGCCGCCAGGACCCTCCAGGCGGCCAGGTGCCCGGCCGCGGTCCGCAGGCAAACGAGGCCGATGGCAATCAGGCAGAGGGCTTCGAGCAGGGAAAGCAGGGCAGGCACGGGGCGATTATAGCGGCCGCCTCGGGCCCTGTCATGGCCTTGGGCGGGAGCCGGGCAATCGGAGGCGTGGGGGTCAGTTCATCATCCCGATGAGCCGGTGCAACTCGCGGCGGGCCCCGGTGTTGTCCGGGTCCAGGGTTAACGCCTTCCGGAGCTCACCGATGGCGTCGGGGTACTTTCCCTTCCTCACCCAGACCCGGCTCAGGTTGATGT
>JBOHQK010000216.1:0-4189 GCA_050732195.1 Methylomirabilales bacterium (SeqCode)
AGCCCAGGAGGAGGGAGTTCACCAGGGAACGGAGGTAGAAGGCATCGGTGAAGAATTCCCGGAAGTTCTCCAGCGTGAGGGCACCGGCGTCGTTGGAGAAGGCGTCGTAGAAGAGGCGGAGGAGTGGGTACAGGAGGGTCAGGAGGAGGAAGCCCCAGATGGCGGCGAACCCGGCCACTGCGGCGAGGCGGGTCCGGGTGCGCGCAGTGGCTGTCGGGGCGGCCGGGAGGGCGGCAGAATCGGCCATGCGGTCTCCGGCCGGCGTGCGCCTAGCGCCGGGCCAACGAATTGCACCGAGGATTGCCGCCGAGCCGCGGGTGGCGCCGGGCGCGACCCCCGAGCGGCCGGGCCGAGTGAGACCCCCTCGGCCTCCTTCCGCACTGCAGCGCAGTGTGGAAGGGGCTGAGCGGGTGACGCGGGCCGGCCGCGAGTGGGGCACGCCGGCGACAGGACCCGCGGCAGAACCGTCTGTCAGAAGTGGGCCGCAGTACTTGGCCCGGCACTAGAAGGTCGGGCCCCAGCCTCGCTCTTCTACGGCGGAAAAGATGTCGGTGTCGCTGACGATCCCCACGATCTCCGGTCCCTTGGCCACCAGGATCCGCCGGATGTCCTTCTGCAGCATCAGGGCGGAGCACTCCCGGAGGCTCGTGTGCGGGGGGACGGTGATGACGGGGCTGGACATCAGGTCGGCCACGCGGAGCCGGTCCGGGTCCTTCCCGGGCGCAACCACTTTCGAGAGCACATCCCGCTTGGTCATGATGCCGTAGGGACCGCCAGCAATCGGGGGCTCCACCAGGATGCTGGAGATCCCCCGCTCGTGCATCCGGTGGATCGCCTCCGCCACCGTGGCCGTGGCGGGGATGCGGACCACCGGCTTCTTCATCACGCTCTCCACCGTGAACATCCCCAGTCCCCCCAGCCCCGCGCGGGCTCCCTAGGGATTCCGACGCGCCACCTCCAGGACGTCCCGGGCCGCCGCGAGCAGCCTCTGCTGCACCCCTTGCAGGAAGCCCTGCACCTCCGCCCAGCGCTCCGTGACTATCGTGACCGATTGGACCGCCTCCTCCAGGAGGGCTACCGCTTCCTCCGGCGGAGCGCCCCGGGCCTTCAGCGCCTCGGCACGCTCTATCAGCGCCGCCGCCTGGTCCTCGAAATCGGTCACGGCGATCCCGAACACCTTCAGGAGCTTCCGGGTCGCGTCAGATGCCACTGCCCTCTCCCCTTCACTAGCCGGGCTGGCCAGGCCTGAACATGGACGCCAGGAGCCCCCGCAGGAGGGTCGCCCGCTCCTTCAGCGTCCGGAGGTACTGCAGGCGCTCTCGGAGCTGTTCCTCCGTCGCCTCCGCCTCCTTCAGGAACCCGGCGAAGGCCTCCTCCCCCTCGCGGTAGAGCTGGGCCTGCAGGTGGGCGATCCGATCGAGGAGGTCCTGGGCCGGGATGGCGTGATCGTCAGCCATGGACCGCACCTCCTGGTGGAACCTCTCGATGAGTGCGAGGGGCGCCCCCGCCAGAGTTTCCAGTCGCTCCATCTCACTCTCCTCTCCCACTCCTCTCCCATTCCCCAGCCACGCCCGGTTCCTCCCGGGGCAGCCACCGCCTAGCGCTCTGTCTCCTGTTTGGGGTCCTCCTGATCCCCGCCCGGGCCCTGCCCGCCCGGCTTCTTCTTCTCCCCGTCCTCCTCCTCATCCCCCGCCACAAACCAGCACCTCTGACAGATCGGCCCGATGGACGGGTCCTCGTAGATGACGTTCCGCGTGCTCCCGCAGAAAGCGCACTTCTTGTCGGTCACGCGCTCCCGCCCTTCTCAGGAGAACTCAGCCCCTTCCCGCAGTGGGGACAGAAGACGGCCTCCGCGGAGTGGGACTTGCCGCAACCGGGGCAGAAGGGGCCCCCGGCCTTGGGGGCCTCCCCCCGCGGGATCTCTTCCTTGGTCTCCATCGCCCCCTTGAAGCCCCGGATGGCCTTCCCGAGGGAGCTCCCGATCTCGGGCAGCTTGGACGCCCCGAAGACCAGGAGCGCGATCACCAGGACCACCAGCACCTCGGGCATCCCCAGGCCGAACATGCGACCTCCTCAGCCCGCGCGACCGGGCGGCTTCATTATACCCCGGCCCGCCTCCACGGGCACGCCCCCCGTGCCAGCCAGCGTGCGCGGGACGGCTGCGGGTCAGACGGTGGGGTCTGCTTATCAGAAGACCGCGGGATGCGCAAGGCCGATGGCCTTTTCTTTGACAGCCGCGGCGGCCTCGGGGATAATCCCTGCACCCCCGACGAGCCAGGAGGTGACCCGTGACCGGGAAGGCTGCTGTCTTCACCGAGGTGGGCAAGCCCTTCCATTTCCGGGAGTACCCGCTCCCCGACGTGGCGCCGGACGCCATGCTGATCCGGGTCACCATGGCGAACATCTGCGGTTCCGACCTCCACTTCGTGCGGGGAGGCGGGCCCGGACTGAAGGGGAGCACGCCGCGCATCCTGGGACACGAGATGGTGGGCGTGATCGAGCGGCTGGGGCGCGCCGTCAAGAGCGACACCCTCGGGCAGCCCCTGAAGGAGGGGGACCGGGTCTGCTACGCCTACTATCTGCCCTGCGGCGCCTGTCCGGCCTGCTGGCATGGCGTCCCGGGCTGCCCGCACCGCTACCGCTACTGGCTCGAGACCTCCTGCGAGGACCCCCCCCACTTCCACGGCGCCTACGGCGAGTACTACTACCTGCGGCCCCGCCAGTGGGTCTACCGGATCCCCGACGCCCTCCCGGACCGGATCGTCTCCCCCGTCAACTGCGCCCTCGCCCAGATGGTCTACGCGCTGCACCGCATCGGCGTCACGCTGGGGGACGCGGTCGTCATCCAGGGGGCGGGGGGGCTCGGGCTCTACGCCTGCGCGCTCGCGCGGGAGATGGGGGCGGGCACGATCCTGGTCCTGGACATCCTCCCGGATCGCCTGGCCCTGGCCGAATCCTTCGGGGCCGACGCCACGCTCAACGTGGCCGGCCTCGAGGCGCGCGAGCGGGTCGCCGCCGTCCGGGAGAAAACGGGCGGGCACGGGGCGGACCTGGTCCTGGAGGTCACCGGCTCCCCCGCGGTCCTCGGCGAGGGGATCGAGATGGCCCGCGTGGGCGGGCGGGTCCTCTGGATCGGCAACATCAACCTCGGGCAGCCCGGGACGGTGGACCCCGGGCAGGTGGTGCGGGGCTCCCGGACCATCCTGGGGCTGGTCGTCTACGAGCCCTGGGTCATCCCGCGGGCCCTCGGGTTCCTCCAGCGGGCCGGCGGCCGGTACCCCTTCGACCGGATCATCTCCCACACCTTTCCCCTCTCCGCCATCAACGAGGCCTTCGCCGTAGCGGCGGAGCGGAAGGCCCTGCGGATCTCGATCCTTCCCGGCGCCTAGAGAAATCCGGTTGCCGCGGCGCCGGCCGCGTGGTATCTATGGCCCATGGGCGCAGGGTGCCGTCCGGCGGGGACTATGGGCCCCGCCGGCGGCGCAGCG
Organism: Methylomirabilales bacterium (SeqCode); assembly: GCA_050732195.1. Lineage (GTDB taxonomy): Bacteria > Methylomirabilota > Methylomirabilia > Methylomirabilales > JACPAU01 > JACPAU01. Next base: position 3,489 of record JBOHQK010000216.1, read on the forward strand.
CCGGCGGCCCGCACCGGGCCGCGGGAGGTTACCATGTTGCAGCACATGCTGGAGGAGCGCTACCCCCGGCCCATGACGCTCCGGGACGGGAGCACCGTGACCATCCGCCCCCTCGGGAAGGACGACAAGGACGCCCTCCTGGCCTTCTTCCGGGCGGTCCCGGAGGAGGAGCGCCTCTTCCTGAAGGATGACGTGACCAGCGAGGCGGTGATTGATTCCTGGATCCGGGGCCTGGATTACGCCCAGGTCCTGCCGCTCGTGGCCGAGGCCGGCGGCCGGATCGCGGCCGACGCCACCCTGCACCAGCAGAAGCGGGGCTGGATGAGCCACGTGGGGAGGGTCCGGGTGGTCACCCACCCCGACTTCCGGCACAAGGGGCTGGCCAGCGGCCTGATCAAGGAACTGATCGAGGTGGCCCGAGACTCCGGCCTGGAGATGCTGGATGCCGAGTTCATGTCGGAGCAGGTCGGGCCGATGCAGACCTTCACGCGCCTCGGCTTCTACCGGGTGGCCACGCTCCCCCGCCACGTCCGGGACCAGAAGGGCAGGGCCCACGACTTCATCGTGATGGTCTACGACCTGGTGCCGGACGACGAGGCCTACGCCGCCCAGTAGCCGGAGAGCCCGCCGGGCGCGCCGCCTCCCCCCCTGCCGCCAGGAGTGTCATGCACCCCGCCGACCCTGAGGCCGAAGCGGCCCTC
>JBOHQK010000217.1:0-12047 GCA_050732195.1 Methylomirabilales bacterium (SeqCode)
AGCCCAGGAGGAGGGAGTTCACCAGGGAACGGAGGTAGAAGGCATCGGTGAAGAATTCCCGGAAGTTCTCCAGCGTGAGGGCACCGGCGTCGTTGGAGAAGGCGTCGTAGAAGAGGCGGAGGAGTGGATACAGGAGGGTCAGGAGGAGGAAGCCCCAGATGGCGGCGAACCCGGCCACTGCGGCGAGGCGGGTCCGGGTGCGCGGAATGGCTGTCGGGGCGGCTGGGAGGGCGACAGGATCGGCCATGCGGGCTCCGGCCGGGAGTCTCCTATTGCGGCTCCAAGGAATCCGGCCCACTCCTGACAGACCGTTGCACCGCGGGTCCTGTCGCCGGCGTGCCCCACTCGCGGCTCGGCGGCAATCCCAGGGGCAATTCGTTTGGAGCGGCACTAGGCGGGGATGGGGAGGGTGCTCCCGGCCGGGAAGAGGACGGTGACCGATGCTCCCGCCTCCAGCCGCTCGTGGTGCCAGGGATCCCGGATGTCCACCTTCAGGAAGGTCCCGCCCGCCGCCTCCACGTCGTAGCGGAGGGTGTTCCCCAGATAGGAGGCGAAGACAATCTTCCCGGGGATCCGGTTCTCCCCCGGGCCCTCCCCCCCCACCGGGGCCAGGGAGGTGTTCTCGGGGCGGACGGACAGCAGGCACCGGTCGCCCGGCGTCAGGCCCGGCCGCCTCAGGGCCCGGAGCTCCCCCAGGGCCGTCTGGACCCGGAGCAGATCCCCCGCCTCCCCCGCGACGCTCCCCGGGATCAGGTTGTTCACCCCGATGAAGTCGGCCACGAACGGGGTGGCGGGCCGCTCGTACAGTTGCCTCGGGGTCCCGACCTGGAAGACCTTCCCCTGGTTCAGGACGGCGATCCGGTCCGAGAGGGAGAGCGCCTCCTCCTGGTCGTGGGTCACGTAGATGGTGGTGATCCCCAGTTCCTTCTGGAGCCTCCGGATCTCGCTCCGGACCGCCACCCGAATCTTCGCGTCGAGGTTGCTGAGGGGCTCATCCAGCAACAGGAGGTCTGGGTTGAGGACGAGCGCCCGGGCCAGCGCCACCCGCTGCTGCTGCCCGCCGGAGAGCTGGCCCGGATAGCGGTTCTCGAGGCCCGTCAGGTTGACCTTCCGCAGCCCTTCCGACACCCGCGCCTGGAGCTCCTGGGCCGGCAGCCCCTTGATCTTCAGCCCGTACGCCACGTTCTGCAAGACGGTCATGTGGGGCCAGAGGGCGTAGTTCTGGAACACCATGCCGATGTTCCGCTGATAGGGGGGGATGGCGTTGACCAGGCGGCCGTCGAAGAAGATCTCGCCCGCGTCGGGGAGGTAGAAGCCCCCGATGAGGCGGAGGAGCGTGCTCTTCCCGCACCCGGAGGGCCCCAGGAGGGTGAAGAGTTCCCCGTCCAGGATCTGGAGGGAAACGCGGCTGACCGCTTCGAGCGGGCCGAAGCGCTTGGTCAGGTCGGTGATCCGGATCTGCATGGCCGATCGGGGGGCATGACCCCTACCGCGCCTTCTTCAACTCCTCCCACTTGGCCTCGATCTCGGCCCGATACTTGGTCTTCAGGCTCTCCGACCGCATGTTGGCGATGGCATCGTCGTACACGTTGCTCACATCGCCCTCGAAGTAGGACCGGACGCCCCCGGTGAACTCCACCGCCTTCTCGGCATCCGAGCCCGGAGGCCCCTCGACCCTGTACTTGGGGATGATGGGGAAGAGGCCCCGCTCCATGAAGACCCGCTGGCCCCGCTCGGTCAGGAGGAATTCGATGAAGGCGGCGGCCGCCTTCGGGTGCTTGGCCCCGGCCAGGATGGCCATGGGCTCGGGGGTGACGTAGGCATTCTTCGGGGCCACGAACTTGATGTCGAAGCCAGCCAGCCGCTCTTCGAAGGCCATGTAGGAGGGCACGGCGAAGCCGGCGGCGAACTCCCCCTTCGCCACCACGGAGGGAACGTCACGGCTCCGGGCGGTGAAGATGCCGGAGTTCCCCGCCAGTTTCTTCAGCCACTCCCAGCCCTTCTCCTCCCCGAGGCTCTGGAGGATCACCTCGTAGGTGGCGTTGCTGCTGCTGCTCCGCGTGGGCGCGCACTGGGCCACGTTTCCCTTCAGGCGAGGGTCCAGGAGGTCGTCCCAGGTCTTGATCTCGGGCATCCCGAGCCGCTTCAGGACCCGGGGGTGGTAGACCAGGCCGTAGGGCTCCAGGGCCGTGCCCACCCAGTAGCCGCGGGGGTCCCTCAGCGGGATCGGTTTGGGCTTGCCGATGGCAGCCGGGATGGCGTCCCAGGCAGCCTTCGACAGCTCCAGCTTGCTCAGGAGCTTCTGGTCCGTGAGCTTGTCGAAGAGGGCGCTCTCGCCGCCCCAGAAGATGTCCACCTCGGGACGCCCCTTCCACTCCACGATCCGCCCGTAGGCGACGGGGGTCCCGGCCGCGAGGGCGTTGACCTTCACCGTGACGTTCCAGGTCTCCTTCGCGTACTGGGCGAAGGCCTTCAGCGCGGCGTCGTGGATGAACTTGGAGACGGGGGTGATGAGGACGAGCTCGTCCTCGATTGGCTGGGCGGGGACCACGCCCGGCACCAGGCCCAGGGCCAAAGCCAACACGAGCCCCAGCAGAAGGGTACGTTGCATACCTCTCATGGTCCCCTCCTTCATCAAAGATAGCAGGTTGGCGCGCGCCGCGGCCCGCGGTGGCCTGCCTCAGGCCCCCCGGGGGGGCGCAATGGATTCGCCGGACCGGCCAGGCGTCGAGGCCCGCACTATGGCACGCCCCGGCGCCCACCTTCAAGCCCTTTTTCGCCGGCCGCCCCCGCTTCCCGAAACCGTTGCCCCAGCGCGACCTCCTCCCAGAAGGCCGCCAGCTCCCGCTCCTGCCGGGCGCGGTCCCAGCCGCAGAGGGCGGCCATCCGGGCCGCGATGGCCTCGGCGCAGTCCCTACCTACGCAGGGGCTGGTCCCGATGCCGGTCCGCCGCAGGAGCACATCGGTCAGGGTGACAGCCGCCTCCTCCTCGACCGCGTGCGCGAGCTCTGCGACGATGTCGGGGTTGGAGGGGCAGAGACGGGCCGTGAGGGAGGGGCGCTCCAGGGTCCGGTCCAGGACCTCCCGGTAGCGGCGCCCGTACGTCTCCACGAGCGTCTCCAGCAGGGCCGGCTCCACCCCGTACCGGGCGGCCTCCGCGGCGGCGTCCACGGGGATCCGGGCCTCGAAGAGCGTCGTCTCCGTGTCCAGGCCGTCCAGGCCGAGCCGGTGGCTCCGCACCGGCTCGCCCCGCTTCAGCACCGCGCTGATCCGGTCCACCGCCTCTTCGGCCTGCTGGCGGTAGCAGGTCAGTTTCACCCCGGTGATGGAGAGGAAGTTCCCCCCCTCCCCCTCCACGACGACCTTGTGCGCGCGCGAGACCTGCCAGGAGCGTTTTCCCTCCTCGTAGGTGAGGGGCCGGACCCCCGCATAGGTATAGACGATGTCGGCGGGGCTGACCCGCGCGCGCGGGAAGACCCGCCGGCTCTCCGCCAGCAGGTATGCCACCTCATCGGCGGTGGCGTAGAGGCGATCCAGGTCGCCGGCGAAGTCGGTATCGGTGGTCCCCACCAGCGAGAAGGCCCGCCACGGGATGACGAAGAACATCCGGTCGTCCCGCGCCTGGACGTAGACGGCGTGGCTGGTCAGGCGGGGGAGGAGGAGGTGGATCCCCTTGGTCGTCCGCACGAGCTGCCCCCCGGCGTCGAGGCCCGCCAACGCCCGGATCCCGTCGATCCAGGGTCCCGTCGCATTGACCAGGACGGTAGCCCGGAGGCGGGCAACCTCCCCCGTCAGGGCATCCCGCACCGTCACGCCGACGAGGCGCGGCCCGTCGCGGAGGAACTCCTCCACCCGGGCGTAGTTATAGACCAGGGCCCCGTGGCGCCGGGCCGAGAGGACATTCTCCAGGCAGAGGCGCTCCGGATTCAGCAGGAGGTCGTCGAAGTAGAACCCCGCCCCCTTCAGGTCGGTCCCGTCCAGTCCCGGCTCCAGGGCGAGCGCTCGCTCCCGGGAGATGCCGCCGTAGCGGCCCGTCCGCCGTCCCGGGGTCAAGAGATCATAGAGGGCCAGCCCGACCCGAATCTGGATCATCCCCCGCTTGGCCCCCCGGTACACCGGGATGAGGAACGGGAGGGGCCGGATGAGGTGAGGGGCCATCCGGCGCAGGCGCTCCCGCTCCCGGAGCGACTCGGCAACCAGCCCGAAGTCGAACAGCTCCAGGTACCGGAGTCCGCCGTGAATGAGCTTCGAGGAGCGGCTAGTCGTCCCGCAGGCGAAGTCCTGCTTCTCCACGAGGGCGACGGTGAGCCCGCGCAGGGCGGCATCCCGGGCGATGCCGGCCCCCGCCATGCCCCCGCCGATCACGAGGACATCGAACTGACGGTCGGCGATCCCGGCAAACCGCTCCCGCCGCACCCTCACTCCCTGAAAGCCAGCACCGCAAGCGCCCCCGCTACCGCGGCGCCCCCCAGGCCCGCCCCGAACGCCCTGTTCGCGAGGAGCGCCGCGGCGGTCAAGGGGAAGAGGTGGCGAAGGGGCAGCGGGCCCGCCGCCGCCACCCTGGCGGCACCCAGGAAGTGGAGGCCAGCCGCCGCCGGGCCGACCCAAGGACCCATCGGCCAGTACCCCTGCACTGCTGGAAGGAGGGCGCCGAACCCGAGGCCAAGGACCCCAGCCAGGGCCAGGAGGAGGTAGCAGAGACCGGACAGAACCATGGGAATCTCCCGCCCGCGGCCCTGGCAAGCCGGCTGAGAATAGTGGCCGCCGGGTCGGCTGTCAAGAGAGGGCGGAGGCTCCAATCCCGTCAAAATCCCACATTTCGGTTGACATTACGGTCCGGGGTGTTAGTGTAACTTCCATGATCCGGACCCTCGAGTGGACAGATGAGGGCGTGGTCCGGCTCCTGGATCAGACCCGGCTCCCCGAGGAAGAAGTCTACGTGGAGTGCAGGGACGCCGCGGCCGTTGCCGAGGCGATCCGGCGGATGCAGGTCCGGGGGGCCCCGGCCATCGGGATCGCGGCGGCCATGGGCCTCGCCCTCGGGGCCCGGCAGATCCGCGCCGACGCCTTCGACCCTTTCTACGCCGACCTCTGCCGCATAGCCGGGGAACTGGCCGCCACCCGCCCCACCGCCGTCAACCTCTCCTGGGCTCTCGAGCGGATGAAACACATAGCCCTCAAACATCGCGATCTCCCGGTTCAGGCCCTCAGGGCGCGCCTCGAGGAAGAGGCCAAGAGCCTCTGGGCGCAGGACCTGGAGGTGAACCGGGCCATCGGCCGCCACGGGGAACCGCTCCTGGCCCCGGGGGCCCGGGTGCTCACCCATTGTAACGCCGGCGCCCTGGCCACGGCCGGCTACGGGACGGCCCTGGGGGTGGTGCGGGCGGCTCACGCCGCGGGAAAGGGGATCCAGGTCCTGGCCGGCGAGACGCGCCCCTTCCTCCAGGGGGCGCGCCTGACCGCCTGGGAACTCCACCGGGAGGGCATCCCGGTCACCCTGGTCACGGACGGGATGCCGGCGGCCCTCATGGCGTGGGGTCAGGTGGACTTGGTCCTGGTGGGGGCGGACCGGATTGCCCGGAACGGGGATGTGGCGAACAAGATCGGGACCTACGGGCTGGCCCTTGCCTGTCGGGCCCATGGCCTTCCCTTCTACGTGGCCGCCCCCCTCTCCACGCTCGACCCCACGCTCGAGAGCGGCGCCGCCATCCCGATCGAGGAGCGGAGCCCCGAGGAGGTGACCACCCTGGCCGGGCGGCGGCTCGCCCCCGCCGGGGTCCCGGCGCTCCACCCGGCCTTTGACGTGACACCGGCCGACCTGGTCACGGCCATCATCACGGAGCGGGGCGTGGCCCGACCCCCGTACGGCGAGAGCCTGGCTGCCCTCCTGGGCGGCGGGCAGGACCGGTAGCGATGGCGGGTGAGAAGGTCCTGGTGGTGGACGACGAGCCGCTCATGGCCCAGATGCTCACCGACCGCCTCCAGGAACTCTACGTGGACGTCCTGCGGGCGAGTAACGGGGTCGAGGCGCTCGAGATGGCCTGGGAGCACGTCCCGGACCTCATCCTCCTGGATGTCATGATGCCGAAGATCGACGGGTTCGAGGTGGCCAAGATCCTGAAGGAGAACCCCCGGACCGCCACCATCCCCATCATCTTCCTCACGGCCCTCTCCCAGGTGAAGGACAAGGTGCGGGGGCTGCAACTCGGCGCCGAGGACTACGTCACGAAGCCGTTCCACTTCGACGAGTTGCTGGTCCGAGTCAGAAAGGTGCTGCGGAAGTCGGAGGGGGAGAAGTCCGAAAAGGGCGCGAGGGTGGGGGCCGGGGTCAAGGGGAAGCTCCGGGACATGAGCCTGGTCAACCTCATCCAGTTCCTCGAGCTGGAGAGGAAGACCGGCATCCTCAGCGTCGTGTCGGAGGGCCGCTCGGGGCACCTCTACTTCCAGGACGGCAAGATTGTCAACGCCGTGCAGGGAACCCTGCGGGGGGAGGGGGCGGTCTACCGGCTCCTCGGCTGGACCGACGGGGACTTCGAGCTGGAGTCGCTGGGGACCACCCCGCCCAGCGGTCCGGCGCAGATCACCATGGGCAACCAGACCATCATCATGGAGGGGCTCCGCCGGGTGGACGAGACAGCCCGGCTGGCCAAGCAACTGCCGCCGCTCAGCGCGCGGCTCAAGCCCAGCCCCCGGCTCCGCCAGATCCTCACGGGGAAGAAACTGGCCCCCGACCTGGAGCGGTTCCTGCGTCTCTTCGACGGCCACCGGAACACCCAGGCCGTGATCGAGGAAAGCAGCCTGGACGACCTGAAGGCCCTCGAGAACGTCCAGAAGCTCTATGGTAAGGGGATGCTGGAGACAGCCTAGGGGGGGCCGGCGGAGAGGAGGCGTATGGCGGAAGGGACGGGGCAGACCCGGCCGGGGCGGAGCGTCCTCCTGGCCCTGGGCCTCCTCCTCCCGGCTGCCTCCCCCTCGGCGGACCTGCCCCCTCCCCCGGACCCCGCGGCCACCTTCGCCGACACCCTGGAGGCCGTGGCGGAGGGAGACTGCGAAGCGGTCAGCGGGCGGCTCGCCCCCCTGGCGAACGCGCCGCTCCCCGACCCCCTCGCCCGCCGGGTCCGCTTCCTCCTCGGGCTCTGCCAGCACCGCCTCGGCCGCCACGAGGAGGCCCTGCCCCATCTCCAGGCCGCGGCGGACGCTTTCCCGGAGGTGGCCGACTACGCCCTCCTCGCCTGGGGCGAGGCGGAGCAGCGCCGCGGCGTCCCCCAGGGCGCCCTTCCCCCCCTCAGCCGCCTCCTGACCACCTCCCCCGAGAGCCCGCTGGTCGAGCCAGCGCTCCTCCTCCTCGCCGAGAGCCAGGCGACTGCCCTCGATCTGCCCGGCGCCACCCTGAGCCTCCGGGCCTACCTGGACCGGTTCGGCACCTCCGCGCGCGCGCCCGCGGCCCGCCTCCTGCTGGCCCGGGTCCGCCTCCGGGCGGGTGACCCTACTGAGGGGCTCCCCCTCCTCCTGGAACTCTGGCGGGAGGAGCCGGCGAGCGGGACGGCCGAGGAGGCCGCGGCGCTCCTGGAGGCCATCGGGGCCCCTGTGCCCGTGACGGCGGCCGACCTGTTCGCCCGCGCCCGGGCGCTGTACCGAAGCGAGGCCTTCAGCCAGGCGGTGGCCGCCCTGGCCCCGTTCGCCGGCGCCCCCGGTCCCTGGCAGGAGGAGGCCCAGTACCTGCTCGGACAGAGCCACTTCCGCCTTCGGGACTATCCCGAGGCCGCGCGGATGCTGGCGGTGGCCGCCTCCCACGGGGGCCCCTACCAGATGCCGGCCCTCTTCTGGGGGAGCCGGGCCCGGACCCGCCAGGGGGATCCCTCCGGAGCCAACACCCTCCTCGAGCGGCTTCTGCAACTGCGACCGACCCACGCCCTCGCCGATGACGCCCTCTTCCTGCTGGCGGAGAACCTGGAGGACCTGGGGCGGCGCCAGGAGGCCCTGCAGGCCTTCGCCCGCGTGGAGCGCACCTACCCCGACGGGGAATATGCCGATGCGGCCCTCTGGCGGCGGGCGTGGATGCACATCCGGGACGGGCAGCCGCGGCAGGCCCGGCCGCTCTTACGGACCCTCGCGGAGCGGCGTGCCTCCCCCTACGCCACTCAGGCCCTCTTCTGGGAGGGGCGCCTCCTGGAGGCCGCGGGGGACCGGGAGGAGGCGCTGCAACGCTTCCGGAGCGCCGCGCAGGCCACAGGGGTGGACTACTACGCCGCCCGGGCGAGGGATCTCCTCGCCGCCCTCGGCAGCCCGGCCCCGTCCGATCCGCCCCGGCCGGCCGCACCCCCCGTGGACTCCCCAGGCAACCACCCCCGCCTCGCCACCGCCCGTGAGCTGAGCGCGCTGCGCCTCTGGGACGAGGCGACGGAGGAGTACTGGTTCCTCGTCCGCGCCCACGCGGGGGACCGGGGATTGCAGCAGGAAGCGGGTGAGGCCTTCCTGCGGGCCCGCCGGTTCGACCGGGTCCTCTGGATCGCCCGGCGGATCCTCCTGACCGCCTACCGCCAGAACCCGGTGGCCCTCCCGCTCCCGGCGTTCTGGGAGTTGCTCTACCCCCTCGCCTACTGGGACGCGGTCCAGGAGCTCTCCGCCGCCCGGGGCGTTGACCCCTACCTGGTGGCTGCCGTCATGCGGGAGGAGAGCGCCTTCGGCCCCGCGGCCATCTCGCGGGCCGGGGCCCGGGGCCTGATGCAGCTCATGCCGGCCACCGCGCGGAAGGTCGCCCGCGCGCTCGCCCTGCCGGATCCTCCGCCCGAGGGGCTGCACGCGCCCACCCTGAACCTCACGCTGGGCATCGCCTACTTGGCGCAGGTCCTGGAGGAGTTCGGGGGGAACGTGCCGGCCGCGCTGGCCGCCTACAACGCCGGTCCCCAGGCCGCCCGACACTGGCGGGAGCAGATCCCGACCGCCGACCCGGACCGTTTCATCGAGGCGATCCCGTACGCCGAGACGCGGGAATACGTGAAGCGGGTCCTGGCCAGCCACCGCCGGTACCGCGCCCTCTACGCCGCGACGCTCGGAGGGACGCCTGTTCTACCCGCGGCGGAACCCGGGGCGCCCCCCCCGGAGAACTGACGGGCGGCAGCCGCCTCCCTGCCCAGCCGAAGGGGCCGCTCCCCCCGCTTCGCTGTACGGGTGGTGGCAGAACGGCGTGGCGCTCCGGTAGCCCCCCGCGTATAATCGAGCAGCGGGACACGTCTGCTGCCCCTGGGGGTGTCTGCATGCACAAAGCGCTGACCATCGCGGGCTCGGACTCGGGGGGCGGCGCCGGCATCCAGGCCGACCTGAAGACCTTCACGGCCTTCCGGGTCTACGGGATGTCGGTGTTGACCGCCATCACCGCCCAGAACACCCTGGGGGTGCAGGGGGTCCACGTCCTGCCCGCGGAGTTCGTGGTCGCGCAGCTCCGGTCGGTCCTGGGGGACATCGGCGCGGACGCCGCCAAGACCGGGATGCTCGCCACCGCCCCCATCGTGGAAGCGGTGGCCCGGGAGGTGCGCGCCTTCGACCTGCGGGCGCTCGTCGTGGACCCGGTCATGGTGGCGGCCAGCGGGGACCCCCTCCTGGATCCGGGCGCCGTGGAGGCGGTAAAGATGGCCCTCCTCCCCCTGGCCCTGGTGGCGACACCCAACCTGGACGAGGCGGCCATCCTGGTGGGGGAGAAGATCCGGGACCTGGCGGGGATGAAGGAGGCGGCACGGGCCATCCATGCCCTGGGCGCACGCCACGTTCTGGTCAAGGGCGGGCACCTGCCGGGCCCGCAGGTCTTCGACGTCCTCTACGACGGGCAGGAGTTCACCGTCCGGGAGGGGCCCCGGATCGAGACCACGAACAGCCACGGGACGGGGTGCACCCTCTCGGCGGGGATCGTCGCCGGGCTGGCCCGCGGGCAGGCTGTCCCGACCGCGGTGGCCGCCGCCCAGGCCTATGTGGCCGAGGGCCTCAGGACCGCGGTCGCCATCGGGAAGGGGCGGGGACCCCTCAACCACCTGGTGGGGGCGAAGGGAGCCGGCCTGGGGGAGCCCCGGTAGAGCGGCCGGGAGGCCCGGGTGCCCGGAGCAGGCATGCTGGCGGGGAAGCGAATCCTCCTGGGGGTGACGGGGAGCATCGCCGCCTACAAGGCGGTGGAACTCCTCCGCGAACTGACGCGGCGGGGCGCCGAGGTCCGCTGCGCCATGACCGAGAGCGCCACCCGGTTCGTGGCCCCCCTGACCTTCGAAAGCCTCTCCCGCCGGCCCGTCCTCACCGACCTGTACGCGCAGGACTACGAGGGCCAGATCGCGCACATCGCTGCTGCCGGCGGGGCGGATCTCTTCCTGGTCGCCCCGGCCACCGCCCACACCCTGGCCAAGTTCGCCCACGGGCTGGCCGACGATTTTCTGACCAACCTCTTCCTGGCCGCCACCTGTCCGGTCCTGCTGGCTCCCGCCATGGACGCCGAGATGTGGCGGCACCTCGCCACCCAGGCCAACGTGGCGACGCTGCGCCAGCGGGGGGTCCAGGTCGTCGGGCCGGCCAGCGGAGAGCTGGCCTCGGGCCTCACGGGTCCGGGGCGGCTCGCCGAGCCGGCCGAGATCGTGGGGGCGGTCGAGGCGCTGTTCGCCCGGGCCCGCGACCTGGCAGGCCGGAGTGTCCTGGTCACCGCGGGCCCGACCTACGAGCCGCTGGATCCCGTCCGCTTCGTCGGGAACCGCTCCTCCGGACGGATGGGATTCGCTCTGGCCGAGGCGGCAGCGGCCCGGGGTGCCCGGGTCCTCCTGGTGACCGGGCCGACGCACCTCGCTCCCCCCCCGGGGGTGGAGTGCATCCGGGTACAGACCACGCAGGAGATGTACGAGGCGGTCCTAGCGCACGCGGAGGGGGCGGACGCCATCATCAAGGCGGCCGCCCCCACCGATTACCGGCCGGCCAAGGTGGCCCCGGCCAAGATCAAGAAGGGCCGGGAGATCCTGACCCTGGAGCTGACTCCCACCCCGGACATCCTCGCCGAGCTGGCGCGGCGCAAGGGGGCGGCCGTCCTGGTCGGCTTCGCCGCGGAAACCGAGGAGCTCGTCGCCAACGCCCGGGAGAAACTCCGCAAGAAGAACCTGGACCTGGTGGTGGCCAACGACGTCGGGGCGAAAGATGCCGGCTTCGCCGCCGAGACCAACCGGGTGACGCTGGTCAGTGGGGACGGGGAGGTAGAGGCCCTGCCCCTGCTCAGCAAGCAGGAGGTGGCCCACCGGATCCTGGACCGGGTCGCCCGCCTGCTGGCCGCCCGCCCGGCGCGCCCCTGAAGGCACCTCTCCAACCATGGGTACCGACCCCCGGGACGACCTGCGGGAACTCGTGCGCGCTACCCGGATCTATCTGGAGGCGCAGCGCCAGCTCGGCCTCGAATTCATCCCCACCGCCCCGGTGGCCGGGCCCGCCCCCGCCGGGCCCACCCTCACCCTCGCCGAGGTCCGCGAGGAACTGGGAGAGTGCACCCGCTGCAAGCTCTGCCGGGGCCGGACCCAGATCGTCTTCGGGGTGGGCAACCCCCGGGCCGAGCTGGTGTTCGTGGGGGAGGCGCCGGGGGCCGAGGAGGACGCGCAGGGGGAGCCCTTCGTGGGGCGGGCCGGTCAACTGCTCACCCGGATCATCCAGGCCATCGGCCTCAGGCGGGAGGACGTCTACATCTGCAACATCATCAAGTGCCGCCCGCCGGCCAACCGGAACCCGGAGGCGGACGAGATCGCCGCCTGCGAGCCGTTCCTGCTCAAGCAACTGGAGGCGATCCGGCCCAAACTGATCTGCACCCTGGGGGGACCCGCCGCCCAGACCCTGTTAAAAACAAAGGAGCCGATCTCGCGCCTGCGCGGCCGGCTCTTCGAGTTTCGGGGCATCCCCCTCCTCCCCACCTACCACCCCGCCTTCCTCCTCCGGAACCCCCACGAGAAGAAGACCGTCTGGCAGGACATGCAACTGCTCCAGCGGGAGCTCACCCGCCTCACCGGCCGCGCCTAGAGTGACTGCGACGAATTGTAGAT
>JBOHQK010000218.1:0-7594 GCA_050732195.1 Methylomirabilales bacterium (SeqCode)
CCGACCCGGTTGCCCACCACCCGCCGCATCACCGCCTCGGACGTATCCCGGAGGGTGTCCTCGGCCTCCCGGACCCGGAACAGGAAGGCCACGGGGTCCTGGATCCGATACTGCACGATCCACTGCACGTCAAGGACGTTGAGGTCGCCCGTGAGCATGAGGGACTCGTCCTGGAGCTTCTGGGGCGCATACTGCGTCCGCCGGCCGGGGATCTGCGTCCGGAACCCGAACTCCTCCTTGAGCACCCGGGCCGTCTTGACCAGGCGGACCGTCTCCACCCCGTAGGGGAACTTGAAATGGAGCCCCGGCCCCTCCGTCCGGACGACCTTGCCGAACCGCTGGACGACCGCTGTCTCCTCCGGGCCCACCGTGTACCAGGAGGACCAGGCCAGGATGGCGAGGGCCAGGAGGAGCAGAATCCCCCCGAGCCTCTTTCCCCCGCCGGCGAGCCCATGCCGGACGCGCCGGGCTACCTCTTCGAGGTCCGGGGCCGAAAAGCCCCCGAACCCGGACCGCCTGTTGCGTTCCCATTCCATCGCGTGTACTCCTTCCCGGGCCCGCCGCTTGCGGACCCTCGCGTGGGCCCCAGCCCTCAAGGCGGGGCGGGCCGTCCCGTCCTGCTCCCGCGCCCCTCACTTCTCACCCAGATAGGACTTGCGGACGAGGTCGCTGGTGAGCAGGTTCGGCGCGGAGTCGTGCAGGACGATGTGACCGGTCTGCAGGATGTAGCTGCCCCATCAAGTGCTAGGTGAAGCTTCAGCCCTATGTAACGCTCCAGATCTTGTAGGCATCCAGGAAGAAATACCCGCTCGCCAAGAGCAGCAGCACACCTCCGGCAAGCTGGAGCCATGGGGCCAAGCACCGGAGGTGTTTGAAACGCCCCAAGGCCGGCGCCGAGACCGCCAGGACCAAACCGCATTGCCGCCATCAACCGAGCCCCTCATAACGTAGAGGCCCGATTCACGCCCAGCTTATTTCTCGCTGACCGTAGCGCCCCCACGTCAGTGGCCTCGGACTGGCCGGGCCGCCGCAATCTCCCGCGCACCCCGGTCACCTGGGTGCCCCGAGGGGCCGCACCGCGTACCCTGCCTGATTGATCCCCTCGATCATCTGCTCCGGCGTCACGGCACCCTCCTTGTACCGCACCACGGCCTCTCCTCTCCACAGGCTCACCTCCACCTTTTCGACGCCCGGAAGCCTTACCAAGGCTTTCTCCACCCTGTAACTGCAGGTGGGGCATGCCATCCCGTCCACCCTCAGAGTGACCTGCTTCAGCGGGCCCCCCGTGTCGGTCGAAGGGGCGGGGCTTTGCCCCACCCTCGAGAATGGCGACAAGGCGACGAAGAGGACGATGAGGGCGGCGGCAACTCCGGTGCCCCACACCAGCATCGCGGCGGCACGGGCAATGGATGGCCTCTCCATCATGGCCTCCCGCAACGCTTACAGCCGCATAGGGCCGGCTGGCATGGCGAAGGGGACTCGTTTGATGATCTCATCGACCAGTTCCCGGAACAGCGGGATATGGCCCGGCCGAACGCCAAAGAGGGCGAGGACGCCGGTGGCAAAAAGCCCTCCCAGGAGCGCGGCCGCGTAAAGGAGCAAGGCCAGGCGCGCTGCCGCCCCCCTACCCCAGGTGGCTCCGTACGCGCGGAGGTCCGCCGGCCGCAGCGAGCTCGCGAGGACCAAGCTGACCAGTCCCGGGTAGCCCAGAGTGTCTGTTTTAAAGAGAGAGGCGGCTGCCGGGAGATTCCCCACTGGCGGCAGCGAGAGGAGCGCCCCGAGGGCGGGCCCGACACCCGCATTCACGAGGTCGCTGATGATCCCCCCGCCCCCCACCTCGGCGAGCTCGACCCACCAGCGCTTCAGGCCGGCAGCCAGGACTAACCCGCCCAGGAGGATGCCGATTGCCAGGCCTGGCCAGAACCACCTGAACTCCGTCCCGCAATACCGGAGGATCCGCACCCACCCGCGGCCCCGCAACAGCAGCCCGGTCCAAGACGGCAGCTCCCCATCTCGACGCGGCGGTCGCAGGGCCTCTACCGTCGCACCCCGGGCGCCAGCTGCACGCGTCCACGCATCCGCTTTGGTGAACCCGGCAGCGCCGATGAATACGGATGCTGCCATGGCGACCGTCCCCAGGATGTGACCGACCGCGAACTCGATCCCGAGGAGCAGCGTCAGGATGGTGAGAAAGTAGAGCGGCAAGTTCCGGCTCGCCACCAGGGCGGCCAGGGCGCCGGCGGGCCGCACGCCCCCTTGGAGGAGGGCGAGCATATCGGCCAGGCTGCTGCCGGGTCGCGGGCTGGCGGTGACACCGGAGCAGACGGCCCGGGGGAAGAGCCCCGCGAAGCCACCCTTGCCGTGCGCCAGCACCGCTTCCCGGGCCTGGGTGCGGTAGCGGAGGCTAACGAGGGCCGAGAGGAGGAAGCCCGGGATCCAGACCCAATACATCATCCGAATGATGTGCTGGAGCTGGTCGAGACTGAAGGTGAGCCACTGGCCGACGAACTCCGTCACCGGGGACTCCCCTCGGCAGGGCCCCAGGTGGGCCCGCCCTTGTACTCGGGCCCCCGGGTCATCGGCCACTGATTCCCCGTGTCGCGGTGCACCGCCACGATATTGCCGTCTCGCTCGAAAGCGATCCAGCGGCCGTCCGGCGAGTAGACCGGCTGGATAGCGAAGTCCTGCGCGTCGCTCAAACGGCGCAGCCCTCTCCCGTCCAGGGCCATCTCGTAGATCTCGAACTTCCCCCGGCGGTCCGAGGTGAACGCGATGCGGCTCCCGTCCGGGCTGAAGGCCGGGTCCATATCGGCGGCAGGGTGATCGGTGAGGCGCCTCTCGGCGCCCGTCTTGAGGTCCAGCAGGTATATCTCCATCTGGCCATCCCGGTCGGAGACGAAAGCGACCTGCGTCCCGGTGGGGCTGAACGCCGGGCAGGCGCTGTTCCCCGGACCCCGGGTGAGCTGGCGGAGCCCGCCGCCGTCGCTAGACATCAGGAAGATTTCGGAGCGGCCATCCCGGAGGCCGTCGAAGGCGATCTGCGTCCCGTCGCCCGAAAACCAGGGGCAGCCCTCGTAGGCCGGCGTCCGGGTCAGGTTCACCACCTGGCCGGTGCGGAGGTCCAAGGCCCAGATGTCCCCTTCCCGCTGGAACGCCACCCGGCCGCCTCTGGCGGGGAGCGAGGGGTTGCCCTCACCGGGGGCGCCCGGGGTCAGGTCCCGTTGCTGGGCGCCGAGGACGTCCGTCGAGGCGATGCGGTACTTGCCCGCCTGCCCCGCGTGGAAGACGATCCAGCCGGTCGGGCGATCCACCTGTGCTTGTACCTCTGCCGCGGGCGACGGAAGAACGCTCATCCCGAGCGCAAGTGCCAGCCTCCAGGGTGGATACCGCTGCGCCATGAACCCCGCCCTCCTCAGCGAGCCAAGATGGTCTCGATGACAGCCTCGTCCGCACCGGCCGGCACCTTTGCGGTCACGGTCACGGGCTGGCCCCTCCCTGCCGCCTCCTGGAGCTTCCTTAAGCTCTCGTTGTCCGCCAGGGGGATCGTCTGCCCAGAGCCAGCTACCTTGATGGCCCAGCCGCCAGCACGCGCCGTCAACTCACCCGTTGCCGTGAAGACGATCCAGGTTGGAGTGAACCCCGCTTTCCTGATGACGTCGCGTACCTGGGTAACATCGAGCCTCTTGCCTCGCTCGAGAGAGAACCGGGCCTCCCCCTTCTCCATATCCGCCTTCACGTTGTCCGCGCCATCCAGGCGCGATAGGGCCTTCTGGACCCCGTACGCTCAGGTGACGCAGATCATGCCGTCCACCCCGACCCGGACCTCGCTGACCTCCGCCCGCGCCGCGGCCGGGATCGCGAGGATCGCCGTCAGGATCAGCACCGCGAGAGCGCTCTCCCGCATCGTGGCCTCCTCCCCCTCACGCCGTGAGACCTGGACTCTCGTCTCGCCACCTGACCTTCACGCTCCGGTCGCGATCGGCGTGGCGCCATGTGCCGTGAGCGCTCGCGACGCGACGCGACAGACCGCCGCGGGGAGGGGTTGGAGGTATCACGGCACCGCGCACTGTAGAAGTAGTAGACCGGTTGCCGTCGATACTCACCGCCGTTCCGCCCGGGGGATATGGCTCCACCGGGGAGCCGCACACCAGGTCCCGAATTGTCGATCTCACCGCCGCTCGCCACGCAGGGGCGCCTCTGTCCGCCGCCGAGCGACGAACACGACCGCCGCGGCTGCCAGGGCTAGGACACTCCAGGCCTGCGGCACGATGACTCCCGCGACCACTGGCGGGTCCCCGCGCAGAAACTCCAGGGGGAACCGCACGATGGCATAGGTCACCACGTACAGGAGGAACAGGTCCCCGTCCCGTCGCAAGCGGTCGCGGAAGGCCCAGACCAGCGCGAAAACGCCGAGGTAGGCGAGGCCCTCGTACACCTGAAGCGGGTGCAGCGGGACGCCGAGAGGGGCAAAGGATCGGGGATCGCTGAACGTGATGGCCCAGGGCAGGGTGGTGGGCCTCCCGTAGGTGTCGCCATTCAGGAGGCAGGCGACCTGTCCCACCGTCTGGCCGAGAATCAGACCCGGCGCGGCGACGTCCGCAAACCGAAGGAACGGAATCCGATGCCGGCGGCAGAACCAGACGCCTGCCCCCAGGCCGGCCAGGAGACCGCCGTGGATGGCCATGCCCCCTTTCCAGACAGCGACGATGTCCCAAGGGTGTTCCCGGAACCAGGCCGGTTCCGACACCAGGACGAAGTACGCCCTGGAGCCGATGATGCCGGCAAGGGTGGCGATGAAGACAAAGTCCCACACCCGCGCCGGCTCCACGCCCCGGCGGGGAGCCTCCCGCGCCGCCAGCCAGCCGCCCACCAGGATGGCCACAGCGACGAAGACGCCGTAGGAGCGGAGTTCGAAGGACCCAATCTGCAAGAGCACCGGATACACGGAGGCCTCCTCGTCAGGGCTTCGGTCCGGCGGAAGAATGGTCAGGTGGCTTTAGGCCAGCCTGCCGGGGTCGGTGAGGCAGGGTCGCTCTCGGGAGGCGTAGCGGCAGTTCGCCACCATTCGAGGCGAGGCGGCGCGGGGCCTCCCTGCCCATCAGAACACCTGCGTGCTCCGGTCCGGCCCCTGCCACGCCTGCTTCACATCCGCCCACCGGGGCACGAACGCCGGAACGCGCCTGCGGTACTCGGCGAACGAGAGACCAAAGCGCTCAGCCAACTCCCGATCCTCCTTCCGGGCGAGGCGGTAGTAGGTGAAGAGCAGGATCGGGGCCATGACCAGGGTGAGGAGGGTCGGCCACTGGATCAGGGACCCGATGATAATGAGCCCGAGGCCCGCATACTGGGGGTGCCGGATCGTCCCGTAGATCCCGCCGGTCACCTGGCCCCCTTCGGCTTCATGGATCGCCCCCCAGCCCTTCGCCAGCAGCACAACGCCCACGAGGATCAGGACCCCACCCAGGCCGATGAAGAGCCCGGCTCCGTAGCCACCCAGGAAGAGGCTGGCCCAGAGGTTGCCGCTCGCGTGGGCGAAGGGGTTCGCAAAGGGGAAGCGACCGAGCGCAGCCCCCAGAAGGTAGATCGTCAGGGGGAAGCCATACATCTCCGTGTAGAGGGCCACGATGAAGGCGACGTAGGCCCCCAGGGACCGCCATTCCCTCCGCCGGGTCGGGCGCAGATAGGCCAGACCGAAGAAGAGAAAGAGGGCTACGTGGAAGGCTACGAGGCCCCACCAGCCATAGTCGTACGCGCGCAAGGTCTGCGGCCAGTTCACGCGACCGAGACCTCCTTGGTGAAGATGGTCACCGCACCGTGCCGGGTTTGCTCAAGGGCCCCCTCGGCTCCGCCGCTTGGCACTCCTTGCCGTGCCGGCGCGAGTACTTCTCGGGCCTCATCCGTCGTTCCCCCGCGATCCCGGTCCCCCCGGGCCCCCCGTCAGGGCTTCTCGACCGGCGCGCCGACCAGGTTGCCCCACTCGGTCCAGGAGCCGTCGTAGTTCCGGACGTCCTTGAATCCCAGGAGGTACTTCAGGACGAACCAGGAGTGGCTGGAGCGCTCGCCGATCCGGCAGTAGGCGATCACCGGCTTGGACCCGGTGATCCCGGCCTCCCGGTACAGTCGCGCCAGCTCGTCCCGGCTCTTGAAGGTCCCGTCCTCGTTGCAGGCTTTCGACCAGGTGATGCTCTTCGCCCCCGGGATGTGCCCGCCCCGCTGGCACGTCTCGGGGAGCCCGGGGGGCGCCAGGATTTCTCCCGTGAACTCCTGCGGGCTGCGCACGTCCACGAGTTCCACGGCCCGCCCCGCTACGGCCTTCTGGACCTCCGGCAGGAAGGACCGGAGCGAGAGGTCCGGGTCCTTCGCCCGGTAGGTCTTCGGCGCCGGCCGGGGGATGTCCCGCGTCAGCTCCCGCCCTTCCTCGATCCACTTCTTCCGTCCGCCGTTCATCAGGCGCACGTCGCCGTGCCCGTAGATCTTCAACTGCCAGAAGGCCCACGCGGCGAACCAGTTGTTGTTGTCGCCATAGAGCACGACGGTGGTCCCGGTGTCGATGCCGGAGGACCCGAGGAGCCGCTCGAAGCCGGCCTTGGGGAGGATGTCGCGCCGGACCGTGTCGCACAGCTCCGTCTGCCAGGACCAGGCGATCACCCCGGGGAGGTGGCCCTCCTCGTAGGCCTTCGTGTCCACGTCCACCTCGACGATGCGGACGTTCGCATCGCCCTTGTGCTCCTCCACCCACTTCGTCGAGACCAGTACCTGCGGCTGCGCGTACTCGCTCATCTCCACCTCCGCGAAAAGAGTTGAGACCGGGCCTGCCGTGATCCCCCTTCCGCGCGGCGAGCCCGTCAGCCTTGACCATGATGGGAGCACACCGCTCCCGGATGTAGGCGATCCCGGCCCTGGGGTCGGAAAACTCCCGATAGGCGGCGGTGGGGATCCCGTGCTTGACCATCAGGGCCTTGGCGAAGGCCTTGCTCCCCTCGATCTGGGCGCCGGCGTGGGAGGCGCCGAAGGGCCGCAGCCCGCGCCGCTGAAACGCGTCCACCAGGCCTAGCGTCAGGGGCACCGCCGGCCCTCGCTCGCCGCCCTGTTCCAGCGGTAAGGGCGCGCGGGCTCAGCCCAGGACGCGGGTCTGGGCGAGCCGCGCCGCCACCTTCTCGATGGCGATCCGCTCCGCCTCCGCCCGCGTCGGCCCCTCCCCGCGGGCGATCCGGGCTCCCGGCTCGACGTTGTCCACCGTGCAGTAGTAGCGGTCGCCCAGCCGGTAGCTGGTGACGGTGATCCTCCAGCGGTCGACCTGCTCCTGCCGACGCATGGTCTTCCCGGGGGTTCCCTCACGGGGGGACATACCCCCCATTTACCCGCACCCGCCCCGCCGGCCGCCGCCGCAGCCCCCGCGGGAGAGGAACCACACGGCCCCGATCCCCAGTAGTAGCCATGGCCAGTTCGCCTGTAAGAACTCCACCATCTCTCTTCCCCCTTCGCGCGATGGCCTACGTCCCTGCTTTCGTTACGCGATCTTGGCGAGGGTGATCATGCCGCCCTCCATGTGCATGGGCTTGTGGCAGTGGAAGAACCAGTCCCCCGGGTTGTG
>JBOHQK010000219.1:0-4953 GCA_050732195.1 Methylomirabilales bacterium (SeqCode)
GGCCGGGTTGGTGAGCGGCCCCAGGATGTTGAAGACCGTCCGGATCCGGATCTCCTTGCGCGCCAGCATCACGTAGCGCATCGCCTTGTGCAGGAGCGGGGCGAAGAGGAAGCCGATTCCGACCTCGTCGATACACCGCCCCACCTTCTCGGGGGGGAGGTCCAGGCTGACCCCCAGGGCCTCGATCACATCGGCGCTGCCGCACAGACTCGAGACCGAGCGGTTCCCGTGCTTGGCCACCGGGATCCCGGCGCCCGCGACCACGAACGCCGTCGCGGTGGACACGTTGAAGGTCCCGGCGGCGTCCCCCCCGGTTCCACAGGTGTCCACCAGCATCTCCCGCTCCGTTCCCGAGAGGGACGCAGCGACCCGGTGCTTCGTGCGGACCGGCGTCACCTTCTCCCGCATCACCTTGGCGAACCCGGTCAGCTCCGGGACCGTCTCGCCCTTCATGCGCAGGGCGGTGAGCAGCCCGGCAATCTGGGCGTCGGTGGCCTGCCCCGACATGATCTGATCCATGACGGCGTAAGCCTCTTCCGCTGTCAGATGCTGTCCTTCCACCACCTTCCGGATGGCATCGAGAACCATGACTCCCTCCCGCGAAACCCCTCCGTCCCCTCAGCCTCACCCGGACACACCGGTCCACTCGGGGTCCCGAGAATGCAACCCGCGCGGGACCCCGATCGGCGGCACCCCGTGCCCTCTCTTCTCCTCCTCTCTCCTCTGCTACAGGGTGAGGAAGTTGCGCAGCAGATCCTTCCCGGGCCTGGTCAGGATGGACTCGGGGTGGAACTGGACCCCCTCGAGGGGGAACGCCCGATGCCGGAGACCCATGATCTCCCCTTCCGGTGTCTCGGCCGAGACCTCCAGGCAGGAGGGCAGGGTCGCCCGTTCCACGATCAGGCTGTGGTAGCGGGTGGCCTCGAAGGGGCGGGGGAGTCCGGCGAAGATGGTCCGCCCATCGTGCTCGATCGGGGAGGTCTTGCCGTGCATGAGCCGGTCAGCCTGGATGACCCGCCCACCCATCGCCTGCCCCAGGCACTGGTGTCCCAGACAGACCCCTAGGATCGGGAGCCGGCCCGCGAACGCCTGGATGAGGGCACACGACACGCCCGCCTCGGCCGGGGTGCAGGGCCCCGGGGAGATCACCACCCGCTCCGGCTTTAGGTCCAGGGCCTCCTCCACCGTGATCCGGTCGTTCCGGACGACCCGGACCTCCGCCCCCAATTCGCCCAGGTACTGGACCAGGTTGTACGTGAAGGAATCGTAGTTGTCGATGACAAGCACCATGGGTCACGTCCCGGGAGCCGCGCCCCCACGAGGGCCGGCCTCCAGGGGGATGGTGAAGGAAAAGGTGCTCCCCCGCCCCACGGCGCTCTGCACCCAGATCCGCCCGCCGTGCGCCTCCACCGCCAGCTTGCAGAAGGTGAGTCCCAGTCCCTTGTTCAGCCTGGGGCCGGGCCGGGCCGTCTCCACCTGGCCAAACTTCTCGAAGATCTTCTGGTGGTAGGCCTCCGGGATCCCCTCCCCCTGGTCCACCACGTCCACCCGCACCACGCCGCCCGCCTTCGCCAGCGCCGCCCGAATCTGGACACCGGTCTTCGGGGGGGAGTGCTTCAGGGCATTACTCAGGAGGTTGGCCAGGACGCGTCGCAGCAGGTCGTGGTCGGCCCGGACCAGGGGGAGATCCGGCGGCACGTCCGCGCCGAGCTGGATCCCCTCCTCCTCCGCCTGCACCTGGAACTCCCCCATGACGGAGGCCACCAGGTCGGCCAGGACCAGCGGCTCCTGGGAGAGCCGGAGCTTCCCCTCCTCCATGCTGCTGATGTCCAGGAGGTTGGCGACCAGGGTCATCAGGCTCCGACAGCTCCGCTTGGCGTCCCCCACGTGGCGGGCCCACCTGGCCGCCTCGGCGCCCTCGGGCGGGGGCAGCATGTCCAGGTTCAGGACGATGCTGGTGAGGGGGGTCTTCAGGTCGTGGACCACCAGTTGGGTCAGGTCATCCTTGACCTGCTCCAGGCGCTTCAGGTCCTCCAGCTGCTGGCTCACGCGCTGGTACAGCTTGGCGTTCTCGATGGCCACCGCCGCCTGGCTGCCGATGGCCTGGAGGAGGCGCTGGTCATCCGAATCGTAGGGCCGGGTCCCCCGCTTGTTCATCACCTCGATGACCCCGATGACCGTCCCCTTCAGACGCAGCGGCACGCAGAGGATGGACTTAGTGACGAAACCGGTCGTGGCATCCACCTGCGTCAGGAAGCGGGGGTCCCGGCTCACGTCCGGGATGCAGAGGGGCTCCCCGTGCTCCGCCACCCACCCCGCGATCCCCTGTCCCCGCTTCAGGCGGAACTCCTTCACCCTCTCCCCCCGCTCCCCGAGGGCTACCTCGAAGACCAGGTCCCCCGTGGCCTCCTCCACCAGGAGGAGGGAGGAGGCCTCGGAGTGCAGGGCACCCTTGGCCGCGCCGAGGAGGGCGGCCAGGATGGCCTGGAGGTCCAGGGTGGAGCTGATGGTCTCCCCCACCTGCTTCAGGATCACCACCTCGTGGATCTTCTCCGAAAGCTCCAGCATCAGGCTCTTGTTGCGGAGGTCCAGCCGGCGGCGTTCCGCCGCCCGGCGGACGGCGCTGACGATCTGCTCAGGGGCGAAGGGCTTCTGGATGAAGTCGTAGGCCCCCCCCTTCAGCGCCTCGACGGCGACGTCCAGGGAGGGATGGCCCGTCACGATGATGACCGGGAGGTCCGGGTCCAGCCCCTTGATCAAGGGGAGCATGTCCAGCCCCGACCCTTCCGGCAGGACGATATCCAACAGGATGACGTCCACCATGTTCCCGCGGATTCGGTCGAAAATTTCCCGCCCGTCGGGGAGGCCCGCCACCTCGAAGCCGGCCCGGGTGAGGATCTCCCGAGCCTGCTCCCGGATCAGGCGGTCATCATCCACCACCAGGACCTGCATGTCCCTACCCCTCGAGCCCCGCCTCGGCCATGCCCACCGCGCTGAGCATCGCCTCCGCCTTGCTCGCGGTCTCCTGGTACTCCCGCGCCGGGTCCGAGTCGGCCACGATCCCGGCGCCCGCCTGGATGTAGGCCCGCCCCGGGCGGCAGAGGATGGTCCGGATGGTGATGCAGGTGTCCATGTTCCCCGAGAAGGAGAAGTAGCCCACCGCCCCCGCGTAGGGGCCCCGCTTGACCGGCTCCAGCTCCTCGATGATCTCCATCGCCCGGATCTTGGGCGCCCCGGTCACGGTCCCGGCCGGGAAGCAGGCCCGGAGCAGGTCGAAGGCATCCCGCTCCGGCTGGAGGCGGGCCCGGACGTTGCTCACGATGTGCATCACGTGGGAGTAGCGCTCGGTCACCATGAGCTCGTTGACCTCCACGCTCCCGACCTCCGCCACCCGGCCGACGTCGTTGCGCCCCAAATCCACCAGCATGATGTGCTCGGCCCGCTCCTTCGGGTCGGCCAGCAGCTCCTGCTCCAGTCGCCGATCCTCCGCCTCGTCCCGTCCCCGCGGGCGGGTCCCGGCGATGGGCCGGAGGTCAATGCGCCCCTCCTCCAGCCGGACCAGGACCTCCGGAGAGGACCCCACGAGCCTGAGATCGCCCAGGCGGAGGTAGTACATGTAGGGGGAGGGGTTGATGATCCGGAGGGCCCGGTAGATGTCGAAGGGATCGGCGCTGGTGGGGATCTCCAGGCGCCGGGAGAGGACGGCCTGGATGATGTCCCCGGCCCGTACGTACTCCTTGCAGCGGCGCACCGCCGCCTCGAAGGGCTCCTGCGGGAGGGTGGAGCGGGGCGCTCCCCGACGCGGGGCCGGGGGAGCGGGGGGACGGACCGGGGCCGGCTTGCGCAGCTCCCCCACGATGGCCTCGATGCTCCGGACCGCTTCCTCGTAGGCCCCCTCCAGTCCCCCCGGCGAGGGATCTTTCACGTGGGCGTTGCTCACCACCGTGATCCGCTGGCGGAGGTTATCGAAGATGAGGAGGGTGTCGGTGAAGAGGAAGCAGGCGTCCGGCAGGTCCAGGTCGTCCAGGGTGGTATCGGGGAGCCTCTCGAAGAAGCGGGCCACGTCGTAGCCCAGGTACCCCACCATCCCGCCGAAGAACCGCGGCAACCCCGGAACCCGGACCGGGCGGTAGGAGGCCAGCTGGGCCTTGAGGAGGGACAGGGGGTCCCCCGGCATCGGGACCGGATGGACCTCCCCTCCCCGCAGGAGTTCGGCCCGGGTGCCCTTTGTCCGCACGACCAGGAGCGGGTGGCTCCCCAGGAACGAGTAGCGGGCCCACTTCTCCCCCCCCTGGACGCTCTCCAGGAGGAAGGCGTACTCCCCGGAGTCGATCTTCCGGAAGGCCGACACGGGGGTCTCCATGTCAGCCAGGATCTCCCGGCTCACGGGGATGAGGTTCCCCTCGTGGCTCTTCCGGCAGAACTCCTCGAAAGTGGGTCGGTACATGCGAAGTGCCCTCGGGCCCGCGGGGGCAAGGGGGCCAGAGGTTGGACACGCTACCACGTTTGTCGGGAAGGGTCAAGCAATTGCCTGGCCAAAAACAAGGAGTTGCGCGTCGAGCCGGAGGGGCGACCCGAGGGTCACCAGCGGTGGGGCGTGCAGAGGGCCGGGCCGGACGCCGGAGGCCGGCGGGAGCCTGGGCGGAAAAGGCCTCGTGGGAGGTGACGGGTCGGAGCAGCGTGCATCGGCTAGAGAAACTCCAACGAATTGGAGATAATGCTCACGCGACGGCTGGGGTGCCGGGCCAAGTCATCCGGCGCAACCCTGATAGACCGTTCTGCCGCGGGTCCTATCGCCGGCGTGCCCCACCCGCGGCTTGGCGGCGATCCTCGGGGCAATCCGTTGGCCCGGCACTAGAGGTACTGCTCGATCTTTGCCTTCAGGACCCCCTTCGGAACGGAACCGATGACCTGATCCACCCGCGCCCCCCCCTTGAAGATCAGGAGGGTGGG
>JBOHQK010000220.1:0-4041 GCA_050732195.1 Methylomirabilales bacterium (SeqCode)
CCGGCAAAGACGCCGCCCAGCGTGAAGAGGCCGGTCAGCGCCTGCCCGAGGAGGTTCACCTTCCCCATCCCGGCCCTCACGGCATAGGCCACCAGGACCCCGATGCCGACGGCCAGGATCGAATAGATGCGCCCGGTGAGGACGGCAAGGACGGCCCAGGCGAGTCCCCCCAGCAGCGCCGCCCCCGCGCCGGCCAGAAGCCCCAGGGCGGGGTTCGCGGCCTGCGAGGCATACGCCCGCTCCGCCCGCACCTCCTCCTGCTGCCCCGCCTGCACACAGCCGGCGCAGAGGTAACTCGGCGCGCCATTGACCAGGACCGGTTCCGCCACGGGGACGCTGCGGCAGACCTCGCAGCGGCCGTCGTAGCGCCCCACGTGCCCCGGCAGGAGCGGGAGAAAGGCGGTGACCAACTTGGCCAACTGCTCCGGGTTCGGCCGGAAGAAAGGGAAGTAGGGCCGGTCAAACCAGAGGAGCCCTTCCTCCACCTTCAGGCGCTTCCGGAGACCGCGGGGGAAGTCCTTCTTGCCCAGAGCCCTCAGGACGGCCGGGTCCCGCGTGACGGCGTCGGGCAGGCTCTGCCAGGTGCCGCCTCGGGCGAAGCGGATGGCCGCGTAGGCCACCCCGGTCCCATCCCGGACCGTGGTCCCGATGACCGCCAGGTACCCGTCCCGCGCTGCCACTACCCTCTGCTCGAGCCCCAGGCCCTTTGCCGGGTAGTACTTGCCATTCCACTCCCGGGCAATTTTCTCCCAGCGGGCTGCCTGCCCCATGGCCGCTCCTCCTCCCCCGGACCCGGCGGCATAACCGCCGGGCGGAGACGGCTCCCGGAGGGCTGCAACCACCAGGCCAAGAGGGGGAGTCTATCCGGAGGGGAGGCTAGTGCCGGGCCAACGAACTGCACCGAGGATTGCAGCCGAGCCGCGGGTGGCGCCGCGCGCGGCCCCCGAGCGGGCGGGCCGCGTGGGACCCCCTCGGTCTCCTTCCGCAATTCCGCGAATTGCGGCAGGGGCTGAGCGGGTGACGCGGCCCGGCCGCGAGTGGGGCACGCCGGCGACAGGACCCGCGGCAGGACGGTCTGTCAGGAGTGGGCCGCAGTACTTGGAGCGGCACTAGATCAGGGCAGATTCGAGGACGATGCCCCGGTCGAGGGCCTTGACGCCCTGCCAGAGCTGGGCGCGGAGCGGCTCGGGGGCCTCGGGGGCGTCCACCAGCTGGCGGCACAGGTCAATGAGGCGGCGGAAGGTGCGGATGAGGTCCCCCTCGTGCCCGCCGTAGTGCGCCTGGACCAGGTGGACCCAGTCCTCTTCGCCAGCGGCCCACTCGTAGGTGGCCGCGAGGAGCGCGGTGTGCATCGAGACCGAGAGGCTCACGCGGTGCTCCCGCTGGACCGCCTGGACCTCGGCTGCCAGGTCCTCCATGGCCCGGACCCGCTGCCTGAGGTGCGGCCACCGCTTCAGGAGCGTCCTGGCAAAGCTGCTCTCGGTCTCCCGGGGCTCCTCCACGAGGCAGGAGAGGAGGCTCACCACCTCCTGCCCCGGGAGGTCGTCCAGGACGCCGGCGAAGACGACGCGCGCGACCAGCAGCTCGTTGTCGTGCCGGAGCCTGGCGACCAGGTGCCCCTCCTTCGCCAGGGCGTTGCCCTGGACGTAGCGGAAGTGCTTGAGCACATCCACGACCCGGCAGAACTGGTCCCAGTAACTGCTCCGGAGGTGCGCCAGCGTCCGCTCCCGGGCCTCCACCGTTGAGGCGAGGCGGTGCTGGCGCTTCAGTTGCTTTTCCATTCGCGGACGCTCCGGGCAGCGGTGGCAGGGGCTCTGGGAGAGGGCGAGTGTCAGGTCCGGGATCCGGGAGGGGTCGGGGGTCGGGAACCCCTCCTCCAGCCCACCCGCCTCCCGGTGCTTTGTTCCCCGACGGCGGCCCCGCCGCTCCGCGCCCCCCGGGAAGCGGACCTGCGCCCCGCGGGCCGCCTCCAGCTCGTCCCGGAGGGCCCGGTACTGGAGGATGTTGCAGTGCTCCCCGCACCCGGGGACGAAGCCCCGCGTCCGGCGCAGCCGCTCCGTGAGCTCCGCCACCTCCCGCTCCACCGCCTCGATCCGCTTCCGGTTCTGGAACTGGCCGAAGGAGGACTCGATGTTGCGCCGGATATCCTGGGGGTCGGGGTAGTTGTGGAGGAGGAGCGCGGCCGAGGAGTACCCGACCCGGAACTGGCTCTCGACCGGCTCGGAGGCCTTCTGGATCAGGTGCAGCGCCTCGTCCACCCCCTCGGGGCCGTCCAGGGCGATGATGCACTTCCCCTCGGGGTCGATCCCCCGGCGCCCGGCCCGCCCGGCCATCTGGGTCAACTCGTTGTGGGTGACGGTCCGGAAGCCGACGTCGGTCCGCTTGGTCAGGCTCTGGAGGAAGACGCTCCTGGCCGGCATGTGGATCCCCAGGCTCATGGTCTCCGTGGCGAAGACCACGCGGGTGAGGCCCCGCTCGAAGAGCTGCTCGGTCAGGCGCTTGACCGCCGGGAGGATGCCAGCGTGGTGGACCCCGGCCCCGCGGCGCAGGCCCTCGAAGAGCATCTCGTTCAGTTCGCTCTCCGAGACCAGGGTCGGGTTCTCGGCCAGGAAGGCCTCGATCGCCTCCTCCACCTCCCGCTCCCGGTGCGGCTCCAGGAGGCTCAGGCCGTCCTCCAGGAACCGGCGCAGTGCCGTCTCACACCCCGCCCGGCTGAAGATGAAATAGATGGCCGGGAGCCACCGCTTTGCCCGGAGCGCCGGGAGGACGGCGCGGGGGCTGGCCGGGCGGCGGCGGAGGAGGGGGCGGTGCCGCCCGGGCCGGAACCGCTGGACCCGCAGGCGCCGGGGGTCGAAGCGCCCCCGGAGGGCCTCGAAGATCTGGCTGCGGGAGAGCCCGTCCAGGGGGACGAAGTGCCCCTCGCTGTCGCAGAGGTTGTAGTGGAGGGGGACCGGGCGGGTCGTGTGTTTGACCACCCGGATCGGCCCGTGGACCGTCCGGATCCACTCGGCGATCTCCTCGATGTTTCCCACGGTGGCCGAGAGGGCGATCAATTGCACCTCCCGCGGACAGTTGATGATGACCTCCTCCCAGACCGTCCCCCGGCCCTCGTCCCCCATGTAGTGGCACTCGTCCAGGACCACGTAGCCGATCTCCTCCAGGCTGCGCGTGTAGAGCATGTTCCGGAGGATCTCGGTGGTCATGACCACCAGGGGGGCGCGGGGGTGCACCCTCACGTCCCCGGTGAGGATCCCCACCCGGTCCGGCCCGTACTGGCGGGTGAAGTCCGCGAACTTCTGGTTGCTGAGCGCCTTGAGGGGGGTGGTGTAGGCCAGGCGGGTGCCCGCGGCGAAGGCCTGGGTGATGGCGAACTCGGCGATGAGGGTCTTGCCGGCGCCGGTGGGGGCCGAGACGATCACCGAGGCCCCCTCCAGGATGTGCCGGATGGCCTCCTCCTGGAAGGGATCCAGCGGGAAGGGGTAGCGGGCGCGGAATGCCGCCAGCAGGGTCTCGGCGTCGGCCTCGGCCATCCGCCTCACCCCCGCGCCGCCCGACCGGCGGGCCGCCCAGCCGGCCCCGCCCCCTGCCGTTCCGGCTTCCCCGGCCAGAGGCAGTCGTCGTAGACCGGGCACCGGTCGCACAGGGGCCGGAGCGCCTTGCAGGTGTAGCGGCCGTGAAAGATAAAGAGGTGGGTCGCGTGGGCCCACCGGGCGGGCGGGATGAGGCCGCACAGGTCCTGCTCGATCTTGTCCGGATCCTCCGTGGCGGTCAAGCCGAGGCGATTCGCCACCCGCGTGACGTGCGTGTCCACGGCCAGGGCGGGCTTCCCGAAGGCGTTCCCCAGGACCACGTTCGCCGTCTTCCGCCAGACTCCCGGGAGGGCCGTCAGGGCCTCCAGGGTGTCGGGCACCTCGCCGCCATGCTCGGACAGCAGCCGCTGGCAGCAGCCCATGACGGCCCGGGCCTTGTTCCGGTAGAATCCGGTCGGCCGGATCTCCTCCATGAGGGCCGCCGGGTCCGCCCAGGCAAAGTCAGCCGCAG
>JBOHQK010000221.1:0-6816 GCA_050732195.1 Methylomirabilales bacterium (SeqCode)
CTGACCCAGCGCGCGGCGCATGCTGACGACCTGCGCTGGGCCCGGCGGGTTACGGAGCAGCGCAGCCGGCTCCTGCGGGCCCGCTCAGTGGAGGCCCTGGAGGCGTGGGACCAGCAACTAGCGGCCGCCTACGCTCGGATCGCGGGCCGGCGGCGGCAGGCGGCGGCCGCGGTGGCCGCGCGCCTGCCCGGCGCCTACGAGGGGCTGGGGGGGCCGGGGGCGGCGGGCTGCGCCTACCGCCCGGCCTTCGCGGCGGATCCGGAGGCGGACCCGGGAGCGCTGGAGGAGCAGATCCTGAAGGCGCTGGCGCGGCGGCGCGGTGAGGAGGTCCGGGCAGGCGTGAGCCTGGTCGTCCCCCAGCGGGACGAGGTGGTGCTCGACCTGGACCAGCGCCCGGTTCCCCACCAGGCCTCCCGGGGGGAGGCACGGCTGCTGGCGCTCGCGCTCAGGGGGGTGGAGCTGGAGTTGACCCGGGCCGCCACCGGCGAGCCGCCGCTCCTGCTGCTGGATGATGTCCTCTCCGAGTTGGACGGGAGCCGGGTCGGGCGGGCGCTGGACTTCATCCGCGGCACAGATCAGGTGGTGTTCACCGCCCTGGAGACCGCCGCCCTCGGGGAGTTGGGGGTTGGGGCGACGGTGTACCGGGTCGAGGACGGGAGCGTGGGGCCCGGTGGTGGCCGATAGGAGCGGAGCGGACCTGAGGAGCGAATGACGGCAGAACGGATCGCGGAAGGGGGCGGAGCGACTCCGGACTACATGGCGGAGCAGATCCGCGTGCTGGAGGGGCTCGAGGCGGTCCGAACCCGACCGGCCATGTACATCGGCGGGACGGGGGCCGAGGGCCTCCACCACCTGGTCTATGAGGTGGTGGACAACAGCGTGGATGAGGCACTTGCCGGCCACTGCACCCAGATCGAGGTCACGGTCCATCTGGACAACAGCGTGACCGTCGTGGACGACGGCCGGGGGATCCCGGTGGACGTACACCGGGAGACGGGGCTGCCGGCGCTGGAGGTGGTTCTGACGAAGCTGCACGCGGGCGGGAAATTCGACGACAAAGCCTACAAGGTAGCCGGCGGCCTGCACGGGGTGGGGATCTCGGTGGTGAACGCCCTCTCCGAGTGGCTGGAGGTGGAGGTCCACCGGGAGGGAAAGGTCTACCGCCAGCGCTATGAGCGGGGCAAGCCGGCGACGGCCCTGGAGGTCACGGGGAAAACCCGGCGGCACGGCACGCGCATCCGCTTCATGCCCGACGGAGAGATCCTCGAGGAGCGGACCTTTAACCTGGACACACTGGCCAACCGGCTCCGGGAACTCTCGTTCCTCACCAAGGGCCTCCGCATCACCCTCACGGACGAGCGGGCCGACGAGAAGCGGGAGTTCCTCTACAAGGGGGGGATCGTCTCCTTCGTGGAGCACCTGAACAAGAACAAGACGGTGCTCCACGGGAAGCCCATCTACATCGTTCAGGAGCGGAACGGCACCCTGGTCGAGGTGGCGATCCAGTACAACGACGGCTACACGGAGAACGTCTTCGCCTACGCCAATAGCATCAACACGCACGACGGGGGCAGCCACCTCGCCGGATTCCGGGCGGCGCTGACCCGCACCCTGAACACCTACGCGGCCGCGCATGACCTCCTCAAGACCCACAAGACGGGGCTCACGGGGGATGATGTTCGGGAGGGGCTGACGGCGGTCATCTCGGTGAAGCTCCGTAACCCGCAGTTCGAGGGGCAGACGAAGGCCCGGTTGGTCAACACCGAGGTGAAGGGGATCGTGGAGCAGGCCGTCAACGAGAAACTAGGGGAGCACCTGGAGGAGAACCCCCCCGTCGCCCGGAAGATTATTGAGAAGGCGGTGGACGCGGCGCGGGCCCGGGACGCGGCGCGGAAGGCCCGGGAGCTGGCCCGCCGCAAGGGGGCGCTGGACGGCGACTCTCTCCCCGGCAAGCTGGCGGACTGCGCCGAGCGGGACCCGGCCCTCTCGGAGCTCTTCATCGTGGAGGGCGACTCGGCCGGAGGCTCGGCCAAGCAGGGGCGGGACCGGCGCTTCCAGGCGGTCCTCCCTCTGAAGGGGAAGATCCTGAACGTGGAGAAGGCCCGCTTCGACAAGATGCTATCGAGTGCCGAGATCCGGACCCTCATCACGGCTCTGGGGACCGGCGTGGGGAGCGAGGACTTCGACCTGAAGCGGGCCCGGTACCACCGGATCATCATCATGACCGACGCGGACGTGGACGGCGCTCACATCCGCACCCTGCTCCTCACCCTCTTCTTCCGGCAGATGAAGGAGCTGGTGGAGACGGGGTACCTCTACATCGCCCAGCCGCCCCTCTTCAAGGTGAAGAAGGGAAAGGTGGAGCGGTACCTGAAGGACGAGCGGGCGCTGGAGGAGTTCCTGCTGGACCTGGCCGTGGAGGGGTTCCGGGTGGCCGGGGCCGGGATGGGGCAGGCGCTGGCCGGCCAGCGCCTGCAGGCCCTGCTGCGGAAAGCGATCGCCTTTGAGGGGCTGGTCAGGCGCCTGGAGCGGCGGGGGAAGCAGCCCGACCTCGTCCGGGCCCTGGTGGCGGCCCGGGGGAGCGCCACGGAGCCGCTCAAGACGAAGGCGGCCGCCACCGGCTACCTCCAGGAGGTCCAGCGACTTCTGAAACCGGCGATGGCCCGGCTCGGGGGGGTGGTCGAAGCCCGGCTGGAGGAGGACGAGGAGCGCGCCTCCCACCGGTTCGTCTTCCTCCTGGGCCGCGAGGGGGCGGGGGGCCAGATGGTCGCCGACGAGACCCTCCTGGCGAGCCCCGAGCTCAAGGAGCTGACCCACCTGTATCCGGCCCTGGAGCCGCTCGGGCAGCCCCCGTACCGGATCGAGGGGGGGGAGGGGGGAGCTGAGGCCGGCTCGCTCCGGGAACTGATCGAGCGGATCATGGCCGAGGTGAAGAAGGGGATCACCATCCAGCGCTACAAGGGCCTGGGGGAGATGAATCCGGAGCAGCTCTGGCAGACCACCATGAACCCCGAGAGCCGGACGCTGCTCCAGGTCAAGATCGAGGATGCCGTGCAGGCCGACGAGATCTTCACCGTCCTGATGGGGGAGGCGGTGGAGCCCCGCCGGGACTTCATCGCGACCCACGCCCACGACGTCCGCAACCTGGACATCTAGTGCCGGCCCAACTGACGTCGCCTCACGTCGTTCTCGGTCGTCGGCGGTCCTCAACGTACAAACTGCGTACGCCTCCGGCCGCCTCCTCCCTCGGGCCTCGTGATGCTCGTCATTTGGCCCGGCACCGGAGTTGTCGCGTGAGTATTTGGCGCAATTCGTTGGAGTCATTCTAGCGGGGCGGGGACTGTCCGATGCCGGAGGAGACTCAGGGGCAGGGGGTGACGCCGCCGGCGCAGCCGCTGCGCCAGATCGGCGAGGTCCGCCCCACCGACATCCACGAGGAGATGCGCCGCTCCTACCTCGATTACGCGATGAGCGTGATCATCGGGCGGGCGCTCCCGGATGTCCGGGACGGGCTGAAGCCGGTCCAGCGGCGCATCCTGTACGCCATGTGGGAGAACGGGCTCCGACCCGGCGCCCGGTTCCGGAAGTCGGCGGCAGTGGTCGGGGAGGTGCTGAAGAGCTTCCACCCCCACGGCGACGTGGCCGTCTACGACACCATCGTCCGCCTGGTCCAGGACTTCTCCCTGCGCTACCCCCTGATCGAGGGGCAGGGGAACTTCGGCTCCGTGGACGGGGACGCGGCGGCCGCCTACCGGTACACGGAGGTCCGGCTGGCGCGGATCGCCCAGGAGATGCTGGCGGACATCGAGAAGGAGACCGCGGACTTCGTCCCGAACTTCGACGAGACCCTGCTGGAGCCGACCGTGCTCCCGGCGCGCCCCCCGAACCTCCTGGTGAACGGGGCCACGGGGATCGCGGTGGGGATGGCGACCAACATTCCCCCCCACAACCTGGGGGAGGTCGTGGAGGGAGCCCTCCTCCTGCTGGAGAACCCGGAGGTCTCGCTCGAGGCGCTGATGGAGAAGGTCCAGGGGCCGGACTTCCCCACGGGGGCTTTCATCCACGGGCGGGCCGGCATCCTGGAGGCTTACCGGACCGGCCGGGGCCTCATCCAGATGCGGGCCCGGGCGGCCATCGAGAAGGCCCGGGGAGGCAAGGAGAACATCATCGTCTCCGAGCTCCCATTCCAGGTGAACAAGGCGAAGCTCATCGAGCGAATCGCCGAGTTGGTCCGGGACCGGAGGATCGAGGGGATCGCGGACCTCCGGGACGAGTCGGACCGGGAGGGGATGCGGATCGTCATCGAGTTAAAGCGGGACGAAGACGCCCGCCCGATCCTGAACCAGCTCTACCGGTACACGGCCATGCAGTCCACCTTCGGGGTGATCATGCTGGCCCTGGTGGACAATCAGCCCAAGGTCTGTGCGCTGCGGGAGCTGCTGCAGCACTTCCTCCAGCACCGTCGGGACGTGCTGGTACGCCGGACCCGCTTCGAGTTGCGGAAGGCGGAGGAGCGGGCCCACATCCTGGAGGGGTACCGGATCGCCCTGGACCGCCTGGACGCGGTCATCACCCTCATCCGGAACGCTCCCACGGTGGAGGAGGCCCGCGCCGGGCTCGTGCAGCGGTTCGGCATGAGCGTCGTCCAGGCCCAGGCCATCCTGGACCTGCGGCTCCAGCGCCTGACGGGCCTGGAGCGGCAGAAGATCCAGGAGGAGTACCGGGAGGTGCTCCAGAGCATCGAGCGGCTGCGGGCGATCCTCCAGAGCGAGGGACTGGTCCGGCAGCTCATCCGGGAGGAGCTGGCGGCCCTGAAGGCGCAGTACGGGGACCGCCGCCGGACGGAGATCATCGAGGAGCAGGCGGAGCTCCAGTTCGAGGACCTGGTGGCGGACGAGGAGATGGTCATCACCGTCTCCCACCAGGGCTACATCAAGCGCAGCTCGCTGAGCATCTACCGGGCGCAGCGGCGGGGCGGGAAGGGGTCCACCGGCATGGTGACGAAGGAGGAGGACTACGTGGAGCACCTCTTCGTGGCCTCCACCCACTCCTCCCTCCTCTTCTTCACCGACCGGGGGAAGGTCCTCTGGGTGAAGGTCCACGAGGTTCCCCAGGCGGGCCGGGCGGCCAAGGGGAAGGCGGCGGTGAACCTGTTGCAACTGGAGCCGGGGGAGAAGATCACCACCCTGATCCCCATCCGGCAGTTCGAGGTGGACCGCTACCTCATGATGGCCACGCGGAGGGGGATCGTGAAGAAGACGGAGCTGTCCGCGTACGGGAACCCCCGGGCGGGCGGCATCATTGCCCTGACCCTGGACGAGGGGGACGAGCTCATCGCGGTCGAGCTGACCCGAGGGACGGACGCGGTCTTCCTGGGGACGCGCCAGGGGCAGGCCATCCGGTTCAAGGAGGAGGAGGTCCGGCCCATGGGGCGGATCGCCCGCGGGGTCATCGGGATCTCCCTCGAGGAGGGGGACCAGGTGGTGGGGATGGAGATCGTTTCCGAGGGGGCCACCATCCTCACCGTGACGGAGCGGGGCTACGGCAAGCGGACCGACCTCAGCGAGTACCGGCTCCAGGGGCGGGGGGGGAAGGGGATCATCAACATCCGGGTGACGGAAAAGAACGGGCCGGTGGTCAGCCTGAAGAAGGTCAGCGACGAGGACGGCCTGATGATGATCTCCCAGGAGGGGAAGGTGACCCGCCTCAACGTGCGGGATGTGAGCGTCATCGGTCGGGCCACGCAGGGGGTCCGGCTGCAGGGGCTGGAGGCCGGCGACCAGGTGGCCGCCATCACCCGCCTCGTCACGGAGGAGGGAGAGGAGAACGGCGGCGGGCCGACCGCGCCGGAGGGGCCGGGGGAGGCTCCGGAGGCGCCGGCGGGGGGCGGGGAGCAGGCGGGGGCGACCGGGGCCTGACCTTGACCGCCCCCGGGCCCGGTGCTAGCGTATTTCCCCTTTGGGGGTGGGGCAGGGGTGCTCGATCCACGGATCATCCGGGAGAAGCCGGAGCTGCTCCGGCAGAAGCTCAAGGATCGCGGCGCCGCCTTCGACGTGGACGGCCTGCTCAACCTGGAGACGGAGCGGCGGAGGCTGCTCGGTGAGTTGGAGCGCCTGCGGGCGCGCAAGAACGCCCTCTCCGAGGAGGTCGGGAGGCGGAAACGGGCCGGGGAGGACGCGGCGGCGCTCGTGGCGGAAGCGGCCGGCATTGACCCGGCCCTCAAGGGGCTGACCGAGCAGCACCAGAAGGCCCAGGAGCAGTTCGACGCGCTCCTCCTCACGGTCCCCAACCTCCCCCACGAGTCGGTGCCGGTGGGGCCCGACGCAACGGCGAACCGGGAGGTCCGGCAGTGGGGGAAGCCGCGGGAGCTCGCCTTCCCCCCAAGGCCGCACTGGGAGGTGGGGGAGGCGCTCGGGATCCTGGACTTCGAGCGGGGGGCGCGCCTGGCCCAGACCCGCTTCGCCGTCCT
The DNA here is from genome assembly GCA_050732195.1 of Methylomirabilales bacterium (SeqCode). Taxonomy (GTDB): domain Bacteria; phylum Methylomirabilota; class Methylomirabilia; order Methylomirabilales; family JACPAU01; genus JACPAU01. Next base: position 6,470 of record JBOHQK010000221.1, read on the forward strand.
CACGGGATCGGGCGCGAGGCTCGAGCGGGCGCTGATCAACTTCATGCTGGACCTGCACACCCGGGAGCACGGCTACACCGAGGTCGTGCCGCCACTCCTGGTGAATGCGGCCGCCATGACGGGGACCGGGCAGCTCCCCAAGTTCGAGGAGGAGCTGTTCAAGACCAGGGAAGAGGGCCTCTACCTGATCCCGACGGCCGAGGTCCCGCTCACAAACCTGCACCGGGGGGAGATCCTCCCGCCGGGCACGCTGCCCAGGAAGTACACGGCCGCCACCCCCTGTTTCCGGCGGGAGGCCGGCTCCTACGGGAAGGATGTCCGGGGCCTGATCCGCCAGCATCAGTTCA
>JBOHQK010000222.1:0-9263 GCA_050732195.1 Methylomirabilales bacterium (SeqCode)
CCGGTCGAACTCCTCCGCCGTCAGATAGCCCAGCGCCACGGCCGCTTCCTTGAGGGTGAGCCCCTCCCGGTGCGCCTTCTTCGCGATCTCGGCGGCCCGGTCGTAGCCGAGGCGGGGCGCCAGCGCCGTCACGAGCATCAGCGACTGCTCCAGGTGCTGGCGGATCCGCTCGCGGTCCGGCTCGATGCCGCGGGCGCAGTGCTCCTCGAAGGACTCGCACGCGTCGGCCAGGAGCCGCACCGAGTGGAGCACGTTGTGGATGATCAGCGGCTTGAAGACGTTCAGCTCGAAGTTCCCCGAGGCCCCGCCCACGTTCACCGCCACGTCGTTGCCGAGGACCTGGGCGCAGACCATCGTAAGCGCCTCGGACTGGGTCGGGTTCACCTTGCCGGGCATGATGGAGCTCCCGGGCTCGTTTTCCGGGATCGTGATCTCCCCGATCCCGCAGCGCGGCCCCGAGGCGAGCCACCGGACGTCGTTTGCGATCTTCATCAGGCTGGCCGCCAGGGTCTTGAGCCCGCCGTGGGCCGCCACCAGGGCGTCGTGCGCGGCCAAGGCCTCGAACTTGTTCTCCGCCGAGGCGAACGGGTGCCCCGTCAGCTCCGCGATCTTCTTGGCCGCGCGCTCGGCGAACTCCGGGTGGGCGTTGAGCCCCGTCCCCACCGCGGTCCCCCCGATGGCCAGTTCCGACAGGTGCGGCATCGCCGCCTCGAGGTGGCGCAGGGCGTGGTCGAGCTGGCTCACCCACCCCGAGATCTCCTGCCCGAGCGTCAGCGGCACCGCGTCCTGGAGGTGCGTCCGCCCGATTTTCACGATGTCGGCGAAGGCCCGCGCCTTCCCGTCCAGGGTGTCCCGAAGGCGGCGCACCGCCGGGAGGAGCCGCCCCCGGAGCTGCTCCACGGCGGCGATGTGCATGGCCGTCGGGAAGGTGTCGTTCGAGGACTGGCTCTTGTTGACGTCGTCGTTGGGGTGGACCGGCTTCTTCGAGCCGAGCTGGCCGCCCAAGAGCTCGATGGCCCGGTTGGCGATGACCTCGTTGGCGTTCATGTTCGTCTGGGTGCCGCTGCCCGTCTGCCAAACGACCAGCGGGAAGTGATCGTCGAGCTTCCCCTCGATCACCTCGTCCGCCGCCCGGACGATGACCCGGGTCTTCTCCTCCGGCAGGAGCCCGAGGTCCCGGTTCACCAGCGCGCACGCCTTCTTGAGAATGCCCACCGCCCGGATCATCTCCCGCGGGAAGCGGTCGCCGCCGATCCGGAAGTGCTGGAGCGAGCGCTGGGTCTGGGCCCCCCAGTAGCGGTCCGCCGGCACCTCGATCGGCCCCATCGTGTCGGTCTCGACGCGCATGCTCATGTCGTCTCTCCCCCGGCGGGCGCAGCCCCCCTGACCGTCCGCTCTATCATAGACCGCCCAAGCAGATATGCAAGTCTCCCGCGGCTCCCGCGCTGGGGTAGAATAGACACCCCCGGCCCCGCGGGTGCCGCGCGGCGAGAGGGCGCCCTGGCACAGCGGGTGCAGGTCGGGAAGCGCAGCCGGCTCGGCTCAGCCAGACGGGGTGGGACGGGCGCCCGGCGATCAGGTCCACCGCGCTGCTCCAGAGGACAGGGAACATGCCCGCCATCTACGTCGCCGGGGTCGGGTGCACGCGGTTCGGCCGCCTCGAGGCCTCCCTCCTGGCCCTGCTGGCCGAGGCGGCCCAGCAGGCGCTGCACGACGCCGGGGTCGAGGAGGTTGACCTCATCGTGGTGGGCGCCATGAACCCGGAGGAGTTCACCGGGGACGGCACGCTTGCCCCCCTCTTCGCCTCCTTCCTGGGAAAAGCCCACACCCCGGCCTTTCGGGTGGAGACCGGCACCTCCTCCGGGGCCGGCGCCTTCGCCGCGGCCTGCGCCGCCATCGGCGCCGGGTTCGCCCGGACGGCGCTGGTGGTGGCCGGCGAGAAGATGACCGGGCTGGCGACGCCGCGGGTGGCCGAGATCCTCAGCCGGATGATCGACCCGACCGAGCGGCGGTACGGGGCCACCATGCCGGCCCTGGCCGCCATCGTGACCCGGGCCTACGCCAGGGCCCACCACCTGGACGCCAGGGCCCTGGCGCTGATCCCGGTGAAAAACCACCGGAACGGCGCCCGCAATCCCCTCGCCCACTTCCAGGCCGAGATCACCGTGGAGGATGTCCTGGGAAGCCGCCTCATCGCCGATCCTCTTCGCCTCTACGAGGTCTGTCCCATCTCCGACGGGGCGGCGGCGGCCGTGCTGACGGCGGAGCGGCGGTCAGTCCGGGTGGCCGGCATGGGGCAGGGGAACGACCATGTGGCGCTCCGCCATCGCCGCTCCCTGACCAGCTTCCGCGCAACCCAGGAGGCGGCCCGGCGGGCCTACGCGATGGCCGGGGTCGGTCCCCGGGCCGTGCAGGTGGCGGAGGTTCACGACGCCTTCACCCCCTTCGAGCTGATCAACATGGAGGACCTGGGGCTCGTCGAGGCCGGCAAGGCGGTCCGGGCGCTGGCGAAGGGGGAGACATCCCTGGAGGGGCGCCTGCCGGTCAACCCTTCGGGGGGGCTCAAGGCCCGCGGGCATCCCGTGGGGGCGAGCGGCCTGGCGCAGATCGTGGAGATCGTCTGGCAGCTCCGGGGGGAGGCGGGCGGGCGGCAGGTCCGGGAGCCCCGGGTGGGGCTCGCCCAGAGCATCGGCGGCCTGTCCAGCGCGAACTGGGTGACGATCCTCGCGCGAGACTGAGGAGACCACATGGGAGAGCGGGACACCGAAGGGGGGATGGCGGCGCGGGGGACCGGGATCCCGGCCTCGCGCTGCGCGTGCGGCACGGTGACGGCCCCTCCTGCCCCCCACTGCCCGGAGTGCGGCGGCCCCATGGCTCTCGATACGCTGCCCGCCGTGGGGGAGATCCTCTCCTACACCATCCTCCACTCCCCCCCCGCCGGGTTCGCCGCCCCCCTCCCCATCGCGCTCGTGGAGCTGGCGGGCGGCGTGAAGTTCCTCTGCCACGGCCACGGCGAACAAGCGGGTCGGTACCGGATCGGCCGCCAGGTGGCGATCGAAGAGGTGGACGGCATCTACTACTTCTCCACCATGACCCTGCGGGAACGGATCGCCCTCTTCTGGCGCCGTCGGGGGGAGATGGAGGAGAAGATGCGCTCCATCCTTCGCAGCGCGCTGCGCCGGCCCCGCCGGCCGTGACGCCGGCCCCGCCTGCCCCCCCGCCGACGGTTCCTCCCCGGCGTTACCGAGGGGGAGCCGGCTCGGCGTCCCCGCCCGAGAGCTTCCGCCTCTCCCGGAGGAAGGCCTCCTTGCCCGCCTCGTAGGCACCGGTGAGGAGGTCCTTGTTCTCCTCCAGCAATTCCTTCCCCGTCGAGACCACCTCTTCGACCCGGTCCCGCCACTCCCGGACCCGACCCTCGGCCTTGTCCCGGAACTCCTTCACGGTCTCTTCGGTCTTCTCCTGCGCCTCCTCGGCGAACTGCCGGAGGCGAACCCGGGTCCGCTTCCCGCTCTCGGGAGCATACAGGAGGGCCAGGCCGGCCCCCAGGGCCCCGCCCAGGAGGAAGGCGAGGACAACGGCCGATCCCGAAATCCCGCGCTCGCTGCTCATGACTTACTCCTTCCTCCGCAGGAGCCGGCGCAGCAGCGTCCAGGTCCCCGTCTTGACCCCGGCCACCAGGCTCACGACGGTCACCAGGTGCGGCGCCAACCCCGTGCGGATCACGTCGGTCGTGGTCCGCACCGTCTCACTCGCGCGCCGGAGGTTCTCCAGGGTCCCGCCGACCCGGTCCATGCCCCGGCTCACCTCCTCCGACACGTGGCCGACGTTGCGCATCACCTCCTTCAGTTCGTGCAGGGCCGGGGTCAGGTCCGCCTCCGCCGCTCGGAGGAGCCGGTCGGCGGTCTGCACCGTCCCCCGGGTCTCCTCGACCAGGGCATCGGTCCGCTCCAGGAGCCCCTGGAGCTGCCGGAGGAGCGTCCGGACCTCCAGGAGCAGGGGGAGGGCCACGATGGCCCCCGCCACCGCCACCAGGGCCAGGACCGTCAGGGATGTCGCCGCCAGGGCCTCCATCTCAGATCACCCCGTCCCGCCGCAAGGCCATGCACGCCTCCCCGTCCAGCCCCAGCCACTCGGCCAGGACCTGGTCCGTGTGCTCCCCGAGGAGCGGCGGCGGCTGCTCGACCGCCCCGGGGGTCTCCGACATCTTGAGGGGGTTCCCGGTCACCTGCACCGGCCCCACCTTGGGGTGGACGAGGGTCCGGACCATCTCCCGGGCCAGAACCTGGGGGCTGGCGAAGACCTCCGCCACCGCCTTGATGGAGCCGCAGGGGATGCCGGCCGCGCTGAAGGCCTTGAGCCACTCCGCCACCGGCCGGGTCTTTAGGAAGCCTTCCAGAGTCGGGCGCAGGGCTCCCCGGTGCTCCACCCGGCCAGCGTCCGTGTCGAAGCGGGGGTCGGCGGCCAAGTCGGGCCGGCCCAGGACCCGGCAGAACTGTTGGAAGAGGCTGTTGTTCCCCACCGCCACGTTCAGGTGGCCGTCGGAGGCCTCGAAGGTCTCGTAGGGCATGATGGTGGGGTGGAGGTTCCCCATCCGGGACGGGCTCTTCCCGGTGGCGAAGTAGATCCCGGCCTGGTAGGTGAGAAAGGAAATCATCCCGTCCAGGAGGGCCACGTCAATCCGCTGCCCCCGCCCGGTCCTCTCCCGGGCGTACAGCGCGAAGGCGATCCCCTGCACCGCGTACATCCCGGCGATGATGTCCGCGATGGAGAGGCCCACCTTGCACGGCGGCCCGTCGGGGAAGCCGGTGAGGCTCATGACCCCGCTCTCCCCCTGGACGATGAGATCGTAGCCCGGCCGGAGCGCGTCGGGCCCGGTCTGGCCGAACCCGGAGATAGAGCAGTAGATGAGGCGCGGGTTTTGGGCGGCCGCCGCCTCGTACCCGAACCCGAGGCGCTCCACGGCCCCGGGCCGGAAGTTCTCGATCAGGACGTCGGCGCGGGTGAGCAGGTCGGCCAGGAGGGCCTTCCCCCTCGGGACCTTCAGGTTCAGGGTCAGGCTCCGCTTGCTCCGGTTCACGCTCAGGAAGTAGGCCGACTCCCCCTCCAGGAACGGCGGCCCCCAGCGGCGGGTGTCGTCCCCCCCGTCCGGGTTCTCCACCTTCACCACGTCCGCCCCCATGTCTCCCAGGATCATGGTGCAGAAGGGACCGGCCAGGATCCGGGTCAGGTCCAGGACCTTGAGACCGTCGAGTGGTCCCCGCATGCGGGAAGCCTCCGGGATCGGGCGGACGCAGCGCCGGGTGGCCCGGCGCCCGCCCCGCCTCTCAGGCGCGGGCGAACGTGATCTCGCCCCCTTGCAGGTCCACGCGGACCGTCTCCCCCTCGGTAAACTGCCCCTCGAGGAGCCGGCGGGCCAGGGGGTCCTGGAGGAGGCGCTGGAGGGTGCGCTTCAGCGGCCGCGCCCCGTAGACCGGGTCGAAGCCCTCCCGGGCCAGGAAGGCCTTCGCCTGGTCCGAGACGACCAGGGCGAGCTTCCGGTCCGCCAGGCGCCCGCGGAGCCGGCCGAGTTGGATGTCCACGATCCGCTCCAGGTCCCGCCGGGAGAGGGTATTGAAAATAATAACCTCGTCGATGCGGTTGAGGAACTCGGGCCGGAACGCCGCCTTCAGCGCCTCCAGGACCTGCGCCCGCATCGCCGCGTCATCCTTGCCGGCCAGCTCCCGGATGAAATGGCTCCCCAGGTTGCTCGTCAGGATGATCAGGGTGTTGCGGAAGTCCACGGTCCGGCCGTGCCCGTCGGTCAGGCGCCCGTCGTCCAACATCTGGAGCAGGATGTTGAAGACCTCCGGGTGGGCCTTCTCGATCTCGTCGAAGAGGAGGACGCTGTAGGGCCGGCGCCGGACCGCCTCCGTGAGGTGCCCCCCCTCCTCGTAGCCCACGTACCCCGGCGGGGCCCCGATGAGGCGGGCCACGGCGTGCTGCTCCATGTACTCGGACATGTCGATCCGGATCAGGGCCCGCTCGTCGTCAAAGAGGAACTCGGCCAGCGCCCGGGCCAACTCCGTCTTCCCCACCCCGGTCGGCCCCAGGAAGATAAAGGAGCCCAGGGGCCGGTTCGGGTCCTGCAGGCCGGAGCGGGCCCGGCGGACGGCGTTCGCCACGGCCGTGATGGCCTCGAACTGGCCGACCACCCGCTCCCGCAGCTTCTCCTCCATCTTCAAGAGTTTTTGGGTCTCCCCCTCCAGGAGCCGGGTGACGGGGATGCCGGTCCACTTGGCCACGATGGCGGCCACGTCCTCCTCGTCCACCTCCTCCTTCAGCATCTGCTCCCCGGTCTGCCGGGCCTGCAGCGCCGCCTGCTCCCGCTCCAGGTCCTTCTGGAGGCCGGCGATGGTCCCGTAGCGGAGCTCGGCCACCTTCCCCAGGTCCCCCTGCCGCTCGGCCTGCTGCTCGGCGATCCGCGCCTGCTCGAGGCGCTCCTTGATCCCCCGGATCCGCTGGATGACGGCCTTCTCCTCCCCCCAGCGGGCCTTCAGGGCGTCCGCCCGGGCCGTGAGCTCGCGGAGCTCCTGCTCCAGGCGGGCGAGCCGCTCGGCCGAGGCCTCGTCCGTCTCCTTGCGCAACGCCTCCCGCTCCACCGTGAGCTGCCGGACCCGCCGCGTGAGCTCGTCCACGGCGGTGGGCATGCTGTCGATCTCCATCCGGAGCCCGGAGGCCGCCTCGTCGATGAGGTCAATGGCTTTGTCCGGGAGGAAGCGGTCGGCGATGTACCGGTGGGAGAGGACCGCCGCCGCCACCAGCGCGGCGTCCTTGATCCGGACCCCGTGGTGGACCTCGTAGCGCTCCTTCAGCCCCCGGAGGATGGAGATCGTGTCCTCCACGCTGGGCTCCCGCACCAGGACCGGCTGGAAGCGCCGCTCCAGGGCGGCGTCCTTCTCGACGTGCTTCCGGTACTCGGTGAGGGTGGTCGCCCCGACGCAGCGCAGCTCCCCGCGGGCCAGCGCGGGCTTCAGCATGTTGCCGGCGTCCACCGCCCCCTCCGCCGCCCCCGCCCCCACCAGGGTGTGGAGCTCGTCAATGAAGAGGACAATCTGCCCCTCCCGCTCGGCGATCTCCTTCAGGACCGCCTTCAGCCGGTCCTCGAACTCCCCCCGGTACTTGGTCCCCGCGATGAGGGCCCCCAGATCCAGCGCCACCACCCGCTTCTGCTTCAGGGACTCCGGCACGTCCCCGTTCACGATCCGCTGGGCCAGCCCCTCCACGATCGCCGTCTTCCCCACCCCGGGCTCCCCGATGAGGACCGGGTTATTCTTGGTCCGGCGGGCCAGGACCTGGATGACCCGGCGGATCTCGTCGTCCCGTCCGATGACCGGGTCCAGCTTCCCCCTGCGGGCCAGCTCGGTCAGGTCCCGGCCGTAGCGCTCCAGGGCCTGGTATTTCTCCTCCGGGGAGGGGTCCGTGACGCGCTGCCCGCCCCGGACCTCTGCCAGCGCGGCGTACAGCCCGTCCCGCGTGAGCCCGGCCTCCCGCAGGATCCGCTGGGCGGGATCCCCGGCGCCGTCGGCGGCGGCGAGGAGCAGGTGCTCGGTGCTGATGTACTCGTCCTTCAGGCGCTCCATCTCCCGCTCCGCCTCCTCAAGAACCTTCTGGAGGCGGGGGCCGATGTACTGGCCGGTGGCGCCCGAGACCTGGGGGAGCTTCTTCAGGGCCTCCTGCAGCCCGTGCGTCACCTGCGAGAGGTTCACCCCCAGGCGCCGGAGGAGGGGGCCCACGATGCCATCCTGCTGCCCGAGCAGGGCGAGGAGGAGGTGCTCCACGTCCACGGCCTGGTGGGTCATCTCGGAGGCGTGCCGCTGGGCCTGCTGCAGCGCCTCCTGCGAGCGGATGGTCAATCGGTCGGGTCGCATCGGGTGCCTCTCCCCCGGCCCCGCCGCGGCGGGCCGGGGGAAAAAATTAGGGCGGGGGGCTTGAAGATTCAGCTCCCTGCCCTTCCCTGGGTGCACAAACCATACCAGACGGGCGGATGGCTTGTCAACGACGGCGAGGGGCCCACGAGAGCAGGGCGCTCCGTTTCCGGATGGGGGCCCGCCATCTCCCCCGCCAGGGCCGGAGGCGCTTCCCCAGGAAGGCCCGGAGGCGCGCGTCCCGGGAGGAATCGAGGCGGAGCCCCAGGTAGTGCTTCCAGAACCGGAGGGCCTCGTCGAGGTCGGCGAAGGGCTGGTCGAAGTCGTACTCGATGACCCGGACCTCGGCGTGGACCCCGAGGCCGTGCAGCGCGGCGAGGACCCCCCGGTAGTCCCGCTTCCTCGGGAAGGGCTGGTTGAACAGGAGGGGGTAGAGCTCGTCGAAATAAAATTTGTCGCGGCCGGTGTCCACCCGGTGGATGAGCACGATGCGCCGCGCCGAGGCCCGCTCCAGGCTGGCCAGCAGTTCGCCCGCGCGATCCCAGGGGAGGGGGACGTTAGCGGCCAGCAGGAGGTCATGGCGCGGGACGGCCGCCGCCCCCCACGCCTGGGGGAGGATCCGGGCGTTCCGGAGGCGGGCCCGGCGGAGCCGCTCCTGCAGCGCCTCCACCATGGCGGGGGCGGGCTCCAGGGCGGTGACCCGCCTCAGGCGTCGCGCCAGGGGGACCGTGAGGGCGCCGCAGCCGGCCCCCACGTCCAGGGCGCTCCGGCAGCCAGTGAGAAGCGGCTCCAGGGCGGCCATCACCTTCCGGGGGAAGTCGCTCAGGCGCAGGGCCGCCACGTACCAGCGGACCTGCTCGCCCGTCCAGGGCGCGGGGCTCACGGCCGGATGGCCGCCACGATCGTGATGGGCCAGGCGAACTCCAGCGCGTCCCCCTCCCCCTGGAGCTGGAAGGCGGCAGCCGCGCCAGGGGGCGGGGCCGCGAACGCCCGCCGGAGGGCGGCCACCCGGGCCGGGTCCGTCCCGCCCCGGCGGACCCAGTCCCCGAAGACGAGGCGCGACCGGCAGGAGGTGTCCAGGGCCGCCACGGTGAGGCCCGCCCCCTCGGCGAAGGCCCGCCACTCCGCGGCCGTGTAGTTGCGGATGTGGGAGGGGTCGCGCAGACCCTCCACCCGGTTGTGCCAGGCGGCGAGTGCGGGCTCCTCCGGGGAGGAGGTATCCCCCAGGACGACCCGGCCGCCGGGCCGGGTGACCCGGACCACCTCGGCCAGGAAGGCGGGGACGGAGGGGAAGTGGTGCGGGGCGATCCGGCAGGTGGTCACGTCGAAAGCGGAGGCGGCGAAGGGGAGGGCGTCGGC
>JBOHQK010000223.1:0-14222 GCA_050732195.1 Methylomirabilales bacterium (SeqCode)
ACGATGAGAGTTACCGCTACGCGCTGGTGGATCTGTGCGCGAAGAACCGGAAGGAACTGCTGAAGAAGTTCGACGAGGCCAAGAACCTGCTCCCCTTCGCCCTTGAGCCTGTTCAGGGGCGATGAGGCAGGATCGCCGAGACGGGCTCTTGGCGCCTCTTCCGCTCCGCTGCCGGGCCGCCTTGCAGCAGGCTGGCTGCTGGAGGTTCAGGTGCAGCACCGGGGTGTTGGGCGGGCCACGCGGCGGCTATCGGCGGCGGGGGAGAGGGACCGGTGGACTTCTTCCGCGGAGCAGGGAAAAGGGTGGTGTCCCCAGCGGGATTCGAACCCGCGTTTCGGCCTTGAAAGGGCCGGGTCCTAGGCCAGCTAGACGATGGGGACGGATGGGGTGGTGACCCGCGAAGGATTCGAACCTTCGACTCCCTGCTTAAAAGGCAGGTGCTCTGCCAACTGAGCTAGCGGGTCGGCGTCGGCGGCTCGGACGGCCGGCGGGCCCGGCAGGAGAATGGACGCCTGCGGGGACCCCGCGATGCGCGGCATTATAGCAGGGATGGGTAGGGCCAGCAACCCGGGGGTCGCGGGGACACGCGCGCCAGGGGGCGAGGGACAGGGGCGAGGGCCGGGCAGCAGGGCCGAATTCGACGACGCCCTACCGGGCCAGGCCCCACTCCCGGAACGCGGGGGTGTCCACCAGGATGGTCTGGTCGCGTCGTGGGCCCGTGGAGATGAGGGAGATGTCCACCCCGGCGAGGTCCTGGAGCCGGTCCAGGTAGGCCCGGCAGGCCTTCGGGAGCTGCTCGAGCTTCAGGGCCCCGATGGTGCTCTCCTCCCAGCCCGGGTGCTCCTCGTACACCGGTGTGCACTCGGCCAGGATGCCAGTCTCGTTGGGGAAGGCGCTGAGCCGATCCCCTCGGTACTGATACGCCGTGCAGACCCGGATGCGGGGCAGGGTGTCCAGCACGTCCAGCTTGGTGAGGGCCAGGGTGCTCAGGCCGTTCACCCGGACCGCGTAGCGGAGCGCCACGGCGTCCAGCCAGCCGCAGCGCCGCGGCCGCCCCGTGGTGGCCCCGTACTCCTGCCCCCGGTCCCGGAGCACCTGCCCCGTGGCGTCGGTCAACTCGGTGGGGAACGGCCCCTCCCCCACCCGGGTCGTGTAGGCCTTCATCACCCCCATGACCCCGTCAATGTGCGTCGGCCCGACCCCGGTGCCCGTGCAGGCGCCGCCGGCCGTCGCGCTGGAGGAGGTCACGTAGGGGTAGGTCCCCAGGTCCACGTCCAGCAGGGTCCCCTGGGCCCCCTCGAACAGGATGCGCCGCCCCTCGACGATGAACCGGTTCACCACCTCGGAGGCGTCCACCAGGAAGCGCTTGACCTGCTCGAAGTGCTGCATCTGCTCCCGGAAGAGGGTGGTGGCATCCAGGGTGTGCAGCAGGCTCTCGGGGCCTGCCTGGGCCTGCTTCTCCGCCAGGACCGCCGCCAGCCGCTCCCGGGAGGCCACGGGGTCGTACAGGTCGCCGATCCGCACCCCCACCCGGGCCATCTTGTCGGCGTAGGCCGGCCCGATCCCCCGCCCGGTGGTCCCGATCTTCTGCGCCCCGTGCCGCTCCCGCTCCACGTCCAGGATCTTGTGGTAGGGGAGGACCAGGTGGGCGCTCTTGCCGATGTAGAAGGTCTCCTCCACCCGGACCTTGAGCTTCCTGAGCTGCTCGATCTCGTGGGTCAGGGCCGGCAGGTCAATGACCACGCCGTTGCCGAGGATGCAGATCTTCCCCATCCGGAGAACGCCGGAGGGGACCAAGTGGAGCACCACCTTCTCCTCGGCCACCACCACCGTGTGGCCGGCGTTGTTCCCCCCCTGGTAGCGGACGACGGCATCGAAGGACTCGGAGAGGATGTCCACCACCTTGCCCTTCCCCTCGTCCCCCCACTGGGTGCCCACCACGATCACGTTGGCCATGCCAGGGCTCCGCTCATGACCCGGTCGCAGAACTGGGCGACCCCGTACGGCGTCTCCTTCCCCGACTGCACGTCCCGCAGGATCAGGCTGTCCTCCCCCTGCCCTGGCTGCCCCAGGATGAGGGCGGTGCGGATGCCGCAGGTGCGGGCGTAGGTGAGGGACCCCTCCAGGTCGCGGGTGATGATGTCCCGGGCCGCGGGGTAGCCCTTCGAGCGCAAGGTCCGGGCCAGGATCAGGGCCTGCCGCTTATCCGGGTGGAAGTCAATGATCAGAAACAGCGGCCCGGCGTCCCGCGGCAGGGCGTTCTCCTTCTCCAGCGCCTGGAGGATCTTCTCCAGGTCGAAGGCGAACCCGGTGGCCGGGCACTCGTAGCCGAACTGGCCGATGAGGCTGTCGTAGCGGCCGCCCCCCCCCAGGTGGGACCCCAGGCCCTCCGCGAAGACCTGGAAGGCGATCCCGCTGTAGTACTCCAGGCTGTAGTGCTCGGCGAGGTCCAGGATGACCTGGTCCGTGAGGCCATAGACCCGCAGGACCTCGTAGACCCGGCGGAGGTTCTCCAGCGCCCGCTTCGACCGCTCGGAGGCGGCCAGCCCTTCCGCCCGGTCCAGCACCTCCTCCCGCCCGTACAGTTCCGTGAGCCCCCGGATCCCCGCCTTCACCTGGTCGGGGCAGGCCAGGTCCGCCAGGAGCAGGTCGAGGGCGAGCGCGTCCTTGCGCCGCAGCGCCGCCAGGATCTCCCCGCGCCGGTCGGGGCGCTGCGGGAGCACATCCAGCATCCCCCGCAGGAACTCCACCTGCCCCACGTCAATCTGGAACCGGGTGAGGCCCACCTCCCGGCAGGACTCCACCGCCATGGCGATGACCTCGGCGTCCGCCTCCGGCTTCTCCAGGCCGATGAGCTCCACCCCGGCCTGGTAGAACTCCCGCTGCCGCCCCTCCGCCGCCTCCTCGTGGCGGAAGATGGGGGCGGCGTAGCAGAGGCGCAGGGGGAGGGGGTGGTGCCGCAGCGTGGTCGCCACCATCCGGGCCACCTGGGAGGTGAGGTCCGGGCGCAGCGCCAGCAGCCGGCCGGTCTGCCGGTCCACGAACTTCTCCACCTTCTCGCTGTCGGGCAGCGCGGCGGCGAAGACCTCCAGGTACTCGAAGGTGGGGACGACGACCTCCCGGAACCCCCACCGCTCGAAGACCGAGAGGAGCCGGCCCTCGGCGAACCGGAGGCGCGCGGCCTCCTTCGGCGGCATCACCCGGACGCCCTTGGGGATGGCGGTGGAGGGGCGGGCCATGGCGGGCTACACCTGCACCAGCTTGGCGAAGACGATGTCCGGCATGCGCCGGATCTCTTCCAGGACCGGGGGCGGGATGGGGCTGTCCACGTTCACCACCGAGACGGCCCGCCCCCCGGGCCGGGTCCGGCCGAGCTGCATGCCGGCGATGTTCACCTGGTTCTTCCCCAGCAGCGTCCCGATCCGGCCGATGACCCCGGGGACGTCCATGTTGGAGAAGACCAGCAGGTAGCCCTCGGGGATGGCCTCCAGGGAGAACTCGTCTATGCGGACGACCCGGGGCTGGGACTTCTGGAAGAGGGCGCCGGCCACCAGGCTGGGGCCCTTGTCGGTCCCGATGGTGACGCTGATGAGGCTGGCGTAGTCCCCCTCCTCCGAGGTCTTGCTCTCCACCACCCTCACCCCCCGCTGCTTGGCGAAGGGGAGGGCGTTCACGACGTTGACGGAGCCCGAGAGGATGGGGTCCAGGATGCCCTTGACCACGGCGGCGGTGAGGGGGGCGGTGTTCACCGAGGCCACCTCCCCCTGGTACTCGATGCGGACCTCCTGCATCCGGCCCTCGCTGAGCTGGGAGCAGAGGCGCCCCAGCTTCTCCGCCAGCGTGAAGTAGGGCTGGATCTTGGCCAGCAGCTCCGGATCCATGCTGGGGGCGTTGACGGCGTTCCGGACCACCCCCCGCTCCAGGAAATCAATGACCTGCTCGGCGATGGCCACCGCCACGTTCTCCTGGGCCTCCTCCGTGGCCGCCCCCAGGTGCGGGGTGCAGATGAAGTTCTCCAGGGCGAGGAGGGGGCTGCCGGTGGCCGGCTCGTTGACGAAGACGTCAACGGCGGCGCCAGCCACCTGCCCGCTCCGCAGTCCCTCGTAGAGGGCCTGCTCGTCCACGATGCCGCCCCGGGCGCAGTTGATGATCCGCACCCCGCGCTTCATCATGGCGATGGCCTTCCCGTCAATGAGGTTCCGGGTGTCGGGTCCGAGTGGGACGTGGACCGTGAGGAAGTCGGAGCGCCGGAAGACCTCCTCCAGGTCCACCAGCTCGACCCCGAGGGGACCGGCCACCTCCCGGGAGATGAAGGGGTCGTAGGCGATGACCCGCATGGCGAGCGCCTTCGCCCGCCGGGCGACCTCGGAGCCGATCCGGCCCAACCCGATGATGCCCAGGACCTTGTTGAAGAGTTCCACGTTCATGAAGCGGCCCTTCTCCCAGCGGCCCTGCTTCACGGACATGGTGGCCTGCGGGACGTTCTTGGCGAGGGCCAGCAGGAGCGCGAGGGTGTGCTCCGCTGTGGTGACCGTCTGGCCGCTGGGGGCGTTCATGACCACGATCCCGCGGGCCGTGGCCGCCTCGAGATCAATGTTGTCCACGCCCACGCCGGCCCGCCCCACCACCTTGAGGCGCATGCCCGCCTCCAGGACCTTGGCCGTCACCCGGGTGGTGCTCCGGACCACCAGGGCGTCGTAGTCGCCGATGCAGGCCAGCAGCTCCTCGGGGGTGAGCCGGTTCTTCACGTCCGCGGCGAAGCCCGGGGCATGGCGGAGCAGCTCCAACCCCCGGGGGGCCAGGTTGTCGGTGACCAGGATCCGCTTGAGGACAGGGGGTTCCGGTGGCATACGATTCTCTCCTGGGGCCTCCCGCAGCGCCGCGCCCGCCCGGTCGGGGCTGCGCGCGCGAACACCCCCCCCAGGGCCGGGCGCGGCGATCCTCCGGAGGGGGGGACGCGGGACGGCGGCGGGACTACTTCTGGAGCACGTCCTGGGCGGCGCGCAGGCCGTCGCCCAGCCGCACGGGGTAGCCCAGCTCGGCCAGGGTGAACTCCAGGGCGGCGATCCCCGTGAGGACGTCGTAGGCGTCGGCGTAGCCGAGGGTCGCGATCCGGAAGATCTTCCCCTTCATGGACCCCTGGCCCCCGGCGATGGAGATCCCGTGCTTGTCCCGGAGAACCCTCACGATGGCGCCGCCGTCCACCCCCTCCGGGACCTTCACCGCCGTCACCGCCGGGGATGGCCGCTCGGCGAACAGGTCGAGCCCCAGCGCCGTGACGGCAGCCCGCGCGGCCCTGGCGAGTCGCTCGTGGCGGGCGAAGATGGCGGAGAGCCCCTCGGCCTGCAGCAGATCCAGGGCGGCCTTGAGCCCGGCGATGAGGGAGATGGCCGGGGTCCAGGCGGTCTGGTGCTTCGCCTGGATCTTCCGCTCCACGAGGAAGTTGAAGTAGTAGCGGGGGAGGCGGGCCCGCTCGGCCGCAGCCCAGGCTCGGTCGCTCAGGCAGGCGAAGGCCAGGCCGGGCGGCAGCATCATCGCCTTCTGCGAGCCCGCGACCACCACGTCCACCCCCCAGGCGTCCGTCGGGAGGTCCACCACCCCGAGGCTCGTGATGGCATCCGCCACGAGGAGGGCCGGCGTCTGCCGGACGATGGCCGCGATCGCCTCCAGGTCGTGCAGGACCCCGGTGGAGGTCTCGCTGTGGGTGGCGAAGACCGCCGCGATGCCCGGCTCCCCCCGGAGGGCCGCCGCCACCGCCTGGGGGTCCACGGCCTTGCCGTAGGGGACCTCCACCGGGATCACGCTGAGCCCGTAGGCCTGGCAGATCTCCGCCCACCGCTCCCCGAACTTCCCGCCCCGGATGACCAGCACCCGGTCGCCGGGGGAGCAGACGTTCACCACCGCCCCCTCCATGGCCCCGGTGCCGGAGGCGGCCAGGACGAGGACCTCCCGCCGGGTCTGGAAGAGCCACTGCAGGCCGCGCCGGGCCTCGCCGAATAGGGCCTCGAACTCCGGCGTCCGATGGTGGAGCGCCGGTTGGGCCATCGCCAGGAGGACCTCGGGCGGGACCGGGGTCGGGCCGGGGGCCAGGAGGCGGAACTTCTTCATCCGCGCGTCTCCGCGATGGGGCGAGGGCTTGTCGCCGTCTTCACAATGCGGCGGGAATCACACCATAAAGGTCAGGGGAAGTCAAGGTGAAAGCCGGCCGCCGCGAGGGGAACCAGGCTCCGGCAGGGACGGCACGCCGCCCCGACCGCGCCTCCGCACCTATTTCCGTTGAGCGGGGCCGTCGAGTGTGCTATCGTGCAAGGCCGGTCGCGCGGCGCAGCCGGGCGGCCGCACCGTGCCCAGGACGAGGGGGGAGGCGATGATGCCAGGACGGATGCAGAGCGCTCAGCGGAGCCGGGTGGGGACCCTGGGGGGCCTCCTGGCGGCAAGCCTGCTGCTGGCGAACGTTCTCCTGAGCGGATCGGCCGGAGCAGCCGGGCCGGCGGTCGGGGATCCGGCGCCGGACTTCACCCTCACCCTCTTCTCCGCCAAACCCTTCAAGCTGAGCGACCTCAAGGGCAAGCCGGTCTTCATAAACTTCTTCGCCTCCTGGTGACCCCACTGCCAGCGGGAGGCTCCCGCTCTCATCTCCGCCTACCGGGCTTACTCCGACCGGGGGGTGCAGTTCCTCGGGATTAACGTCTTCGACCAGGAGGCGAACGGCCGGCGGTTCATCCAGGAGCGCCGGATCCCGTACCCGGCCGGCTTCGACGAGGGGAACCGGATCGCAGCCCTGTACGGGATCGAGGGGACCCCGACCTCTGTCTTCATTACCCGGTCCGGCCGCGTGGTGGCGATCGAGGCGGGGAGGATGGACGCCGACGAGCTGCGGGAGAACTTGGAGCGGCTCCTCAAGGCCAAGTGAGTCGGGCCGCCCGCGGCACACTCATGGTGGTGGCCGCCGCCGTCTGCTGGGGAGCCTTCAGCACGGTGGCCAAGGTCCTCTTCCTGGAGGGGGCCGTCACCCCGCGCGCCCTCGCCGGGATCCGGGCCGCCCTGGCCGTCTCCCTCCTCGTTCCCGCGCTGCTCCTCTGGGACCCCACCCTCCTCAAGGTCCGGTTCGCTGACCTTCCCCTCCTGGCCTTCCTGGGCGTCGCCGGGATGGCCATGAACAACTTCTTCTATCTGACCACCATCAGCCTCACCGCCGTCGCCACCGCCGTCCTGCTCCAGTACATGAGTCCGATCCTGGTGGCCTGTTACGCGGTGGTCGTGGAGCGGCGACCGCTCACGGGCCGCCTGCTGTTCGGGCTCGCGGCTGCGGTGACCGGCTGCGCCCTGGTGGTCCGGGGCTACGACCTGGTCGCCCTCCGGCTGAGTGTCGCCGGGCTGGCCACGGGCCTGGCCTCCGCGTGTTTCTTCGCCCTCTATACCGTCGCCGGCCAGCGGGCGCTGCGGCGGGTGGATTCCTGGACCGTCGTGACCTATGCGTTCGGCTTCGCCGCCCTCTTCTGGTTCCTCCTGACCCCCCCGTGGGTCTTGCTGGGCGGACACCCGCCGCGCGTGTGGGGACTCCTCCTGCTCTTCGTGATCCTGGGGACCGTGGTCCCGTTCGGCCTCTTTGTCCGGGCCCTCACCCACGTGTCGGCGGTCACCGCCCAGATCATGAGCACCCTGGAGCCGGTCGTGGCCGCCGGGGCCGCGTTCCTGGTCCTGGGGGAGCGTCTGGAGGCTCTCCAGCTTTTCGGGGGCGGCCTCGTCCTCGTGGCCGTTCTCCTGGCTCAGGGGGTGGCTGGTGGCACGGCCCCTGCACCAGGAGCCGCGCAGACCTCCCGGTAGCGGGGCACCGGCCTCGCGCCGGGGGCCGGCGGCAAGGACGCTGGCCCTTGGCTTCGCTGCGGGGATGGGGTATAAGGTCGGCAGGCTCGCCCGAGGTGGGCGGAGGGCGCACGGCGATGCTGGGACTCGGCCTCCTGTACCGGCTCTACGAGAGGCGCCTCCTCCGGGAGGTGCGGGGCGGGACCATGCCCCGGCACATCGGCCTCATCCTGGACGGCAACCGCCGCTACGCCCGGGGACTCGGCCTGACCGACCCCCTGGAGGGGCACCGGCGAGGCGCAGACCGTCTGGAGCAGGTCCTGGACTGGCTGGAGGAGCTGGAGATTCGGATCATCACCATCTACGTCCTCTCCACCGAGAACCTCTCCCGCCCCCCCGAGGAGCTCCACCGCCTCCTGAGCCTGATCGAGACCAAGATGCGGTCCGTCGCCACGGACACCAAGATCCACGGCAAGGGGGTGCGGGTGCGGGCGGTCGGCCAGCTCGGCCTCCTGCCCGCCTCCGTTCAGGAGGCCATCCGGGCTGCGGAGGAGGCCACCGCCGGCTACGGGAACTTCTTCCTGAACATCGCCGTCGGGTATGGGGGCCGGCAGGAGATCGCCGATGCCGTCCAGGCTCTCCTCCTTGAGCGGTCCCGTGAAGGGAAGGGGCTTCCGGAGGCCATCGCCGAGGTCACCCCCGAAGCGATCGGGAAGTACCTCTACACCTACGACCTGCCCGACCCCGACCTCATCATCCGGACGAGCGGCGAGTTCCGCCTGTCCGGCTTTCTCCTCTGGCAGTCGGCCTACAGCGAGTTCTACTTCTGCGACGCCTACTGGCCCGCCTTCCGGAAGATTGACCTGCTCCGGGCGGTCAGGGCCTACCAGCAGCGCAAGCGCCGCTTCGGCACGTAGCCGTGGCCATCCGCCTCGGCCCCTAACCCCCCCTCCCCCCATGAACAAGAAGCAGGTGGCGGCTGTCCTGGAGGAGATCGCGGCCCTCCTGGAGCTGCAGGGGGAGAACCCGTTCAAGTCCCGGGCCTACCTCGCGGCCGCCCGGGCCATCGAGGCCGCGGAGCAGGAGCCGCCCGACCTGGTGGAGACGGGGGCCCTCAAGAACCTGAAAGGAATCGGGGAGGCGCTGGCGGAGAAGATCACCGAACTGGTCCGGACCGGCCGGATGCGCTACCACGAGGAGCAGAGGGCCAAGTTTCCCCCGGGCCTCCTGGACCTGCTCCAGGTCCCCGGCCTCGGTCCCAAGAAGGTGAAGGCGGTCTACGACCGGCTCGGCGTGAGTACCCTGGCGGACCTGGAGGCGGCCTGTCGGGCGGGAAAGGTCGCGCACCTGGAGGGATTCGGCGCGAAGACCCAGGAGAATATCCTCAAGGGGATCGAGCGGCTGCGGAGTCACGCCGGCCGCTTTCTTCTCAGCGAGGCCCTCCCCCTCGCCCTGGACCTTCGGGCCGCGTTGGCCTCCCACCCCGCCGCGCGGCGGGTCGAGGTGGCCGGGAGTCTCCGGCGCCGCCGGGAGACTGTCAACGACATTGATCTCATCGCCTCCGCCACGGACCCGGCGGCCCTCATGCGGGGCTTCACCACCCATCCGCTGGTGTCGGCGGTCCTCGCGCACGGCCCCACCAAGGCCAGCGTCCGCCTGAAGACGAGCATCCAGGCCGACCTCCGCGTCGTCGCCGAGGCCGAGTTCCCCTTCGCCCTGCACCACTTCACCGGCAGCATGGAGCACAACGTGGCCATGCGCAACCGGGCCATCGCCCGGGGGCTCAAGATGAACGAGTACGGTCTCTTCGAGGGGGAGACCCCCCTCCCCTGCCGGGACGAGGCGGCCCTCTTCGAGCGGCTGAGCCTCGCCTACATCCCGCCCGAGTTGCGGGAGGACCTGGGGGAGATTGAGGCGGCGGAGCGGGGGGCTCTCCCGGCCCTGGTGGAGGAGGGGGATCTCACGGGAACGTTCCACTGCCACACCACCTGGAGTGACGGCTTGAACAGCCTGGAGGAGATGGCCGCGGCGGCGCGGCAGATGGGCTACGCGTACCTGGGGATCGCCGACCACAGCGAGGCGGCGAAATACGCCGGAGGGCTCACCCGGCAGCAGGTCGCGGAGCAGCACGCCGCCATCGAGCGCCTCAACGGGACGTTCCGGGACTTCCGGCTCCTCAAGGGGATCGAGGCGGACATCCTGGCCGACGGCGCCCCGGACTACGACGGGGAAACGCTTCGCCGCTTCGACTACGTGGTGGCCTCCGTCCACTCCCGCTTCACGATGGATGCCTCCACCATGACCGCGCGCCTCCTGAAGGCGCTGAGCCACCCCAAGGTGACGATGCTGGGGCACGTGTCGGGACGCCTGCTCTTGCAGCGGGAGCCGTACCCCTTTGACCTGGAGGAGGTCCTACAGGCGGCTGCGCGGCACCAGGTGGTGGTGGAGATCAACGCCAACCCGCGCCGCCTGGACCTGGACTGGCGCCACCTGCGCCGGGCCCGGGAGCTGGGGGTGCTCCTGGCCATCAACCCCGATGCCCACTCGACCGAGGGGCTGCGCGATATCGCCTACGGGGTCGGGGTGGCCCGGAAGGGCTGGTGCACCAAATCCGACATCCTGAACGCGCGGCCCCTCCCCGAGGTCCTGGCCTTCCTCGCCCGCCGGAAGGCGGCCTGAGGTGCCGGTGCGCGTGGCCTCCCTGCTCCTGCTGGCCGCCCTGACCGCCTGGGTCCTCTGGCGCATCCTGTGGGCAGGCCTCCCCGCCCTGCCGCTCTCGGCTCCCCTCGCGGCGCAGCCCATCGCCCGGGCCGCGGCCGCGGCCCTCATGGCGGCCGTCATGGCCGCGGGGTGGGTGGTGGCCCTCCGGGCGGCGATCGGGCAACGGGCTCGCTTCCTGGCAGACCGTGCCGCGGCGGCCGAGGTCGGGCTGGACCCGGAGCGGGTTCGGGCCGCGGCCGGCGGCCGGCAGGTGAACTGCCCGGCCTGCGGCAAGCCTGTGGCGGTCCTGAAGGCGGACCGCTGCGCCTACTGCGGCACGGCCTTCAGTGCTGAAGCCCGCCAGGCGATGGCGGCCGCGCGCGAGGCGATTCTCAGGGACCTGGCTGCCGGAGAGGATGGGGGTAGAGGGCAGGGCGGGTCTGTGATATAGTTCTCACACCCCGGCCAGCGCGATTCGGTGTGGGGATGAGTCGGCTGGCCGCTGTTATCTCATCTGGGCGAAAAGGAGGTCTGGCATGTTGATCCGTTCATCCATCCGAGCGCTGGTGCTGCTCCTCGGGGTAGGGGTTCTGGTGGCCGGCTGCGTGGCCAGGTCCACCTTCGAGGCCAAGGAGCAGGAGGCGGCGCGGACCATGAGCGAGCTGGAGGCGGCGCGCGCCGCCGGCCGCAGCCTGGCTGCGGAGCTGGAGACAGTGAAGACGGCGCGGGCGGCCCTGGAGCGGGAGCGGGCCGGCCTGCAGCGGGACCTGGAAACGACCCGCGTGATGATCCAGGCCGCGAACAAACGCGTCGGCGAACTGGAGCAGACCATCTCGAACTATGAGGCGGAGATCGGCCGCCTGCAGAAGGTGACGGCAGAGAAGGAGCAGGAGATCGCCCGCCTGCGGAGCACCTACGACAGCCTGGTCCGAGACCTGAAGAAAGAGATCGAGGCGGGGGAAATCAAGGTCACCCAGTTCAGGGACCTGCTGACGGTGAACCTGGTGGAGAAGATTCTTTTCGACTCGGGGCGGGCCGAGATCAAGCCCCGGGGGCTGGAGATCCTGCAGCGGGTCGGGGACATCCTGAAGGGGGTCCCGGACAAGGTGGTCCGGATCGAGGGGCACACCGACAACGTGCCCATCGGGGCCGCCCTGCGGGCCCGCTTCCCGACCAACTGGGAACTCTCCACCGCGCGGGCCACGGTGGTGGCCCGGTTCCTCCAGGATAAGGTAGGGCTCGACCCGACCCGCCTCTCGGCGACGGGCTACGGCGAGTACCGGTCGGTGGCCCCCAACGACAGCGAGGAGGGGCGGGCCCAGAACCGGCGCATCGAGATCATCCTGGCCCCGCTTCCGCCTGCGACTGCGGCCGGCGGCTGAGCCGGCCCCCTACGTTCGGGCCCGCCGCGCCCCCACCGCGGCGGGCCCTCCTTTCTCCTCTATGGATCACCCGGACCTGAACGAACAGTTCCAGCGGCGCATCAAGGGGACCTTCACCGAGGTCCTGGGGATGCGTCTCCTGGAGGTTGGCCAGGGCTTCGTCCGGGGCGAGCTGCCGGTCCGGGATATCCTCAAGCAGCCCTACGGGCTCCTGCACGGGGGCGCCATCGCCACCTTCGCCGACTCCCTGGTCGCCACCGGGACCGGCAGGTTCCTCGCCCCCGGGCAGACCATGACCACCATCGAGTTCAAGGTGAACTTCATGGTCCCGGTGAAGGACGGCACCGTGCGAGGGGAGGCGACGGCACTGCACCGGGGCCGCCGGACGATGGTCTGGGAGGTCCGGATTACCGACGACGACGACCGGCTGGTCGCCCTCATGAGTACGGCCGTCATGATCCTGGACCCGCAGGAACCTCCGAGCGCTCCCCCGGCCTCCTAGCCCCCCCCGTCGCATTCCCTCCCCGGTCAGTCTCGCCCGAGCCCTGCATGCCCCGCCGGCCCGGAGGTCACCTCCTCCGGCCCCTCAGAACCACCAGCGCTGCTGCAGGAAGAGGAGCCCGGTCGCCAGGGCCAGCGTCGGGATGGCCACCAGGGCGCCGGGGCCGATCCATTCCCGGAAGCCGAGGTGGATCCCCTCCTCCCGCTCCAGAATGCCCAGGGCCACGATGTTGGCCGTGCTGCCGATGAGGGTCAGGTTCCCCAGGAGCGTGCCCCCGAACAGCAGCCCCCACCAGAGCGGGCCGCTGTCCGCGCCGGTCCGCCCCAGGTCCTGGACGATGGGGATGAAGGTGGCCACCGCCAGCACGTTGTCCATCACCGCGCTGAGCAGACCGGCACTCCAGGTCACCATCAGGAGGAGCGCCGCGGGCCTCCCCCCGGTGGCATCGAGGAGCCCCTCCGCGATCCGGCCGGTGACCCCGACGAAGCGGAGGGTGCCGGCGGAGGCGAAGAGGAGGAGGAAGAAGGTGAGCGTCCACCAGTCCACGTGGCGCTCCACCAGGGCCCGGGCTTCCTCCCCCTCGAGGAGGAGGGCGATGGCCGCGGCGAACAGGGCGACCCCCAGCAGGAGGGCGTTCTTGTCCAGCCCCAGAAGCTCCTCCAGTCGGTGATGGGCGATCAACCCGAGGATCGTGCCGCTGAAGAGCGCCCCGCCGACCACCAGGTCCCGGGGGGCGACCGGTTCCACGTCCACGGCGGCCCCGCCCGCCTTCGCCAGCCCGGCGTCGAGGCGCGCCAGGTCCCCGCGGAAGATCCAGAAGCAGAGGGGGATGGCCAGGGCGAGGGCGGCGGCCGCCACCGGGCTGGCGTACCGGAGGAAGTCTGGGAAGGTCAGGCCGGCCCGGAGCGCGATCATCACGCCGATCGGGTTCCCCACCACCGTCGCGCTGGAGCCGATGTTGGTGGCAAAGACCACCATCATGAGGAAGGGGACCGGCCCGAGGGAGAACCGCCGCGTGAGCTGCAGGGTCACGGCCATCATGAAGAGGATGGAGGTTACCTCGTCCACCAGGGCGGCGGAGAGCGCCGCCAGGATCATCAGGACCGCCGTCACCCGATGCGCCCCGCCCCCCACCGCGCGGAGGATGGTCTCCGTCACCACCTCGTAGAACCGGCGCCGCTCCAGGAAGCCGATCACCACCATCATCCCCACCAGGAAGAGGATGACGTCCAGACCGGCGAACTCGATCAGGTGCGGGATGTCCAGGACGCCCGCGGCGAGGAGGACGGCCACGCCCCCGAGGGCGAAGGCGAGGCGGAATTTCCAGAAGAGGAGGGTGCCGGCGATGAAGCCGCCGAAGATGCTGGTCGCCAGCACCTGCCGGGGCGTGAAGCCCGCGAAAAGGGTGAGGCCGGCAACGGCCGCCAGGCAACAAAGGTAGAGGGCGAGCCGCCTCACACCGGGCACCTGTAGGCGTAGTGGATTTGCCGGGGGTTGATGAGGAAGCCCTCCAGCGTGGCGGAGCTGCAGGGAGGGTCAGTGGACGGTTCGGGACTCCTCCCGGGTGGGGCCGGCGATGATGTGCGAGGAGTGGTGGAGGATCATCCGCCACTTCCCGTCGAGCTTCTGAAAGAGGTTCGTGGCCAGGATGGAGGTGACCGCGACGTTCCCCTGCTGCTGGCTCAGCAGGTTCTCCGTGAGGACGACCCAGGCGAAGGCCCCCGCCAGCTCGATCCGGAGATCGGTCAGGGTGAAGCGGACCTCACCGCTGTTTTTGAAGATGAGCACCCAGGATTCCCGGACCGCCTGCCACCCCCGGAGCAGCCGCCAGC